>DASTWO010000001.1:0-6206 GCA_035776675.1 Caryophanales bacterium
TGGGAAACCCTTTACCACAAGAAAACTGAAAGCCAGTATCAACTTCTTAAGAAACGAACGGCTTGGACGTTTGCTGCGGAGGTTATTGTGACGATTACATACGGTTTATCTGGACTTTTCTCAATTTATTTGATTTATCGAGGTCAACTAATGGTCGGAAGCTTTGTGGCTGTGCTGCATTCCGTCCAGAACATACAAGACAGTTTGGAAATGTCCAGCCGGAATATTTCCGATGTTTACGAGAAATCCCTATATGTTAACGAATACAGGAGTTTTCTTGCCATAGACGAAGAATCAGATTCAGCGAACAAGGAAATGATTGAAAAATTAGACAGGATCAAGGCTCGGAATATTACCTTCCAATACCCAAGTCGTAACCAGCCGTCCATTTCAAATATTGACCTGGACATTCCAATCGGGAAAAACATTACCATCATTGGCCAAAACGGCTCTGGCAAAACCACACTAACAAAGTGTTTAACTGGATTGTATGAGGCATCAACAGGTGAGCTATTGATAAACGGCGAAAATTTGAAGAATGTTGATAAAACCTCTTTCCAGAAAAGAATTTCGGTTCTCTTTCAGGATTATGTCAAGTATATGTTCAGTGTTAAAGAAAATATCGGATTCGGAAACCATGAAAACATGGACAATGACTTCATGGTTCGAAATGCGGCTTCTAAAACGGGATTATTCGAAGAAATAGAGAAGTTGCCTTACCATTATGAGACCCAACTCGGCAATATCTTTGATAATGGCAGTCAACTATCGGGCGGACAGTGGCAGCGTCTTGCTCTTTCAAGAGCTCTGTTTCGGGATGGAGACCTCATTATCTTAGATGAACCCACTTCAAGCCTTGATCCTTTGTCTGAAATCGACATTCTTGAAAATTTATATGCCAAGGCTACTGACAAATCTATTATTTGTATTTCTCATCGTATTGGCCCGGCTTTGCTCTCGGATGAAATTATTGTAATGGACCATGGCCGTATTATCGAGAAAGGTTCACATGATGAATTAATCCAATTAAACGGTGCGTATCGGAAGCTTTATGAAACACAGGAGAAATGGTACCGACGAAAGGGGGAACTGCCAGTATGAGTGTTATTTACATCACCATTGTTTCAACTTTTTCCGTTTTATTTATGACAACTGCGATGGATAAGGTTATCCATTTCAGGGAACATGCAGCCGCTATGGAAAACTATCAAATTGTTAAAACCGGGTTTAACAAGCCATTGCTTGTATTATTTATACTCACTGAGGTTTTTCTGATTTTCTCATTTTTCACTTTACATATAGAGATCTTCAACATTGTCGTTGCCCTTGTATTATTAGGGATATACACCCTTGCGGTTCTTATCAATTTGCTGAGGGGAAACACCAATATTGATTGCGGATGCGGCAGTGTCCTAGAAAATGATCGATTGACCTACAGAATGATAGGACGCAATTGTTTTTTCATGTTTATGATCATTTTGGCTTTCGTCATCGAAAGAAATGATACCGCGAACTTTTCGGTTTTCGGGCGGATCTGGATGATCATGTTTTCCACAGGGTTGATGCTCGTAGTCGCAATCATTAAAGAATACCTGAAACTGGATCGTGTCTATCAATTTATCAGGAAAATCTATTAGGAGAGGGGATAACAAATGGACATGACTGAAATTCTCTTATTATTCAACACCTTGCTGGTTGTTTGTTTGATTGGCTTGGTTTATTTATTGGCCAGATACATCGGGGATTTTATCGGAAGAATCCAAAGTATCCGTGGGATCGAAATTGGCAGTCTGCAGATTGACGACAATCCTCCAAGTTTTCGTGAATTTGATTACAATGGAAACAAAATCGTCTCCAGCCAACTCTTTAAAGACAAAAAGACGTTGTTGTTATTCGTCAAGAGCACCTGCCCTATCTGCAAATCAATTCTGGATAAGCTCCACGAGATTCAGTCCAACTATGACCTGAACTTCGTCATTATAAACAGTGACGAAACCTTGGATGACAAAACCATTACCGATCGTATCAATGACGGGATTGTTTACATTAAATCCGGTAAATTGTCACAATCCTTTTCGGTTCAATCCGTTCCACATGCCGTCCTGGTCAATACCCAGTCAAAGGTTGACGGTGTAGGTCCTTTGAAAAATCAGAAAAGCCTGGTTAACCTTCTTTTGAATGCTTGAAAAATGAACATGGCCGCTCTCCTAATCAGGAGAACGGCCTGCTCTGTTTTTATTTCAAGCTTTCTTTCGCTTTGCTTGCCAGTTCAGCAAAAGCTTTCTCGTCATGAACGGCAAGGTCCGCCAACATCTTGCGGTTAACCTGCACGTTGGCTTGCTTCAATCCGTGCATCATCCGGCTGTAGGAAAGGCCATTCAACCTTGCAGCGGCGTTGATTCGTGTGATCCACAGCTTGCGGAAATCGCGCTTCCGTTGACGGCGATCCCGGTAAGCGTATTGCATCGATTTGAAGACTTGTTGCTGGGCAACCTTGAATAATTTATGTTTAGCGCCGAAGTAACCTCTCGCCAGCTTCAGCACTTTCTTACGACGGCGTCTTGTTACATATCCACCTTTGACTCTTGGCATCGTGAAACCCTCCTCTTAGCTGTTTAGTAATCTCTTGATATTTTTCTCGTCACTCTTGGCCACCATGGCCCCTTTGCGCAACTTGCGCTTCTGCTTTTGCGATTTGTGTCTGAAAAAGTGGCTCGTGAACGCGTGGTTGCGCTTGACTTTGCCTGTTCCGGTTTTCTTGAAGCGTTTCGCGGCCCCTTTGTGCGTTTTCATTTTCGGCATTAAGTGGTTCCTCCTATCATTTTTCCGTTGGTCGTAGATGTTGACTTAAGTTATTTCTTTTCGTTCACTGGAGCAAGGATCAGAAACATGCTGCGACCGTCCATTTTCGGCTTGTGCTCAATTTCAGAAATATCGCCGCATTCCTTGGCCATCCGCAACAGAACTTCCCGCCCGATTTCGGAGTGCGTGATCATCCGTCCACGAAAACGAATGTTGGCTTTCACCTTGTCACCCTTCTCCAGAAACTTTCTGGCGTTGCGAAGTTTCGTGTTGAAATCGTGCTCCTCGATATTCGGACTTAGACGGATTTCTTTTAAAGTGATCGTTTTCTGGTTCTTACGGGCCTCTTTCTCTTTCTTCTGCTGTTCATAACGATATTTCCCGTAATCCATAATGCGGCATACCGGCGGCTTGGCTTTCGGTGCCACCATCACCAGGTCGAGATTGGCGTTTTGCGCCATGTGAAGCGCCTCTTTCTTCGATATCACGCCGATTTGATCGCCGTCCGCACCGATCAATCGTACCTCGCGGGCACGAATGCCCTCGTTCACAATCATATCCTTACTAATTATCAGCCACCTCCATGGAATTGTTCCGCTTCGTTATGCATTCCGTGTCAATTGCCGCCGGGTTTCAACCCGGTCAATTAACCGAACAAAAAAAGCGTCGGTACAAACTGCACCCACACTGAATCTCAAAATGTTCGTCCGGAACCAGCCGACTGCCTTAAGCGTCGATCAGGTGAGAAGCGGGTGCCTCTGCTTTGTTCAAGGATATTCATTTCTTGATTACTATAACATGCCGGACGGGGATTGTCAAAATTCAAGTCCGACGTGATGTTTAATCCTTTCGGTTTCGATTTTGTTTTCATTGGTTTCCTTAATGAAAACCTTCAAGCCTATTTCGACCTTGCCCAACCGCTCATTCATTTGTTTTTGGTCTTCTTTGATTTCTTTAACATCACTGCTTAATTGATCTACAGTGTTGCTTAATTGATCTACGGTATTGCTTAATTGACCTACGGTATTGCTTAATTGATTTACGGTATTGCTTAATTGATTTACATTATTCCCCGTCTCATTTACATTACCGTTTAACTCTTTAACCATCTGCAATATCATATTGATTTTATCATCCGTTGACATGTTATCCACCGGCGCCGCCTCCTCATTTCTTCCATTATACGCCATAGGACAAGTTCCGACAACATGAACAAGATCATTTATCTCCTTTGATTCAAATGCTGGATCCAGCGGAAATGCTTAACAGCTATGATCATATAAAAAATCAACGTAACTGCTGAAAAACCCGCACATCCAAAAGTAAGGGCGGCTCTCTCAAAAAACAGACTAATAAACAATCCAATCATCCCGAGAAAAAATAATCCGGACGCATACCGCTTTCCTGAAACGAATACGTCATGCGTATAATGATCACGTTGCTTTTCCCGATCCCAATCCATCTGTCGATAGGGGGCTTTAAGGTAATCTCTTGCCAGAGTTGGAATTTGGACCAGCGGTTTCGCCCAATCTTTCGCATATTCCAAAGGTGAAGTTTGCACGGAATCCTGGTTTCCTTCGATCCATTTATTGACGGAGGGACGTGCGCTTTCGAGAAAATCAATGTCCGGGTCGATGCTGTAAAGAAGGCCGACCAATACCGAGACCGCGCGGCCCAAAAAAGCAAATTCGCTCGGCAACTGAATCGGCTGGCGATGCATGACCGCTGTAATCTCCCGAAGCATGTCTTCCATTAACTCGCTGTCCACTTCCCTATTTCCGTGATGCATATAAACATCCAGAATCATCTTGATCGACTCTTCCAATTCCCGTTCATTGGCGGAAGGCAACAGAAACCCGAGATCTTCCAATGCCTCGAAAACTTTTCCATAATCTTCAAAAATCAGCCCGGCGATCAATTCCGTAATCGAGGAAATATCCCTTTTCTCAATTCCGCTCACCATTCCGAAGTCGATTAGAACAAGTCTTCCGTCCTTCTGGACCATAACATTGCCGGAATGGGGGTCCGCATGAAATTTGCCCATGTCCAGAAATTGCTTGATGAAACAATCCACCACTGTGTTGGCCAACCTCTTTGGTTCGATGTCATGCTGTTGCAGAAAGGACTGATTCGTCACCCTTGTTCCTTCGATCCATTCCATCACAAGCACTTTTTTCGAGCTGTATTCATCATAAAATTCGGGGATGTACACCGCGTCATTCTCGGCAAATCCGTTTCGGAAGAAATTGCCGTTCTCGAGTTCTTTTTCGAAATCCAGCTCATGTTTGGTCACCTTCACCAATTCCCGGTAAAGGCCGTCCAAATGGATTTTCTTCCCGAATGAGGTCAAATGCTTCATCAACCAGACCACAATCCGAATCGCTTTAAAATCAATGTGCATGATTTTCTCGATGTCGCGGCGCTGAATTTTGACGGCTACATCCTCTCCGCTGTAGAGAGTCCCTCGGTAAACTTCCCCGATGGAAGCGGAAGCCACTGGATTCTCACTAATTTTATGTAAAATTTCCTCGTAAGGGCGTCCCCATTCCTTCTCCAGCGTTTCTTTCGCCACTTCCCACGGCAACGGCGGCACATGGTCAACCAGACCCTCCATTTTGTCGATGAACACTCGCGGAAGAAGATCCGCACGGGCGCTCAGGAATTGCCCGAGCTTGATCAACAGGCCACCAAGCTCAATCGCAGTCTCTTTGTATATTTCCGCCTGCTTCTCCATCAGCCTATCCCAGGCCTGCTCCGTTTCCTGGTCCCAAACCTTGTGCCGCTTCTGAAACCAAAAAATCTCAATAAAAAAAACGACTGCCATCCGGACAATCTTGTAAATTCTGTACAGGGGATTGGTTCTCATCTCATATTCCTCCCCGCCTCGTCATGGGTTCCTGTATAATTATTTTCCCACGACTGCCCCGCAATAAACAAGAAAGAAGCCACAATTTGCGGCTTCTTTCCATTTTGCGCCTTATGTTACGGCTGGATTGTGCCCGTTTTTGCCCCGCCGGGCGGGTTTCGAACGGGGTTCTGTCACTTTTTGCGCCACTTCGGCGACCGAAACCTCCTCGACGTTGGCCTTTCGGGCACTGTTCCGCCACTTCGGCGACCGAAACCTCCTCGATGTTGGCCTTTCGGGCACCGTTCCGCCACTTCGGTGACCGAAACCTCCCCGACGTTGGCCTTTCGGGCACTTTCTCGCTTTAATGGTTACCGTATTGGCATCCAAAAGGAGATTTCGGTAACTATTTAGAGCCGCTGATGACCAAAATACCTCAAAATAAGATTTTCGGTCATCAGTCAGCGTCTCTGATTCCCCTTTTCTCCGCAAAAAGGAATTTCGGTCATCAGTCAGCGTCTCTGATTCCCCTTTTCCCCGCAAAAGGAAATTTCGGTCA
>DASTWO010000002.1:0-6667 GCA_035776675.1 Caryophanales bacterium
ACAATAATCGCATGATTTCCTTTAATAACTGGCATCTCGCTGTGAATTTCGAGAGAAGAGAAGTCTTTATAGGCGGTCATTTTGTGAATCTGACATTTACTGAATTCAAAATATTGGAGGTATTAGTTAAACACCCTAAGAAAACATTCAATCGCCGGGAATTGTCTTATGAGACTTACGGGTATCGTTATATTGGAGACGGCAGAACGATCGATGTTCATATTAAAAACATACGAAAAAAAATAGAGGAAGATCCGAAAAATCCAAAATATATCGTGACAAAAATCAAAGCAGGATATAAATTTAATTGCGAACCTGATCAGGGGTCGTAAATTCAGTTACTTCGTTTAATTGATTGGTAGACTGAATGATTCGGAGAAATGGGGGATGGAGTATTGGGACACCATCAGAAATGACGGCTTTTTATCCGACGCAGAAAGAGTTGGAGGACTGGGTGGCTTCCATTTGGGATCTGGCTAAAAATACAAAATGCGAGGCACATATATTGGAGGAAAACGGATTCTCTGATCGTCTGGGCGTTTTTCATTTTAGTGAAGAATTCCGTTATGTTCAATTTTCACCCCAAAGTATGGATACATTTTATGGGTATTGGCAGCCAGCCCATTCGACTCCGGCTCCGCTTCTTGTCCATGTACCCGGGTACGGTGCGGAAATGAGTACACATCCTGCATTGGTAAGGGAAGGCTATAACGTGCTTCATATTTGTCCGCTTGGGTATGTAACTCCTGAAGGGCCGGATGAAAGCAAAAAGGAGAATACTGACTGGCCTGTTCTACCCAACACAGTATCTAGCCAAGGGGAAAAAGGCTATAAAAACTGGTTGGCCAATTGTCTGATGGCTATTGATTGGGCGATGAATCAACCGGAAGTGTTAAGGGACAGGGTTTCCTTTTTTGGAACGAGCCAAGGCGGTGGAGGCGCATTGTTGCTTGGTTCCCTATATCATGAACATGGAGTCCGATGTGTGGCAGCGGATTTACCTTTCTTAACGCATTTTATGTTAGCGGATGGCTGCGGGGCTTATGGTCGGGCTTCGCGAGGGTTTCGCTATTTGGAAGAACCAGCGGCTGGATGGAAGGCACTGGGCTTCATCGATACACTTTCACATGCATATCGGCTGACGGTTCCCGTGTTGTTGACAGCAGGGGGAAAGGATGACACATGTCCTCCCGAAACAATTGATGCTTTATTCAACCGGCTTCCGGGGACCCGTTCGTTAACATACTTGAAAAACGGTGTACACCGCTATTCCAATGAGTTTATTCCCTTGGCGTCCGCCTGGTTTCGTTTGTATGCCTGAAGAAAGTTCCCAAAAGGAGAGAGTACAAAACATGAACTGGAAAGACCGATATGACACGAGTTTAATTTATGAAAATCCACTTCAGTCTTTGGATGATATTCGAGAATTTCAATTGGAGGGCGAGGCAGCCATCAGCTTTCCGCTACAAAGAATGCGAATGGAAAATAAGCGTAATCCGAAAGAAGGTCAAAAATCAAATTTTGTTTTTTGGTGTCCGGAAAATTTTCCGGCTAATGTTGCAGTCACATGGGACTTTTGGCCGCTCCGTGAACCAGGGTTATGTATTTTGTTTTTTTCTGCAATGGGGAGAAACGGGGAGGACCTTTTTGATGCCGAGCTTTCTTCGCGTACAGGTATTTACGATCAATACCATCATGGGGACATAAATACGTACCATGTTTCCTATTTTCGCCGTAAACAGCCGGATGAACGAATTTTTCATACTTGCAATTTGCGTAAAAGTTACGGTTTTCACCTAGTGACTCAAGGAGCGGACCCGATTCCAGCAGTGGGGGATGCCGAAGGTCCCTACCGGCTCACTTTGCTTCAATACGAAGGCGAAATTACCTTTCTGATCAATGATTTATCTGTTTTTCATTGGTTTGACGATGGTAAAAAGTACGGGCTGCCATTGGGGGTTGGGAAAATTGGATTCCGACAAATGGCGCCTTTGATTGCGGAATACGCCAACCTTCAAGTGTTTGAAATCAAGGGAAGACGGAAAGCTTAAATTGTCTTTTTGGGGGGATTGAAATGGGCGAAGGAAAATCGGATTCTTCAGTTGTTAAAGAGGGGGTCACGCAGCCCGAGTTGCTTGGGACTGTGGACATCAGCGCGGCTGGTTTACGGAATAAAATGTTGATCGGCGATTTGAACGGTGACGGGCGCATGGAGTTATTAATGGTTCAACCGGACGGTGGCATTGATGACCGTTACATACCGCATCAAGTTCAATGTTTAACAGCTTTTGATTTAGAGGGCCATGTGATCTGGCAAGTTGGGACACCGGATCCGGAGGCGGGGGGTCCCGGTTCGGATTACCCGGCCCAAATCTACGACATCGACGGCGATGGCCAAAATGAAGTTTTATGTGTCATGGATAAAAAGTTCAAGATTCTCGACGGGGCGACAGGAGAGGTGAAGAAAACATACGAACTTCCAGATACGGAAGCCCATGATTGCATCATCATCGCCAATTTGACCGGAAGTGAATTTCCACAGGACATCATTTTGAAAAATCGTTATAAAAAAATGTGGGCGTTTGATAAAAATTTCAATTTATTGTGGACACATGAAGGCAATATCGGTCATTTTCCGTGGGCATACGATCTCGACGGTGATGGTTATGATGAGGTGATGGCGGGGTATGATCTGCTGGATCACAACGGAAACAAGCTTTGGTCATGCCGGCCATTGGAGGGTCATGCTGATTGTATTTGGGTCGGCGACGTGGATGCAGACGCCTTGGGAAACCTTGAACTTGTCATCGGCGGCAGTTTCACCGTGATGTATGATCGGAATGGCCATGAATTGTGGCGATATGAAGGTTCTATTGAGTCGCAGCACGTCGCGATCGGGAAATTCCGTGGGGATCTTTCGGGACTGCAAATTGCCGGACTGGATCGGATTATCCGTGGAGATGTGCCCGGGAACCAGAATGGCAAAGACGGTCTTTTTCTTTTGGATGCCGAAGGAAAAGAATTGTGGAAAGAAGATCGAGAAACAAACGGGTGGTTGACCATTATTGAACCGCTTCGTCATTGGGATGAGGGAGAACTGGATTATATTTTGGCATATCGCAGGGGAGGCGGCATTACGCCAACTTTATATGATGGGCACATGAATCCGGTGGTTCGTTTTCCTGAGGATGGGTATGTGGTGCACGCTGATTTGCTGGGAACCGGTTATGAACAGGTAATCGTCTACGACGATACGAAGGCTTCTATTTATTCGAATCGTCATGCCGATTTACATGCAGAACCTTCGGGGGACGTTTTACCGCAAACGAGAAGGTTTTACAGTTCTACACTTTATCCGGGTGGAGAATATCGGTAGATAAAATTTTCAAACGGAGGGAACACCATGGGGAACAATCAGAACGCTGGCGCATCTTCATTGCCGAGGCGGCAGATGGAACAGTTGGATCGTGGTTTGGTCGCAGTCAAGATGGATAACGGAGTTTATGTCGGTTGGCGTCTGTTTGGCACTGAACCGCAAACTGTTTCCTTCAATTTATATCGTGATGGGGAAAAGCTCAATGATTCGCCGATCACATCCAGTACGAACTATTTGGACAATGAAGGCACGGAACAAGCTACCTATTCAGTTAGTGCGGTGCTGGACGGCAAGGAACAGCAACAATCAGAGACGGTCACGGTATGGGGAACGAATAATCTGTCCGTTCCTTTGCAAAAGCCGGAGGGCGGCGCCAGCCCGGATGGTGTTTCTTATACGTATAGCGCCAACGACGCAAGTGTCGGGGACGTGGACGGGGACGGGCAGTATGAAATTATTTTAAAATGGGACCCGTCCAACTCGCACGATAATGCCCATAAGGGTTATACCGGGAATGCCTATTTGGACGCCTATCGATTAGACGGGTCGTTGCTGTGGAGGATCGACCTTGGCCGAAATATCCGCGCCGGCGCCCACTATACGCAATTTTTGGTTTATGATTTCGATGGGGATGGAAAAGCCGAGATTGCTTGTAAAACCGCAGATGCGACCATTGATGGAACGGGTCAAGTGATTGGGGATGCGGATGCGGATTTTCGAAATACGGACGGTTTTATTATCGAAGGTCCTGAATATTTGACCGTATTTAGTGGAGAAACGGGCAAGGCGCTTGTTACGACTGACTATGATCCACCGAGGGGCAATGTTGCCGATTGGGGAGACAGCGAAGGGAACCGCGTCGATCGCTTTCTGGCGTGTGTCGCTTATCTGGATGGCGTTCATCCGAGTCTTGTGATGTGCCGTGGTTATTATACGAGAGCAGTTCTCGCGGCTTACAATTGGCAAGATGGAAAATTGACAAAAGTATGGACTTTCGACAGCAACGATCCCGGCAACGAGGGATATGCTGGACAGGGTAATCACAGTGTCAGTGTTGCGGATGTTGATGGCGACGGCAAGGATGAAATTATTTATGGATCATGTGTAATTGATCATGACGGATCAGGATTGTATACAACAGGATTGGGACACGGGGATGCTATGCATGTCGGGGATCTTGATCCCAACAGACCGGGGCTGGAGGTCTTTCAGGTTCATGAAAACCCTTCTGATAACGGAGTGGAGCTTCATGATGCGGAAACCGGTGAAATTTTATGGGGATTCCCTTCAATAGATGATGTCGGCAGAGGAACATGTGCTGATCTTGACCCGAGATACAAAGGTGAGGAATATTGGGCGGACGGTAGTCTGTACAATTCTCAAGGTGAAAAAATCAGTGATACGCTACCTTCATCAACGAATTTTGCGATCTGGTGGGACGGCGATCTACTTCGCGAGTTGCTTGACCATAACCGGATTGACAAATGGGACTATGAAAATAGCAAAACCGACAATTTACTGATAGCGAGAGAATGTACATCGAATAACGGAACAAAAGCAACACCTTGTCTGTCAGCCGATCTTCTCGGGGACTGGCGGGAAGAAGTAATTTGGAGAACGGAAGACAGCACCGCTCTTCATATCTATACGACGACGGACGTGACCAACCATCGCATTTATACGCTGATGCATGACCATGTTTATCGATTAGGAATCGCTTGGCAAAACGTGGCCTATAATCAGCCGCCGCATACGGGTTTTTATCTCGGTGTTGATATGGACGCGCCGCCGGTACCCCGCATCTATACAGAAAAAATAAATCAAAGCAGGTGATACTGTGTCAGATTATAAACCTATCAATATTTTTCTCGCAAGTGACTCCACTGTGCAGGCTTATGGGCCCGAGCACGCCCCGCAAGCAGGCTGGGGAATGTTTATCGGGAATTATTTTACCGATGATGTTCAAATTTTGAATCATGCGATCGGTGGCAGAAGTTCCAGGACTTTCGTTGAAGAAGGGCGCTTGGACGCGATTTTAAATGAAATACAGGCAAATGATTATTTGCTTATTCAAATGGGCCATAACGACTCGACCAAGAGTAAGCCGGAGCGTTACACGGAACCTTATACGACCTATAAGCAATATTTGAAAAAATATGTAGAGGATGCGCGCCAACATGATGCTGTACCTATTCTGATTACACCTGTGGCGAGATTACATTATGAAGACGGCGATTTTCTGAACGATTTTCCGGATTATTGCAAGGCAATGAAGCAAGTGGCGGAAAAGGAGAAAGTGTTGCTCATTGACCTGATGGCCGCAAGCCTGGATTATTTTACCTCGGTAGGCTATGACGAAGTGTTTACCTATTTTATGGTTTCTTCGAATGACACGGATCACACGCACTTTACGGAAAAAGGGTCGGATGCAATGGCGAAGGTGTTGGCATCAGAAGTGAAAAAACTTGATCTTGATATCTCCAAGTTTGTATGCCGAAACGATTGTGGACAGGTGGAAGAGAGAGGTGTCTAATGGCTGTAACACTCAGGTCAATGTAACGAAGTCCTAACAACGGAAGGTGAAAGAAATGACAACAGCCGGAAAAGGAAAGGTATGGCCTACGGAATGGCAAAAGTTTGACGATCCCACGACGGGCGTATCGGTATGGCAATTGACCAACTATTTTGCGCACAGCTTTCATATTTATTTTACGAATAACGGTTGGTATGATAACGGCAATAAGCTTTTGTTCGGATCTGATCGTTGGAATGCCGCCAATTTATACAGCCTCGACTTAGAAAATGGTTCGATGACGCAACTGACGGATCATGATCGGAATGATGGGGTGGGTCTTCAAGAGACGTTTATCAATCCAAAGAAACAAGAGGCTTATTTTACAAAAGATAACAAAGTGGTGGCTCTCGACCTGCAAACCTATGAGGAACGAACTCTCTATGAGGCGCCGAAAGGATACAATCTTGGGAATGTAAGTTGTACCGCGGACGGATTATCGGTTTGCACGGCCATCAAGGAGGACTTATCCGACCGCATCCCAACGAATCTTGGCGCAGGGTATGGGGGATTTGAAGAGACCGCCAAGGCTCATCCTCATTGCCAGATCCTGTCCATTCCCGTGGCAGGGGGTGAGGCCAAACTGCTGCATGAGGAAAAAACATGGATAGGTCATGTCAATACATCGCCGACCCAGCCTCATCTGTTGAGCTTATGTCATGAGGGACCCTGGCATCTCGTTGATCATCGCATTTGGTGCCTGGATCTGAATAGCGGAG
>DASTWO010000003.1:0-4135 GCA_035776675.1 Caryophanales bacterium
CGAAAGGAAACCATAGAGCGAAGCTTTGCGGACGCTAAACAGCTCCACGGGCTTCGCTACTGCCGGTTACGAGGAAGACAAAAAGTGCAAGAACAAGCGTTAATGACAGCCGCTAGTCAGAACATGAAAAAGATCGCTAACCACCTGGATAAGCTAGCCGGGTAGGTGAGCGATCTTCCTTTTCGTTGAATTGTCCTCATTTAAATGATCTTTTTCTCATGAGAACAGAAAAGAGTGTAGAAAACCATGGGGTTTCTCTACACTCTGAACAGCCCAATGGCGGGCTGCTCTTTTTCTCAATGCTCATTTATGCTCATTTGTGACTGATTATGCGCATTTTTGATCATTTGTGATTGATTGTGCTCATTTATGATTGTTTGTGATCGTTTTTGATTGATTGTGATCGTTTGTGATTGATTGTGATCGAATATGATCGTTTTACTGATGCTTGTTAATCACTTCAACCAAAGATTCTTTCGGCTGATAACCAACTACTTTATCGACCACTTCTCCGTCTTTGAAGAAAATCAACGTCGGAATACTCATGACGCCAAAGTTCCCTGCTGTTTCCTGATTCTCGTCAACATCGAGTTTGACGATTTTCACCTTATCTTCCATTTCATCATTGATTTCTTCCAGAACGGGAGCGACCATTTTACAAGGTCCGCACCATTCTGCCCAAAAATCCGCAAGCACAAGGCCTTCGCTTGTTTCTTGCGAGAAATTCTGATCGGTTGCTGTTACAATTGCCATTTCACTACCTCCTTGTATGCTTTCTCATGATTTCCTAAACAATTTAGAGGAAGTATATCATGTTGTATTTTCCATTGCTATTGTTCTGCTTGCACTCTTGCAATATTAAGGTGAAAAAAATCAGGCACCGGGAATCGGCGCCTGAAGAAATCTTCTTTACGCTTCGCTCAATACGGCTTTCAGTTCTTCTGTCAGCTTCGGCACGACATCAAACAAGTCACCGACAATGCCGTAGTCTGCCACATTGAAGATGTTGGCTTCCGGATCCTTGTTGATCGCTACAATGACCTTCGAGTTGGACATGCCGGCCAAATGTTGGATCGCGCCCGAAATGCCACAAGCAATGTAAAGATCCGGCGTGATAACTTTGCCTGTTTGCCCGATCTGCAAAGCATAGTCGCAATAACCGGCATCTGCGGCACCGCGTGATGCTCCAACTGCAGCACCTAGCACATCCGCTAATTCCTGCAACGGCTCAAATCCGTCTTCACTTTTCACACCGCGACCGCCGGATACAACAATCTTTGCCTCTGAAAGATCCACTCCGTCGCCCGTTGATTTCCGAACAATCTCTTTAACAAGGGTTCGGATATCTTGGATGTTGACGTCAAAGGAAGAAACGTCGCCGCTCAGGCTTTCATCTTTCTCCAACGCCTGGATGTTGTTCGGGCGAATGGTCGCGAAGAAGATTCCCTCGCTGATTTTCTTCTTTTCAAAAGCCTTTCCGGCGTAGATTGGACGGGTGAATACCACTTCATCCTCCGCCTCAATTTCTGTTACATCGGAAATCAAACCGCATTCCAGCTTAGCCGATAGCCGTGAAGCAAGATCCTTCCCCATCGCCGTATGGCCAAAAACAATCGCCTCAGGTTCTTCCGCTTCAATGACTTGTTGCAACGCCTGTTTATAAGCGTCAGGTGTATAGTTTTTCAGATTTTCATTTTCAACTGTCAAAACACGTTCTGCACCATGATGAACAAGCGTTTCTCCAAGATCCTGGACTTGATCTCCGCAAATCACGGCAGTAACTTCTCCGCCTTCAGCGATCGCTTTACCCGCAGCAATTGCCTCAAACGATACATTACGAAGTTCTCCTTCACGCGCCTCTGCTAATACGAGTGTCTTTCTCGCCATTCGAAATCCCTCCAATTTCAGTGCTTCTGTTTCCCGGTCTCCGGATTATATAACCTTTGATTCAGTTCTAAGCAGCTTCACCAGTTCTTTCACTTGATCGTCAAGTTCACCCTCGAGAATTCGGCCGGCTTCTTTCTCCGGCGGCAAGAAGCGTTCAATTGTTTCCGATTTCGCCTCAACATCGTCTTCGTCTATATCGAGATCATCAAGCTCCAGCGTTTCCAACGGTTTCTTCTTTGCTTTCATAATACCCGGTAATGAAGGATAACGCGGATCGTTTAAACCTTGCTGAGTGGTAACCAATAAGGGCAAAGATGTTTCGATCTTCTCCTCGTCGCCCTCGGCATCACGCACAATGGATACAGTATCACCGTCCACTGAAATATCAGTGATAGTCGCAACGTGCGGAATGTCCAATAATTCAGCGAGTCGCGGTCCAACCTGGCCGGTCCCATTATCGACAGCGACATTTCCGCCAAGAATCAGATCATATTCCTTGTCCTCGAAATATTTAGCCAGAACAGTAGATGTCGTATATTGATCCTGAGATTCAACATCTTCTTCAATGTCGATCAATACTGCCTTATCGCATCCCATCGCCAAAGCGGTTCGCAGTTCTTTTTCCGCGTCCTCGTTTCCTATTGTTACAACAGTGACCTCACCGCCATGTTCATCACGAAGTTGAATGGCTTCTTCGATGGCATATTCATCATACGGGTTAATGATATATTCCGCATCCTCATCGTTTATACGCCCGTTTTCAATGACGATTTTCTCCTCCGTGTCGAATGTCCTTTTCATGATCACGTATAGGTTCATTGAAAAGCCTCCTGTTCAAGAAGTGAAATGTGTGGAGCCCTTGCTCGAATAGAAAAATCCAAAACCTATTGAGCTCCAGTAGAAAAAAATTCTTCAAATGGACCTTGAAAGATTTCTAATTGCCGCCTCGGCTCAAGCCATGAATAAGCAAGTGACTAACAGACCCTGCCAAACTTGTCAAGTCATATTTTCTTTCATTTAACACCCAATTGGTAACGGTTTCATCAAGCGTCCCAAAAATCATCTGTCGAGCCAGGCGAACATCAAGGTCGGTATCAAACACACCCTGTTCCATACCCTTTTCCAGTATATCATCAATGACCACAAGATAGGGCTTAAGAACTTCGCCAATCTTCGATCGCAGTCCCTTATTGGATTGCCGCAACTCAAGTTGCGTAACTACAGCCAAACGGTAATCAGCAGACAATTGACGAAAGTGCATTTCAATCATCTTAAATAACTTTTCCTCGATGGTTTCTTTGTCAGCAATTTCGTTTTCGATGTGGCGGATAAACTGACCCATCTTTTCACGAAACAGTGAGATTAATAGATCTTCTTTGTTCTTGAAGTACAAATAGATCGTTCCGTCCGCAACGCCCGCCTGTTTGGCGATCTTGGAGATTTGCGCCTGATCGAAACCATGCTCGGCAATCACAACAACGGCAGCATCAATAATCTTCTTATACTTCGGCTGTTTTTTTCTAGACATGTCGGACTCCTCATAATGAATGATTGTTCATTCATTTTCATGTTACCCAAACCATTTACAATTGTCAATGTCCAACTGGTCTTCCGAAAAGGTAAGAATCCCTATTGCCTTAGAAAAGCACTTCTCCCCAGGTAATACTAGCTCGCTCCTGAAGACCCCACATTCGATTGCTGTTTCTTCTTTTCTTCATCAATAAGGGTTCTACGCAAAATTTTGCCGACTGTCGATTTCGGCAATTCGCCGCGAAATTCATATAACCTTGGGACTTTATAGGCGGCAAGGGATTGTCTGCAATGACGATCAAGCTCTTCCTCCGTGCAGGATTTCCCTTCTTTCGTCACAACAAAAGCCTTAACCGTTTCCCCTCGATAAGGATCCGGAACACCTACCACAGCGGCTTCCAACACAGCTTCGTGTTCATACAACACTTCCTCAACTTCTCGCGGATAAATATTGAAACCGCCGGCGATAATCATATCTTTCTTCCGGTCAATAATGTAGAAATAACCTTCTTCATCCATATAGCCAACGTCTCCGGTCAAAAGCCAATCACCCTTAAACGTAGCCTTTGTCTCTTCTGGCCGGCGCCAATAACCTTTCATCACCTGCGGCCCCCGCACCATCAGTTCACCGATTTCATTTGGTCCTGCCACCTTTCCGGTTTCGGCAGACAAACAAGCCGCTTCCGTATCGGGAAACGGCAATCCAATGCTGCCTTTC
>DASTWO010000004.1:0-3083 GCA_035776675.1 Caryophanales bacterium
CTGAAACTCCTTCTCTTTCAGGTTCCAATCGTTTAGCGTCCCAACCAGGGTTTCCGCCGTTCCAATTGAATCAAACACAACACCAGGATGAACAGCACCGACAGCCAGCGCCGCACACACATGATCATGTCCCGATACAGCAACCGGAGTGTCTTTCGCCAATCCGATTTTTTGAAATTCCTCTGTTGGGATTCTCCCAACAGCTTCCCCGCTCGGGCCTGCGGTCGGAAACAGCTCCTCTTCAAAACCAAAATGACGAAGCCACGGGACATCCCATTCCTTTTTATCGATTCTAAATGCAAACGTTCTTGCCGCCAGCGAATAATCCGTTCCCAATTCGCCAGTTAATCGATAGGCAATATAATCGGCGGCCGAAAGCCATACAGCTCCCTTTGTTATGCCCGGATCCTGTTTCTCCAACCATAACAATTTGGCCAGCCCGTATTTATAACTGTTGTGCAAACCGGTTTTTTGAAAGGCGGAAAAAGCATCGATTTCCCTTCCAATCCATTCGGCCTGCTTTGCGGTTCTTTTATCAAACCAGGGGATCATTTGCGATTTAGGCAAGCCCGTAGAACGATCCACAAGCACACCGGTTTCCGCCATACTTGTAATGCCGACAACCACCGGTTCTTGATCATGTTCCCTGGTTGTTTTCTTGATTAGACTCGCAACAGTTCCCCATATCTCTTCCGGTTCAAAATAGGCGTGTCCATCGGAATCATAATGTGTAACGGTTTCCTTTGTCGCAATCTTAACTTCCGAGCCGTCAAGACCAAACAAACCAACTTTACAATGAGTGGTTCCGATGTCTACACCGAGCAGCTTTCTCATTCGCCTGTTCCTTCTGCGACCCGCTGAACCCGCTCCATTCCTAGTTCCGGGCTGGTCAGGAATTTCCCTTGTTCTTCTTCCGGCAGCTTTTTCACCGCTCGAGCCATAGACGCTTGAGCCAGTACTACCACCTCCATTTGTCCGGCAAGCTCCCTTAACTTATCGGCAAGCAGGGAATCGTGGCCGTCAGGATCACCCGCCAACAATTGTTTGTAGGCTTCTTCGGCAAGAACCGGCTCAATTTCAACATTCTTCCCGAATTCCTTTGCTTTTCCTTGTAGTAACCTCAACGTCGGATTCAACGTTGTTGAGAGTGTAGCGATAACGCCGATGCGTTTCCCTCTATTGATCGCCTCTTCAGCCATCGCTTCATCGATTCTCACAATCGGAATCTTTAATGCCTGTTCCGCTTTCGCGACAACCTCCCCGACGGATGAACACGCATTTAAAATAATGTCGGCACCCGATTCTTCAGCATATTTCGCATACTGGATCAATCGATCTTCTACTTCCTCAACCTTCCCGCCATTTCTCCCAAGCCTTGGCAAGATGGAATCGTCTACGAAATTAATAACCTCATAACTTGGCAGAAACTCGGCCGCCAGACTTTTCAACGGAGAAACTGTCAAAGGTGTTGTATGAATTACGGCCAATGTTTTTGTCATTTTGAACGCTCCTTTGTCCGTGCTTTATCCCAGGATTCCCGTACCAATTCGTAATCTTCAGGATCCAATGATTCTTTTGTCGCGTCAATATGGCTGGCGAAATAAAGTGAAGGCACACCCAATTCCGGCTGCAGATGAACGTAGTCTCTCCATGCTTTCTTATCCGTCATCGGCCAGTTATCAGTATCAATCACAGCCCCGGGACACGCGGCTTTGGCCACCTTAGCCCTGTGGATCATTGCCTTGTTGATGTCCTTGCCGACATTGATGTCATTGAGTCGGATCATATCCAACACATCATTTAAATAGGGATGAGGAGTGTGGCTCATGATGAGAGCATCCGATTTAACCTTTTTCGACTCTTCAGAAAGGATCCTCAAATATTGCTTCATCAGTTCCAATCCCCAGATGTCCCCATGAATGTTCATGTTCGGTCCGCTTGGAATTCTCGCGGTAAAATCAATTTTAAAACCATCCGCATCATACCCGTCTGCCGAAATCATACGGCGAACCGACGCTCTCAACCTTTGTTCAAAATCCGGATTGGACGGATCAATCGCGAGAGGCAATCCTGCCGCATTTGTAATACACTCATCCGCCGGTACACCTTCCGGATCCCACGCCTTCAACCACAAAAGCACCTTTTGACCTTCTTGATGCCGCTGGTCGATAAATCCTTTTAAATCGGGCCATTTCTTTTCATCCACCTGGTTGTCACCGTATGCTGCCTGCCACTTGTCATCCAAAACAACGATTCCAGGCTGAACCTGATTTTCATCCAATGTGGTCATAAACTCTTCATACAACGATTGTTTCGCATAATTGGGGGCGTGCCCTTCATCTTTCGCGGCTTCATAACACTGGGAACCCCACCCGCAGAAAATCGGGTCAAACCACCAATCCGGATATTCCGTTTTGTGTGATGTCGGAACATATCCAGCAACCTCAAGCGCTTTAACATGGGCTTCCAACGCCTGATACTCATCTTCCGCAAAATCAAACCCGATAGCCGGGAGACTATAGGTACCCTCTACCTTCGTGGCCCCTTCATACGAAAGAGAAAGATGAAACCCAAATTGTTGAGCGTGATAATTGAATTCGGTAAAGCGATTTTCACCGGGCTTTGCCTCTACTCCCATTCCGACCCATGCCGACTCGCCTTCAAAAGAAAAACAGAAAGGCGGCGGAGTGAAAAACCAATCGCCTCTTGCCGGCAAAGGCACGCCTGTTAAATCAATTGCCGATCCTTCCAACGGTGAAAAATAGTTCACTTCTTCGGTATTCGGCTCCGGGTTGAATCCGCGCTTAAAACGTGGACCCGACCAGAAAAATCCGCTTCCCCAACGTAATGAAGTCGAATAATAGCCGCCAAAATAATTGACTTCAGCCAACCGGCCTGAGCCCGTTACTTCTGTTTCATAAACAAAGCGATTCGGATTGCAGCGAAAACGATAGATTTTCCCTTCCCATACTGAACTTTCTGCCCTTAACGTGTACACAGTTTCATCCGAAGTACTCTCGACCTGCCAGGAGCCAACTTTCGTGGTATCATCCCTGCCGTCCAAGGAGTGAATGCTTGAAAGA
>DASTWO010000005.1:0-6379 GCA_035776675.1 Caryophanales bacterium
ATTTGGAAAGAAACTTTTCCTGATCTAGTTGATTTTGCGGAGCAAGCAGGCGTGTATGTGGCGATTGAGGGGTGGCCGGGTCCAGCTCCTTATTATCCAACGATCGGCTGTACACCCGAAATGTGGAGGGCGATGTTTGAAGCCGTTCCTTCCAAGCACTTCGGGCTGAATTATGATCCATCTCATTTGGTTCGGCTTGGCATCGACCATTTAAGAGCATTAGAAGAATTCGGCGAGCGTATTGTTTACTGCCATGGGAAGGACACAGAGCTTTTACAAGAAGAGCTTTACGAATTCGGAACATTGGCGCCGACCTTTAAGCCTCATTACGGATTTTCTGAAGGCGCCTGGCGATACACCATCCCGGGTGAAGGTGAAATTCAATGGGGAAAGGTCGCTGCAAGGTTGGAGCGTTTTGGTTATGATGGTCCTGTGAGTATCGAACTTGAAGATGGCCGTTACTGGGGATCGATTGAGGCCGAAAGGCGAGGGATTGTCAAAGCTGCCTCTCATCTTCGGGCATGTTTGAATTAAGGAGGAACAGGCAGATGATTGAGTACGAAGGCATACATCACGTTAGTCTAGTTGTGAAAGACTTGCAAAGGACCGAGCAATTCTATCGGGAAGTGCTTGGTTTGGAGAAATTGGACCGCCCGGATTTTGGATTCCCGGGCGCATGGCTGGGAATCGGTTCTCAACAACTTCACCTGATCGTACACGACGAAGCGCAAACCGTTCGTGAAAACAAAACAATCGACAGTCGGGATGGACATTTTGCTATAAGGGTCAAGAGTTTCGATGAAACTATTGAGCATTTGAAAAATCACGGTGTGAAATATAAAGCCAAGCCGGACAGTACAGCCGGTTTTGCGCAAATCTTTTGTTGTGATCCGGATGGGAATCTTGTTGAATTCAACACCGAGATCAATTAACGGGACGCCAGAATAGTGGAGGAGGGTTTGGATTGAAAGCGATTGCGATAACAAAGGTTAGAATAGCGACAGAAAATGAAATCATTCCTGATGGAACGGTGTTTGTAAAGGATGGAAAGATTGTTTCCGTTGAAAATCACAGTTTTGATGATCTGGAAGATTGGAAGGTTATTGATGGACACGGACAATTGTTAATCCCGGGCATGATTGATGTACATATTCACGGAGCCAATGGTTATGACATGATGGATGGCTCGTCAAGAAGTATTGAAGAGGTATCACGTGTGTGCGCACAAACAGGTTGCACCTCATTTCTGGCTACTTCAGTAACTTCAAGTATAGAAGATTTGCTTGGGATGATCCAAAGCGTTAAGCAGGTAGAGGGAAACGAGCCGGGCGCCCATATTGTCGGGATTCATTTGGAAGGCCCCTATTTGAACCATAAGAAAAAAGGGATGCAAAATGAACGTTACTTACGCCACCCGGACATAGAAGAAATGAAGGCTATACTGGATGAAGCAGATCCATTGGTTCAAATGGTCACCCTTGCGCCGGAGCTTCCGGGCGGCATGGAGATGATTGAATTTCTGAAGGAGAAGGGGATTGTCGTCGCCATTGCACACTCTGATATTACTTACGAACAGGCAAAGGAGGCTTTCTCCTTAGGAGCCAGCCATGTGACCCATTGTTTTAATGCCATGAGCCCAATTCACCATCGTAGTCCAGGATTGGTTGTAGCCGCATTTGAAGAACAGAAGGTAAGTTTACAAGCCATTGTCGATTATGTTCATCTTCATCCTGCTATCGTCCGCATGATGTATAGAATGGTAGGGTTCAAACGCATGGTTTTAATTACGGATGCCTTGCAGGCTATGGGTCTGGGCGACGGTGAATATCAATTTGGCGGCCATGATGTTCAAGTCGTGAATGGGGTTGCCCAATTGAAGGATGGCACATTGGCTTCCAGTACGGTAACAATGAATGAAGCCTTACGGAAAACGGTAGAATGCGGAGTTCCATTGTGGGAAGCTATAATGATGGCGACTCAGGTGCCTGCAGCTGTTCTTGATCTTCCGGAGAAAGGAAGAATTTCGCCGGGGGCTGATGCTGATTTGGTTCTGTTGAACGATCATTTCGATGTAAGGTTTACCATGGTGGACGGCAGGTTCATATAAGATCATGGATTATTTATTGAAAGGCTTCTGCCGTTGCATTTAACCGGGGGTGAATTGCCATATTGGAGATTTCAGGAAAAACGGCATTGATCACAGGAAGCAGCCGGGGAATAGGAAAAGGGATTGCCTTGGCGATGGCCGCGAATGGCTACAATATAGGGTTATGCCATTGGAATGATCACGAAAATGCTGAACAGGTTGCTCGGGTCATTAGAGAAAAATATAGTCGAAAGTGTACAGTTTTTCATATGAATTTGGAGGAAGAGAAGACTCCTGTAAAATTGGTTGAGGATGCTGTGCGGGCTCTGGGAGATATTCATACCGTTGTGAATAATGCTGGAGTGACCGTGTTTTCTGAACTCATGAACATGAAAACAGAGGAAATCAACCAGTTAGCCGACCTCGACTTCAGGGCGCCTATATTGATCATGAAGGCTGCCGGAAAACATATGATGGAACGCAAAATAAAAGGCAATATGATCAATATTACGTCAACACGTGGAGAGCGAGCGTATCTTGGTGACGCGGTATATGGAGGAGTTAAGGCTGCTTTGACGCGAGCTACTGAAACGATTGCTTTGGAATTTTCCACTTATGGGATCCGGGTCAATTGTATAGCTCCTGGTGCGATTCAGACCAGTCAAGAAAGAGAAGATTACTATGAGGCTTTTGGCAGGAAAATACCGCTCAGCCGGGCTGGAACACCTGAGGATATAGCGAAAGCGGTTGTGTGGTTATCCTCAGAGCAAGCTTCTTATGTTACAGGTACGACCATTCGCGTAGATGGCGGATTGATTTTACCCGGAATGCCGGAAACGGAAGATAAACAAACGGGTTGGAAGGGAGGTTAACGATCGGAAATTTTGCTGTGAAAGGGTACACAAGTCATTCATCACTGGTATAATGATTGAAGAAAGAATTTTTTTACATAAAAGGAAGCTTATCATGGTTAATCATCCAAAGGTGTTGCCTCCGAAAATTCCAAAAGAATTAAGGGCTATCATGCTGGCTGATGAAATGAAGGATGAGCGGTTTTTTCACATGGGCAGAATTATTGATAGTGAAGTGAATGGTGCCTGTATTGAAAAAATTTGCTTTGACAAAGTCATTTTCAAGAATGTTTCTTTTCACGATGTCTCCTTTCCTTTTATCGAGTTGACAGACGTTGTTTTTGATCATTGTGACTTGTCAAACGTCGATTTCAGCAACGCGATTATTCACAGGGTCGAAATGAAAGAATGCAAAATGCTTGGGATCAATCTGTCCGAATCTACCCTGCGGAATGTTGTGTTAGATCAATGTTTTGCTGATTATGCCTCGTTCGGGTATTCCAATATAAAACAGGTCAAATTCCAAACTTGCTCTTTCCGCCATGCTGATTTTTATGAGTCCAAATTCAAAAATACGTCGTTTGATCAATGTAATATTGATAAAGCCAATTTTTCCGGAGCGGAATTAAATAAAATGGACTTCAGCACCTGTTCATTTGAAGGGTTAATTGTGTCATTGGAGGAGTTAGAGGGGTGTATTGTTTCTTCAGAACAAGCCATAGGGTTTGCCAAACTTCTCGGTTTGATTGTTAAAGAGCCAGGGTCTAACGAATGAACGAAACGAGCAAGGGAAACCCTGCTCGCCTAACGATGTTTATCGTATACATTTGCTTTGGAACTATTACGGAGTGTTTCCATTTCGTCTTGGGTTAATTGAATGCCGGTTGTTTCTATATTTTCGATAAGTTGTTCGATTCGGCTGGCGCCGGGAATGGCTGTGGCCACTGCCGGATGGCTGAGAGAGTATCTTAGTGCGATTTGGGCGGCGCTGCGGTTTTCATTCGCCATTTTTTGGACCTTTTCTGCAACATCCAGCACTTCCTCTTGAGAATAATCAAGGAATCCTTTATCCGGCGTTTTTTCGGAAGCTTTTTCAGACAACATGCCTTTTGCAACCGGACCTCGGGCAATGACGCTAACATCGCTTTCCTCCAGGTGTGAAAGCATCGCTTCTTCCGGGCGGCGATCCAGCAAACTGTATTGCATCATCACACTGGCGATATTAGAGCGCTTCGCATATTCGCGAATCACATTCGGTCGAATCGACGAAATTCCGTATTCGCGTATCCATCCTTCTTGTTTCAATTCTTCGAAGGCTTCAATTGTTTCATCGATGGGATCGTCGATAGTTCCGCCATGCAATTGGAACAGGTCGATGTAATCGGTGCCGAGCCGTTTCAGGCTGTTTTTCGCGGCTTCTTTTATATACTGTTTCGATGGATCCCAGTACCAGCCTTCTTTACCGGTTTCCCAGTGATTGCCGGCTTTCGTCGCCAGAATCACATTTTCCCGTCTGCCTTTCAAGGCTTTTCCAACTGTTTTTTCGATTTGACCAAACCCGTACAGATCCGCCGTATCAATGAAAGTCACACCGCGGTCGATGGCTTCATGGATCATCCGAATGTCCTGGTCTTCATTTTTTCCAAGCGACATCGAACCGAAGCCTATTTCACTCACGTATAATTCCGACTTGCCTAATTGATTCTTTTTCATCCGTTCATCCCTCCACAGCCAGTCTATCACCTGGAGAGCTTATTTTGAAGCGACGGAACGGGTCCATTTTTCAATTGTATCGAAGTGCCTCATGTAATGTCTTAAGGCACTCCGAACCTGCCATGCCTTACCTACGATCGTCACACCGTTTTCTTTTACATATATTTTCATAATCGTCCCTCCATGATTAGCTTGTCCGATATGGTAGACTGTATGTGTGACGG
The DNA here is from genome assembly GCA_035776675.1 of Caryophanales bacterium. Classification (GTDB taxonomy): domain Bacteria; phylum Bacillota; class Bacilli; order Bacillales; family DASSOY01; genus DASSOY01. Next base: position 4,875 of record DASTWO010000005.1, read on the forward strand.
ATAGAGCTTAGAACAGGGAAGTGAAAAGAATGGCTGATTTTACTGAAAAAACAATTTCATCAGAGCAAATTTACAAAGGAAAGATTATAGACGTGCAGCTGGATCAGGTGGAGTTGCCTGACGGCCAAACGAGTTCCCGCGAGTTGGTGTATCATCCTGGAGCCGTGGCTGTTCTTGCAGTAACGCCGGAAGGCCGTCTGTTGATGGTGCGGCAATACCGAAAGCCGCTGGAACGGTCGCTTGTGGAAATTCCTGCAGGGAAACTGGAAAATGGGGAAGCTCCGGAGTCTTGCGCCCGGCGCGAATTAGAGGAAGAAACCGGTTATCGGAGCGACAGCTTGCAGTACGTGACCTCTTTTTACACATCACCGGGTTTTTCCGACGAAATTGTCCATTTGTATTTTTCCAATCAATTGGAAAAGGGCGAACAAAAAACGGATGATGATGAATTTGTGGAGTTGATGGAGGTTACACTGGAAGAAGCAAAGGAATTAATGCGGCAAAAGGAAATTTATGATGCGAAAACGGCATATGCCGTGCAGTATCTGCAGCTAAAGAATAACTTACAGGATGATTAAATATGAATCGTTATTACGCGGATTTACATATTCATATTGGCCGGACAACGAGCGGTCGGCCGGTCAAAATTACAGGTGCAAAATCGTTGACGTTGGAAAACATCATTCGCGAGGCTGCTGAAATCAAGGGCCTCAACCTGATCGGTATTATCGATTGCCATGTGCCTGAGGTGATCAGCGAGTTTGAAGCATTGATTGAGGAAGGAACCGTCACCCCACAAGAGGGAGGCGGTTTGCGGTTTAAGGATGTAGCCGTCCTTCCCGGTTCAGAAATTGAAATTTATGATGAATATTGCCGGGGCGCGTTCCACGTAATTGTATTTTTTCCAAATCTGGACAAGATGAAGGCGTTCAGTGCGTGGCTTTCCGGACATATGAAAAATATAACTCTCAGTTCGCAGCGGTATTACGGGACAGGCCAGGCTCTACAGAAAAAGGTGAAGGAGCTCGGTGGGCTGTTTATCGTGGCCCATGCGTTTACGCCGCATAAGGGACTCTATGGCAGTGGTGTGGAACAATATTTAACGGAAGTTCTCGATCCGGACATGATAGACGCGATTGAATTGGGATTGAGCTCCAACACGGGAATGGCCGATCAGATTCCGGAACTGCATCGGCATCCTTACGTGTCCAATTCAGATGCTCATTCGTTACCGAAAATGGCGCGTGAATACCAAACCATTGAAATGGAGGAACCGACATTTCGTGAGTTTGAAATGGCATTACGGAATGAGGCCGGACGGACAATTTCAGCGAATTACGGGCTGGATCCGAGGCTGGGAAAATATCATCGTACGATGTGTGAAGAATGTTATCAGGTGATTGAGGACAGCAAGGCACGCATGTGTCCGCATTGCGGGAATAGGCGGATTACTAAAGGTGTGTTTGATCGGCTTCAGGAATTGCGACAGGAAAACCCGCATATGC
>DASTWO010000006.1:0-5034 GCA_035776675.1 Caryophanales bacterium
GCTGGAATCATTGGGTATGGAAAAGGACAATATTCAACAGAAAATTGCGGGTATTAACCATATGGCATGGTTGTTGGAGATTACAAGAGATGGTGAGGACTTGTACCCTGAAATCAAAAAGCGTGCCAGAGAAAAACAGAAGCAAAAGCATGATGACATGGTGCGTTTCGAAATGATGTTTCGCTTTGGCTATTATGTGACGGAATCCTCCGAGCATAATGCGGAGTACCTGCCTTATTTTATAAAGAGTCAATATCCGGACCTTATCGATCGTTATAACATCCCGTTGGATGAATATCCACGCCGTTGTGTCAATCAAATTGAGGGTTGGAACAAGATGAGGGATGAAGTGGTCAATAACCAAAACTTATCGCATGAAAGAACGTACGAATACGGGTCATATATTATAGAAGCCATGGAAACCGGCAATCCGTATAAAATTGGCGGAAACGTCTTGAATACGGGACAATTAATCAGCAATCTGCCTGAAAAAGCTGTTGTGGAGGTTCCGTGCCTTGTTGATCGCAATGGTGTGACACCAACTTATGTAGGTGATTTGCCGGAGCAATTGGCAGCTTTGAACCGAACGAATATCAATCCGCAATTATTGTCCATCGAGGCGGCGGTTTCCGGAGATCGCGAGAAACTGTATCAATCTGCATTGCTGGATCCTCATACCTCTGCCGAGTTGTCGATTGATGATACTGTAGCGCTTTGCGATGATTTAATCGAGTCTCACGGTGATTGGCTACCTCAATTTAGAGGGAAGTCGGTCACATCGTAAAGATGACTTGGATTGGCCTTGTTTTAAGAGGGTTACTCAAATGATCAACATCAGTCAAAAACGATCAAACTCGATCATAACCGATCAAAAACGAGCAAATTCAATCACAAATGAGCATAATCAATCAAAGTCAATCAACATCGCGCAAAACTGCAAAAAATGAGAAATAGATTACACAAAAGCCGTTACGTTTATGGATACGCTGATGTCGGCGTATCCATACGTAAATCGGCGCAGGTCTGATATTCTGTAAAGTGGCAAAGCATTAAATCTTATCTGATGTTTCTAAATTGACTTTCAGTTCTGCTAGAATGGATCTTGAGGTGATCGAAATGAAGTACTCGTTAAACGGGAAAAATCCCAAGGTTCATTCAAGCACATACATAGCACCGGGAGCGCATATCATCGGAGATGTTGAGCTTCAGGCGGACACAACTGTCTGGTTCAATGCGGTGCTGCGAGGTGACAACGATAAAATTACAATTAGCAAAGGTTCGAATGTGCAGGACGGAACAGTTGTCCACGTGGACGAAGGTTATCCGGTCAAAGTCGGCGAAAATGTCATTGTTGGGCATAACGTTACCTTGCACGGATGTACGGTGGAAGATGGCGCCTTGATTGGAATGGGGGCTACTGTTTTGAATGGAGCGGTGGTTGGAAAAGGGGCATTGATAGCGGCCGGAGCGCTTGTGCCGGAAGGTAAGGTTATTGAACCAGGAACATTGGCTGCTGGTGTACCAGCCAAAGCAGTCCGCAAGTTGAATGTTGAGGATAAAGAGCGCCTGAAACAAGGCGCTCAACATTACATTGACAATGGGCGGGAGTATAAAGACGAAGGAATTGTGGATAAAGACTGAAAATTTTGCTGAGGGAAAAATTTTGTTCGAGCCATGAGATGTGGTTACTTAAGTCAATGTTCTATTATAATCGAATTTGGTTGTCAGATCCTCCCTTATGATAGAACAGTAAAATATTCGCTCAGCACCAACTTTGTAAGGTGAAAGGAATGGATATAAACATGAAAAAAAGATTTTTGGGAAAAACAGGTCTTCAGGTAAGTGAACTTTGTCTGGGAACGATGACGTTTGGGCGCGAGGCCACAGAGACCGAGAGTTTTCAAATTATGGACCGCTATGCAGAAACCGGGGGGAACTTTCTGGATACGGCAAATGTGTATTCACAAGGTACCTCAGAGGAAATCGTCGGGAAATGGCTGCATGATCAAAATCGCGATGACTATGTGGTTGCGACCAAGGTTCGTTTTGCGATGGGAGAAGGAGCCAATGACGTCGGTTTGAGCCGGAAAAACATCATTCAATCTGTTAAGGCTAGTCTGCAACGGCTTGGAACTGATTATATCGATCTTTATCAGGTACATGCGTGGGACCCGGCAACACCGTTGGAAGAAACGTTAAGTACATTGAATGATCTTGTTCGCGAGGGATTGGTTCGCTATATTGGGGCAAGTAATTTTAGAGGATGGCAATTGCAAAAGGCAATTGATTTGTCGCAAAAAAACGGTTGGGAATCGTTTGTCAGCTTGCAACCTCAATACAATCTGTTGGCGCGTGCCACTGAATATGAGGTGGTTCCGGTTTGTTTAAACGAAGGACTGGGAGTGATTCCTTGGAGTCCGCTCAGAGGCGGTTGGCTTAGCGGTAAATATCGTCGGGGAATGGAAAAGCCTTCTGAAAAAACGAGGGTAGGAGCGGCCGAAAAACATGGCTGGGGCGAGTCATGGACGAATTATAACAATGATTATACCTGGAATGTGATTGACACTCTTTGTGAAGTGGCCGAAGAAAATGGGAAAAGCTCAGCGCAGGTGGCGCTTAATTGGTTGTTACAACGTCCGGCTGTGACGGCGCCAATTATCGGCGCCCGCAATTTGAAGCAATTAAATGACAACCTGGCAGCATCGGGTTGGTCAATTAGCGATGACCAATTACAACGCTTGAATGAAGTGAGTGCGCTTCCGACAACCTATCCTTATGATCAGGATGCTGAAGATCAGCAAAATAAAGGAAGGATTTAGTCCGAATCCCGTCTATAAGTCTGAGAAAGCCCTTACAAGATCTATTGAAGGTTTCTTTTTATCGAAGAATGAAGTTTTCTAATCATTTTCTGGAGGGATGGAAATGTTAAAACGTCGATTTGGCCGTCTCGAACATATGAGTTCCATTGTGGTGTTTGGCGCGGCATCTCTAGGTAATGTCACCCAAGAAGAGGCCAATGAATCCGTACAATTTGCTCTTGATCATGGGATTAACCATTTTGACACGGCACGTGATTATGGGGATTCCGAAATACGTCTTGGACATTTGATGTCCAGCATACGAGATCAAATTTTTCTGGCTACGAAAACCGGGAAACGTACGAAAGACGAAGCAAAAAAAGAAATTCATGAATCCCTTGAACGCCTGCAAACCGATCATGTTGATTTGATTCAAATGCACGCCGTCGGAGACCTGGAGGAACTTGACAAGATTACCGGTAAAGGAGGAGCTGTAGAAGCAGCTCAGGAAGCCAAGGAAGAAGGACTGGTAAAGGGAATCGGTATAACCGGGCATGGCCATGCCGCACCTGCGACACACCTGGAGGCCTTAAAACGCTTTCCTTTTGACTCAGTGTTGAGTCCCTTAAATTTTCATTTGTATTCTATTGATCAGTATCGTGAAGATTTCGATGCGTTGGTGGAAGAAATTAAACGTCAGGATGTAGCGTTCCGGGTTATTAAGGCTATTGCCAAGGGCCCATGGGCAAAAAACCAAGAACAAAAATATGCGACTTGGTATGAACCGTTTGACGAGCAAAAGATCATTGACGCTTGTGTGGCCTTTATTTTGTCCCATGAAGAAGTGACGGGATTTGCCAGCGCAGGTGATATACATTTGCTCCCGAAAATTGTGGATGCCGTTACTCGCCATGATGAGATAAATCAAGAAGAGGTCCATGATACCTTAAGCCGGATCGCTTCTTATACAACCCCGTTTGGTTGGCCGACTTCCATTGCCTGAAATGCCAGTCTTTCACAAGGAGGCCAAAAACATGTTGCAACAAAAATATGAGAAGTTACAATCCATCCTTAGAGAGATGGAGAGTGTTGTCATTGCCTTTTCCGGCGGGGTGGACAGTACATTGTTATTGAAAGTGGCCTTGGACGAATTAGGCCCTGAGTGCGTTCTTGCGGTGACAGCCGATTCGGAGACCTATCCATCCTCAGAATTGGAAGAAGCCAAAAAAATAGCCAAGCAATTGGAAGCCCCGCATGAAGTGATTGAAACATCGGAGCTTGCGATTCCGGGCTATCAGGCGAATGGTCGAAACCGCTGTTATTTTTGCAGGCAAAATCTCTTTGAGAAATTAAAGCCAGTCATGAAACAGCATGAGTTTGAAAATGTGATTTTTGGTTTGATTGCAGATGATATGAGCGATTTCAGACCGGGAGTACGTGCTGCTAAGGAGCATGGTGTACGTGGTCCACTTCAGGAAGCTGATTTGTACAAAGAAGAAATTCGTGAGTTGTCCAAACGGCTTAGCCTTTCGACGTGGGACAAACCGTCGTTTGCCTGCTTATCTTCCCGGATTGCTTACGGGGAGAAGGTCACGCAGGAAAAACTGACGAAAGTGGAGAAATCGGAAAATCTTTTGCGAGAACTTGGCCTTCGCCAAATCAGAGTGCGGACGCACGGTGAAATGGCACGGATTGAGGTAGAACCGCAAGATATGGAAACCGTATTAGAGAATAAGGAACGCATTACAAATAGCTTGAAAGAATATGGCTATCAATACGTGACACTAGACCTTACCGGTTTCGCAAGCGGTAGTATGAATAAAGTTCTTCAAAAAGGAGCAAATGAATAGGTTTTCAGCCTTTCAATGTGCTATGATAGCCGTTAATGTGTATTTGATAATTGACAGTAGAAAGAAGGGATTAAACTGTCAAAAGCACTGACTTACGGCTTGTTGTTTCTCGTGATGTTTTTCTGGGGTCTTAATGTGATCGCGATCAAAGTGTTGGTTTCGCATTTTCCGGCTGTTCTGATTACATCGATGCGAATTTTATTTGCTGGACTCGTAGTTTTGATGATTCTTATTTTCAAACGGCAATTGCGTGCTTTAACCGCAAAGGAATGGTTGTACACAACACTCGGCGGGTTGCTTGGGATAGTGGCTAACCAATCATTGCTTGCTGTCGGGCTGGAACAGATTTCTGCCTCAAATGCAGGGCTGATTCTGGCACTGGTTCC
>DASTWO010000007.1:0-4429 GCA_035776675.1 Caryophanales bacterium
TGAGAATATAGCCAAAATCGCCAAGGCAAAATCTGTCACATGATATTTAGAGGAAGAGAATAAGCAAAGACTCTTGTGAAATCAAGAAAAAAGGAGAGCTCAAGCATCGCATCAGGGAGTATGCTGCGATACGACCAAGCCGAGAACATCAACTTCATAAGGTCACCCTGGGCGCGGGAGTACCTTGAACGATCCTTAATTCGTAAAAAAAATACAAAGGAGAGTGTTTCCTGTTGGCAACTGTGAAGGATTTTCGGAATAAAGTTCGGCCCAACTGGTGCCCGGGATGCGGAGATTTCTCCGTACAGGCTGCGATTCAACGCGCAGCGGCTAATCTTGGCCTTGAACCGGACGATATGGCATTGATTTCAGGTATCGGTTGTTCCGGGCGAATTTCAGGTTATGTGAACACATATGGTTTTCATGGTACCCATGGCCGTGTGCTTCCGCTTGCGCAAGGAGTTAAGATGGCAAACCGGGATTTAACAGTGATTGCCGCTGGCGGAGACGGCGACGGATTCGCGATTGGTTTGGGCCACACACTTCATGCTCTTCGGCGTAACATCGATATCACCTATATTGTAATGGACAATCAAGTATACGGACTAACGAAAGGCCAAACCTCACCGCGCAGTGAAGAAGGTTTTAAGACGAAGAGCACTCCGGAGGGGTCGGTTGAATCCTCTCTATCTATTATGGAAACGGCATTAACCGCTGGTGGGTCATTTATTGCGCAAGGATTTTCAACAAATGTTAAGGAATTGACGTCCTTAATTGAACAAGCTGTTAATCACAAAGGATTTTCTTTCCTTAATGTATTCAGCCCTTGTGTGACCTATAATAAGGTCAACACTTATGATTGGTTTAAGGAACATCTTGTATCCCTGGACGATATTGAAGGTTATGATTCCTCCAATCGGATTCAAGCTATGCAAACATTGATGGAGAATAACGGTTTTGTTACCGGTCTGATCTATCAGGATAAGAATAAGCCTTCCTATCAGGAAGTCGCGCATGGTTACAGTAAAGAGCCTCTTGTCGATGCAGATTTGACCTTGAGTAAAGAGAAGTTTGATCAATTGTGTGCAGAGTTCGTCTAAGGGTTTCACCGATTAGGCTCCAATCCTCGGATTGGAGTTTTTTTTATGTTTTTTTGACAGGGGAATGAATCCGGAATGCCCTTTCTCAAGTGTCGAACAAAGGAAAACCAAAATGATTTTGTAAGCGTTTCCGTAACCGATACAATTGTTCTTTTCGAGTGGACACTACCTGTTGCGAAATATAAAATACATGATAAAATGACTATGGTAATAAGTTTTTTGGGAAGTGAGGTGTTCACTGTGGAAGGAAAGATGAAGGCGTTAGTTAAACATACCCGTGGCAAGGGAGCGCAACTAAAGACTGTTGACATCCCTTCTGTCGCTGATGATGAAGTTTTGGTACAGGTTAAAGCGACTTCCATTTGCGGGACGGATGTTCATATCTATACATGGGATGATTGGGCACAGAGCCGAATTAAACCGCCTTACACGTTCGGTCATGAATTTTCAGGTATTGTTATGGAGACCGGGAAGAATGTAACCGATGTATGTGAAGGAGAGCACGTTTCTGCGGAGACTCATATTGTTTGTGGACGCTGTCCACAATGTTTGACAGGAGATTATCATGTTTGCCGAAATACAAAGATTCTCGGTGTCGACATCAACGGTTGCTTTGCGGAATATGTAGCCGTCCCGGCGAAAAACGTCTGGAAAAATCCTTCCGATATGCCGCATGATTTAGCTTCGATCCAGGAACCAATGGGAAATGCGGTACACACTGTTTTGTCCGGCGACGTTACGGCAAAGTCGATTGCGGTGATTGGATGCGGTCCCATCGGATTAATGGCGGTAGGGGTTGCAAAGGCTGCCGGTGCTTCGAATGTTTTTGCTTTTGATTTGAACGATTATCGTCTCGGCCTTGCTAAGAAAATGGGAGCAGATGTTATTATCAATTCCAGGGAGGAAAACCCGCTTAATGCTGTCCATCGATTGACTCAAGGGAACGGGATTGATGTTGTATGCGAAATGTCAGGCGCCCCCATAGCGATTGACCAGGCGTTTAAAATGGTGACAAACGGTGGACGTGTTTCGATTTTGAGTCTGCCAACAAAGCCGGTTGAAGTGGATATCACAAATGATATTGTGTTTAAGGGAGTTACGGTGAAAGGCATTACAGGCCGCAAGATTTTTGAAACGTGGCAGCAAGTATCAAGCTTTTTGCAATCTGGTGCTGTTGACGTTCAACCGATGCTCACGCACTCATTTGATCTTGAAGAGTTTGAAAAAGGATTCGACCTTATGATAGAGGGTAAATGTGGTAAAGTAGTGTTACATCCATAGTCCATGCCAGGGTTCAGAGGCAAAGGACGGAATGAGACATCAATTATTTGTTAAGGAGGATGAAAACGTGCGGGGATTTGAATATCTACAAGAGCAACTTGATGAAATGAAGAATGACGGAGTGTTTCGCGAGCTTGTCCCACTTGAATCGAAACAGGGTTCGAAGGTGATAATTAAAGGCAAGGAAGTTATTCAGTTGTCTTCTAATAACTACTTGGGTTTGACGGATCATCCGAAAATGAAAGAGGCTGCTGTGAAAGCAACTGAAAAGTATGGGGTAGGAACCGGATCGGTTCGGACTATTGCCGGAACATTGAGCATGCACAATGATTTCGAGAAGAAATTGGCTGAATTCAAGCACACTGAGGCGGCCCTCGTTTTCCAGTCTGGTTTTACAACAAATCAAGGCGTTTTGTCCTCGATTTTGTCGGATCAGGACGTTGTTATTTCTGATGAATTAAATCACGCGTCGATTATTGACGGGATCCGTTTAACAAAAGCGGGACGGAAAATCTATAAGCATGCTGATATGGATTCACTTGAAAAAGCTTTGAAAGAAACGCAGGATTACCGGACACGGCTTGTTGTGACTGACGGCGTGTTTTCGATGGACGGGGACATTGCTCCTTTGCCGGAAATTGTAGAATTAGCTGAGAAGTATAATGCTCTTGTAATGGTGGATGACGCCCATGCAAGTGGAGTTCTCGGTGATAACGGACGGGGTACGGTCAACCATTTCGGGCTTGACGGGCGCGTGCATATCCAGGTTGGCACATTGAGCAAGGCCATTGGAGTACTTGGCGGTTATGTGGCAAGCACAGAAACGCTTCGCAACTATTTAATTCATCAGGGACGTCCGTTTTTGTTCAGCACTTCCCATCCACCGGCCGTAACAGCTGCATGTTCCGCGGCGATTGATGTCTTGCTTGAAGATCCGGAATTAATTGAGAAGCTCTGGGCGAATACGAAATTCTTCAAATCAGGTCTGGAGGAACTCGGGTTTAACACGGGAAAAAGTGGAACCCCGATTACTCCGGTCATTACCGGTGAAGGAGCCAAAGCTCATCAGCTTTCAGACAAGCTGTTTGAGTATGGCGTTTTTGCACAAGGAATCGCGTTCCCGACTGTCCCGAAAGACTCGGCACGCGTACGTACGATTGTCACAGCTCAACATTCCGAGAAAGAGTTGGAAGAAGCGTTGAATGCTTTCGAAAAGGCCGGAAAAGAGCTGGGATTGATATAGGAAAAGTGAAGTGTATTCGAACATTAAGTGGAACCCATTCGGTGGTTCCACTTTTTTTGATCATGAGTTGAAATGGGCTATGGAAAGCGGAATGCTAATGATATGATAGGTATAATCAACCGAATCCGGATCGGAGGGGGAAGCATTGTCGGAAGAACGGGAGAAGAAGCGTAAATCGAATGAAATTGAACACGAACAAGGTGAACATTGGTTTGATACGATTTACAAGGAATATGAACGCAAGGGAGATTTCAAAGACCTGCCGGGTAAAGGAAAACCGTTACCAAGGGAATCCGTTCAAGGAGATACGTTAACCGGCATCCTCAAGAATGCCAATTATAAACCGCCGTGGCTGGAATTACAGCATGAAATCGGAGAAAGGATCTCAAATCTCATTACCCTCATCGAGAAGCAGGGAAATCATAAGGAGATTAGAAGTCAATTAGAGGCGATCAATCAGAAAATAAGAAAGTACAACCGAGCCTGTCCCCCGATTTTGCAAAAAGGTTTGGTGTCCGTCAATAATTTAAAAAATCAATATAAGCATTGGGTTTGACTTAGTTCTCCAATATCTCATGAAAATCATTTAGCCATCCTATCGCGGATGGCTATTTTTCTATTTGAAGCTATCCTTTTTGAACTGCTTTCTCGGCATCTAGGTAACCGCTGCCCTCTGCATAGGAGGGTAATCCTCTGTCAACTGAGCCCATCAGTAAATGCTGTTTCACTTGATTCGGTGACAACCCTGGATTAGCTTGAAGGACGAGGGCGCAAACACCCGCGCATATTGGAGTAGCCATGGATG
>DASTWO010000008.1:0-3133 GCA_035776675.1 Caryophanales bacterium
GCACCTTCCGCAGCCGTTTGCGCTAATTTAACATTTCCTCCTGTGGAACTGTAGTAAATGATAGCTAATTTGACAGACATTGAGCATTTCTCCTTTTTTCTGATGAATTGTTCCTCTTTTAAAAACGGGTGTTCAAGAACACGATTGCCTAAGGGACAAGAGTCTAATGATCTTGATCCAATCGAGGATTACACGAATTTTTGTTGATACCAGCTTACCGCCTTCTCAAGTTCAGAGCGTGTCAATTGATGGCCAAATTCCTGCCACTCCAATGCCACATCGGCACTCGCCTCTCGCAAGGTCTCCGCCAACTCTGTTGTCTCTTCCGGCGGACAAATCGGGTCGTTGCGGCCGGCACTGATTAACACAGGAACTCCTGACAAATCCGGAAGTTTAACGCCTCTGCGGGGAACCATCGGATGCAGCAAAGCCGCGCCCGCCAACGTGTTTTCGTAATGGAAAAGCAGGCTCCCTGCAATGTTGGCGCCATTTGAATATCCCACGGCAACTAACTGATCACGATTAAATCCATGTTCATTCGCTGCTTCCCCCAGGAATTCATGCAGTTCCCGCGTGCGGAAAACCAGGTCCTCCTCATCAAAAACACCCTCAGCCAAGCGCCGAAAGAAACGCGGCATTCCGTTTTCGCTCACATTGCCTCGAACACTCAATACAGAGGCTTGCGAGTCAATCATTTCCGCAACCGGAAGAAGATCCTGTTCCGTTCCACCTGTACCGTGCAGCAATAATAACGTACGGTCATTTTGGCCTTGCTGAAAAATGTGCTTCATGTTTGCTCACCGCCCATCATCTGGTCCGGAACCTGACTGTATTTTTTCCTGGCAAGTTTTTTCTATTCCGGCTCCGTCCCACCCATTCTTATTTATCCTTACTTCATATATCTTGAATCCGAGACAATGGCCAAAAAATGAGAATCTTACTCCTTCTCTAAGGAAAATCCGAGCTTTTTCAGTAGTTCGATCATCATCTGCTGTTCCCCGGAGTCCAGACCGCTAAACATCGAACGGATTGCCTCGCGATGTTTCGGAAAGATATCCTCCATCAACGTCACGCCTTCCTCCGTAATCGTCGCATATGTAATGCGTCGGTCATTCGGGCATGGGGTTCGGCGCAGAAATTTCTTTTCCTCCAACTTGTCGATCACGTAAGTCATGCTGCCGCTTGACAACAAAACCTTTTCGCCAATTTGCTGGATCGGCTGATCGCCCTTGTGGAACAAAAGCTCAAGAACACCAAACTCCGTCGGATTCAATCCATGGCTTTTGATATCTTCTTTAATTTTATCCGTTACAGCCCGGTTCGCCCTTGACAGAACAACAAGCAGTTTCAGAGCCAAATCACTTTCTCCAAGGATCCTTTGTGAACCCATCGCCATCAATCCTTTTCCATATCGGATATATATCATGCCAACCAAAGCCTTTCCACCTTGGTTCCTTGACGATTCCTGACCGCCTGTTTATCTCGAATTCAAGATAAATAATAAAGGGTAAGAGTCATTTTGTCAAATATGTGCGTTTGACGTACTTTAATAAAGGGAAATTTAATAAGGTAACGAAGATCTGGAGGCGCAAAATGAAAAGGACGAAAATCGCATTAAAAATAAGAGAAAGCTTTTGGTTTTTACCGCTGGTTTACAGCATTCTTGCCTTAATCATCGCATTCATAACCGTCAATCTCGACTTTTCTTTTACAAAAGACCAACTCGAGTCCGCCTTTCCGGACATTTTGGTGACCAAATCGAAATTGGCGGTCACGATCTTGAGCACTTTAACCACCTCTATTTTAACATTGACTACCATCACCTTTTCATCCATTCTGGTGGTGCTGACCACGTTTTCCGGACAATTTTCCCCACGGACATTGCAGGATTTTATATCGGATAGGATCACGCAACATCTTCTGGCGATCTTTGTCTCGGGCTTCATCTACAACCTGGTCACGCTTCTGTTAATGGGAGGAGCTGAAAAAAAAGGCCTGGTTATCAGCCCGGTAATCGGCGTTCTTTCGGGCATGCTGTGTGCGGCTGGCTTTGTTTATTTGATCCATCACGTGGCCGCCTCGGTCCAGGTGAATCAACTCATTAACCGGATCACGAAAGAAACCTTGACGGCCATTGGCCGTGTCTATAACGAACAAAACCGTTTCGCCCCAAATAAAAAAACAGAAAACGATCAGCGGGAGTCCTTTTCCATAAGGGCAAAGAGCGCCGGTTATATTGAACTTCTCGATATCCAAAAATTGATTGAATTGGCTGCCCGCGACAACGCGACCGTCCGACTTCATATTCATATCGGCGACTATGTCCTGAACGATACTGAACTCCTGACCTACCAGGCGGAATCGAAGCTGTCCGAAAGCCGCGAAAACCAATACCGGATCACCGTGAAACTCGGGCCGGAAAGAACTTCTGTGCAGGACATCGAATTCGGCATCCAGAAGCTTGTTGAGATTGCGCTTCGGGCGATTTCCCCGGCCATTAACGACCCGCATACAGCCATCAACTGTATCAATCGGATCGGAACAATCCTGAGGAAACTGCAAAATCAGCCCCGGCAATCCTCTGAGTTATATGATAACAAGGGCCACTTGCGCCTGATAGTTAAACAGCGCGATCTTGAACACTATCTTTACAAAAGTTTTTACCAAATTCGCCATTACGCGAAAGAAGATATCTCTGTCACGGTCGGCATCCTCCAAGCTCTCAAGTTAATCACCGAAAAAGCCAGTCCTTCCACACAAGAAACTGTTCTGGACTTTGCCGAATATGTCATGGATGGGTTTGACCAGGAGGTGCTTGAAGAAAAAGATCAAAAATATCTGCAAAGGGCATGGCGCGACCTGAAGAAATAAGCCGCATTTTTATTGTGCGGTTCTTTTTTTGTCTAATTTTATCTATTGCACCGAAATCCGAATAATTGGTCCGAAACGGGACCTAATTGACCCCTAACCTCACAGGGGACAACCCTGCCCCTCCACACCCAAACGCCCCTTCTGTCATCCCTCAATCGAAACGGACAACATCCCAGTGAAAATGAATATTTCCAGGTTCCCAAACGAACAATACTCACAAACCGTCAACGGGAATCCAAGCTCAGGATCATAACCCGCTGAC
>DASTWO010000009.1:0-17032 GCA_035776675.1 Caryophanales bacterium
GGGGAACGAGGCTTTCTGACCCCCCAGTGGTGGGAGACACACAATACTCAATTCGGGTTATTAAAGCGCTGGAGAGTGAACGAGCAAGGTTGTTTCATAGATGGCACCCGATTGTCAGAGGTGAAGATTGGTGAACTGGACATCCATTCGACTCCTTATATATCCGTAAACTTTGGAATAAAAAAAGACGCCTTAAATAAAGGCGGGTTGAACCTGTTCGGGAGGAGATTCGGAAATTACGAACAAGATATTATCATGAAGGTGCAATATGTTGATCAATAGCATCTTTAATCCGAGGCGCTTGTAAAGGTGTCTTTGATATTTTTGTCTTTATTAAAATAATACTTGTAATGAAATATAAAAACATGTTACAATTTGATTGATTAATAGTTAGAAAATTTTCGATTAGTGGAGGTGCGAAACGATCGATATTTTTTAACAGGGGTTAAGGTATGTAAGTGATTACAAACAAAGGAGGAGAAGATTGTTCGAATGAATGCGAAGGCCGGAAATTGAATGGGAACAAAGACTTATGAGCATAATAAAAATCCTTGTAATGAAATATGCTTTTGAAAGATCTGAAAGCGTATCCATAGACAGGGAAAGGCGATAACCTATTTGTGATCCAGAATTTATCGATATTCCTTCAACCTATCATGCAGTCAAAGGTTATGCCGGCCGTGATAAAAGATTTTGTTCGGAAATGTTTCTTTTTTTGATAGTTAATTAACTTATTTAACCTATAACCTAAGTTCTGAATCCATTAAAATTTGAGGGGGAAGAAAAGTCATGAAAAAAATGAAATGGTTAAGTTGGATCTTTGCCGGTTTACTTGTTTTCTCTTTGGCTGCCTGTTCAGGTAATGGGGACTCAGGAAATGCCGGAGGATCCGGTGACTCGGGAGGTTCCGGGGAAGCCAAGCAAATTACTTTCTGGGGTCCGTTCTCTGGTCCTGACGGCCCGAATATGAAGAAGATTGTCGACGCTTATAACGATTCACAGAGCAAGTATCATGTAAACTTTCAAATCGTTCCTCAATCTGATTACTACAAGAAAGTGGACTTGTCGTTTAACAGTAAAAAGAATACACCTGATGTTTTGATCATTCACGGAAACCAGTTGACTAAGTACGTGAATAAAGGGTTGTTGAAAGATCTAAGCGGGGTTATCGGTGATAAGATCAAGAAGTCCGACTATAACAAAACCGCTATTGAACAAGATACTTTCGACGGAAAGTTGTATGCGATCCCGTTGGATATTCATCCGTTGATCATGTATTGGAACAAAGACATGTTCAAGGCAGCGGGTCTTGATCCGAACAAGCCGCCGCAAACTCGTGAAGAATTTATCAAGATGACTCAAAAGCTGACGAATGCTGAAAAAGGCGAGTATGGCTACGTTGTGCCGACACTTTGGCCGCAACAATTTATTTTCCCGACGATCGTTTATCAAAACGGCGGGTTAATGGTGAAAGACGGCAAGGTCGACTTTACATCTGACGCAGTGGTTAATGCTTTGAAGTTTGAGCACGACCTTATTTACAAATATAAAGTTTCGCCGAAGAATGTTCAGCAAGACGGTGAAGTCACTCTCTTCTTGCAAGGGAAAAACGCAATCCAGTTTAACGGTCCTTGGATGTTGAATCAATTTAAGGAAGCGGGATTGAACTTTGGCGAAGCGCCGGTTCCTCAACTTGGAACTGAAACGCAAGCTGTTTATACAGACGGACATAACTTCGCGATTCCGAAATCGGACGACGAAGAAACGGTCAAAGGTGTAATGGACTTCCTGAAATATGTTGCCGGGCATGGCATGGCATGGGCTCAATCCGGCCAGGCGCCTGCTGCGAAAGCAACCTATACAAGCGAAGAATTCCAATCGCTGAAATATCAGCCTGCGATCGTCAAGGAATTTGAATACGCACAGTTTGCTCCGAAAGATCCGAACTGGGGTACTTACACGACTCCGCTTTGGGAAGCGATTAACAAGGTATTGTTAGGCAAAGCTGACGCTAAAGGAGCGTTGCAAAAAGCGGAAGACGAAGCAAATAAAGCTGCAAAGTAACAGAAAATACAGGATGGATTCGGGCAGGGCGTTGCCTGCCCGTATTCTCCTGTTTTCATTGTTCGCGTTTTTGTGCGAAGAGGAGGTTTATTGTGAGGAAACCGAAGGGATCCATCACCTCGACATTATTTGTCGTCCCATATTTGATCATGTTTTTATGTTTTTTATTCATTCCTCTCCTATATGGTATTTATATCAGTTTTCATGAATGGGGTTTGTTGGCTTCTGAACATCCTTGGATTGGCTTTCAAAACTACGTTGATCTGTTTGATTCAAGCACGTTGCTTCATTCAGAGTTCTTTAACGGACTTTGGAATACGTTCCAATTTGTCATCTATTCGGTGCCGTTGCTCGTAGTCATTGGATTGGCTCTCGCTTTGTTGGTGAACAGTTTGCCGAAAGGTACACGATCTATTTTTCGAACGGCTTATTTTATTCCTTATTCCATTTCTGTTTCCGTCATCGCCGTCGTTTGGCTTTGGTTGTTGGCTACGAATGCCGGGTTAATCAATAATTATTTGGCTCTAATCGGGATTGGGCCCATTCCGTGGTTGACCACTATGCCTTATGCGTGGATTTCAATTGTCGCCGCAACGGTATGGTGGACCATCGGCTTTAATATGATTATTTTCGTGAATGCCTTAAACGATGTTCCGGAAGAATTATATGAGGCCGCGGCTATTGATGGAGCTGGCGCCTGGCAAAGATTGACCCAGATTACCCTGCCGTCCATTAAGTCGGTTACTTTATTTGTTGTGATTACCTCGACGATTGCTTCGTTTAATGTTTACGGGCAGCCTTATTTAATGACAAACGGAGGTCCCGGGGATTCTACGAAGGTGCTGTTGATGGGGATCGTTCAGCAAGCTTTTGATCGAAGGCATCTGGGGTCGGCATCCGCAATGGCCATCACAATGGCGCTGATTATGATTATTATTTCCGTCATTCAGTTCAAGGTATCCAATGTTCGCGGGGGAGGGAAAGAAGATGAATAAGAAGTCAAAGAATGTTTTGCTGATTCTTCTCGCCTCTGTCATCGCGTTGTTTTTCCTGGCGCCGTTAATATGGATGGTTTCTACCTCTTTCAAGAGTGATACCGAAGCTATTGTCGGGGGTTTGCAATGGTTTCCTAAGCATATTACATTTGAAAACTATAAGTATATGTTCCTCCACCAAGGATTGGACGTACCGGTTATGCGCTGGGTCTTTAATTCTTTGTTCGTCGGCGTGGCGGGTACTTTGATCATTGTTTCGATAGACGCTATGGCGGCGTATGCTCTGGCGCGTCTTGATGTATATTTTCGAAAGACTTTGTTTGCCCTGTTTGTCGGCACCTTGATGATCCCCTGGGTCATTACCTTTTTGCCTTTATATATGGAATTTAACGCTTTTGGTTTGCTTGATACGTATGCGGTCCTGATTTTCCCTTATTCGGCCAATGCGTTCGGCGTTTTCCTGTTGTTTCAGTTCTTCAAAGGGTTTCCCCGGGAGCTGGAAGAGGCTGCTTTTCTCGATGGTGCCAATAAGTGGAAGATCTTTACCAAGGTTGTCATTCCAACCGCGCGCCCGATCATGTGGACACTGGGCATCTTTTCTTTTATGACCATTTATAATGATTTTCTCTGGCCGCTTGTCGCGACAAACTCTCCGGAAATGAGAACGATCACAACAGGAATTTCTGTTATGGCTCAGGGAAGTTTCACATCTTCGTATGGAAGACTGATGGCGTTGACGACCATTGCGACGGTGCCGATTGTGATTATCTTCTTGATCGGTCAGAAACAGTTAATTAAAGGCATTACAAGAACAGGAATCAAATAATGAACAGCATCGCAGGAGGAGAATATGGCACAAGTTAGAAACGAATATCCACGTCCGCAATTTGTGCGGAAGCAATGGCTGAATTTAAATGGCGAATGGGATTTTGCATTTGATGATCACAACCAGGGACTCTTGGAAAAGTGGTATAAGGAATTCCCGAAAGAGAAGAAAATTCTCGTTCCATTTGGTTTTCAATCTAAGAAGAGCGGGATTGACGATCCCAGTTTCCATGATGTCGTTTGGTATCATCGAGGGGTCACCGTTCCGGAAAGTTGGGAAGATCAGAAGTTGGTTCTTCACTTCGGGGCTGTAGATTACCGGGCATGGGTGTATGTGAACGGAGAATATGTCGCGTTTCACGAAGGAGGTCATACGCCTTTTTCAATCGATATTACCCATGCGATAGACAAAGGGGGAAATCAACTTGTTGTGAGAGTGGAAGACCCGTCCGAAGATGTTACGATACCACGCGGGAAGCAATACTGGCACGAGGAATCGGAAGCCATTTTCTACACAAGAACGACGGGGATTTGGCAAACGGTCTGGCTTGAACCCGTTCATCCGGCGCATATTCATGAAATTCGCTGGACTCCGCAAATTGATCGCGGGGATATTGATCTGGAACTGGATACGGCCGGACACAATAAGGAAGACCTCGAACTGGAAGTGACCATTTCCTTTAAAGGTCAGACGGTTATAAAGGATCGAAGCCAGTTGTTTGAGCCTTATACTAAACGCAGTTTCAATCTCCGCAACCGTTTTTCCGACAGGAGTAACATTCATGGCGACGGTTGGTATTGGACGCCGGCAAATCCGAATTTGTTTGACGTGCAATTGAAGTTGTTTCAAAATGACGAGCTTGTTGACGAAGTTGACAGTTACTTTGGAATGAGGAAAGTTTCAATTGAAAACGGCACTTTCCTGTTAAACAATCGCCCATATTATCAAAAGCTGGTTCTCGACCAGGGTTATTTTCCGGAAGGGTTGCTGACGGCGCCAACGGACGAAGATTTGAAATTCGACATTGAGTTGGCTAAGCAAATGGGCTTCAACGGAGCAAGGAAACATCAAAAGGTTGAAGATCCGCGTTATTTCTACTGGGCTGATAAGCTGGGTTTTCTCGTCTGGGGCGAGATGGCTAATTGCTCGGAATACAGCGAGGAAGCCGCTCGTCGCATTTCCGCCGAATGGACGGAAGCCGTTAAACGTGATTACAGCCATCCGAGTCTTGTTGTTTGGCTGCCGCTGAATGAAAGCTGGGGCCTTTCGAGGGTTGGCAATGATAAGCAACAACAACATCACTCCCTTGCGATGTATTATTTAACGAAATCATTGGACCCCACACGGCCCGTTTTGTCCAATGACGGCTGGGAGCACACGAAGTCCGATATATGCGGGATCCATAATTACAAATCCGCCGATGAGTTGGCTAAAGCTTATGAATCCGTGGAGAATGCGGTTGGGTCAACACCGGCAAACCGTATGATTTATGCAGACGGGTTTGGTTATGAAGGGGAACCGATCATGATCACCGAATACGGCGGAATCGCCTATGAGTTGGGTGACTCGAAAGGTTGGGGGTACTCCACCGCCCAGTCCGGAGAAGAATTGGTCGAAGAGTATCGAAAGCAAACGCAAGCTTTGTTCGAATCCCCTGTGATTCAAGGCTTTTGTTATACGCAATTAACCGATGTAGAACAAGAAATCAACGGTCTCTTAACCTATGACCGTAAACCGAAATGTGATTTGGAGAAAATCAATACGATTAATAAAAACAGGCGATAGTGCCCTTTAGCTGGGATCTCAGGATTCCAGCTACCCTTTTATTAATGATGATTCGGCAGATTATCGAAAGCCAGTTTAAGAGAAGCGAGGGGTTGTTCGATTGGGACGTTCAATTCGACTTTTGGTGATCGTATTATCAGCGGTGCTCCTTTGTATGGCCGCGGCATTTATTTTTTTCATAAAGGGTGGCGATTCCGGCATGAAAACCTTCACAAATCCGATCGTAACTTTCAATGATACGCCTGATCCCTGGATTGTTCACAAGGATGGTTATTATTATTTCACCTTTACTACGGGGGCCACGGTTAATGTATGGAAGTCCGAATCTCTTGTGGATTGGGAAAATGCAAAGAAAGAAATGGTTTGGCTTCCGCCGGTCGGTACTGACCACAGTTATGATCTTTGGGCACCGGAACTTCATTGGATTGACGGGAAGTGGTACATCTATGTTGCGGCTGACGATGGTCAGAATCCGAGTCATCGGATGTATGTTCTTGAATCCAAGACAGAAGACGCACTGGGAGAATACGAGTTCAAAGGGAAAATGGCCGATCCAAAACATGATTATTGGGCAATTGACGGCACGGTGCTTGAATTGGACGGCAAGCGTTATTTCATTTGGTCGGGCTGGGAACGGGAAAGCGCTACTGATATCTTCCCGCAAAATCTTTATATTGCTCCTATGGCCAATCCCTGGACATTGAGCGCGGAGAGGCAGTTAATTTCGACACCGGAGTACGCTTGGGAAAAACAAGAGGCGGCTATAAACGAGGGGCCGGCAGTCTTGAAGAAGGACGGGAAGGTGTTTCTCGCCTATTCGGCAAGCGGAAGTTGGACACCGGACTACAAAGTGGGGTTGTTGACATTGAAGCCGGGGTCGGATCCCATGGTTAAGGGAAATTGGAGCAAATCACCTGAGCCGGTGTTTAAAAGAAATGATACTGAAGGCGTTTATGGACCGGGACACGTAAGTTTCACTACTTCACCGGATCAAAAGGAAATTTGGATGGTTTATCATGCCACTTCCGGGCTTCATGACGGCTGGGAAAACCGAAAAGCCCGGTTGCAGAAGATCACCTGGACGGATGATGGCAAACCGGAGTTTGGTGTACCGAAAGGACCGAAAACACCGATAGAGGTTCCTTCACGATAGGACCATTTTGAAGGTGAAAAGAATTTGCCAGACACCCACATATACGGAGGTTTAATGTGAAAAGGTGCATTTTGGATCTAAACCATGACAATTTCTACTGGGCGACCGGAATTGAAGACACCTTTATTCCTCAATCTGAACCCGGAAAAAGATCGTTAGATGAGTACGAATTAATGCAACACTATCAGCATTGGAAACAGGATATTGACCTTGCGGCCGAACTGGGTGTTCAAATGATGCGATACGGCATTCCCTGGTACAAAGTGAATCCTTCCCCGGGGCAATTTGTTTGGGGATGGATAGATGAAGTAATCCATTATATGACTGAACAAAAAGGGATCACGCCCATTATCGACCTTATGCATTACGGAACCCCGCTGTGGATGGACAATCAATTTATCAATCCCTCTTTTCTTAAGCATTTGCTTGAGTATGTTAAAGCTTTTGCGGAACGATACAAGGGCATTGTGAAATATTACACACCTTTAAATGAGCCATACGTGAATGCCGAATTTTGCGGAGAAACCGGGCAATGGCCGCCATATCTTGAAGGGGATAAAGGGTTTGTCACCATCATGAAGATCCTTTCGCGCGGCATCATTGAAACCGTAAAGGCGATAAAGGAAATCGATCCCGAGACGATTATGGTTCACGTTGAGGCAACAGGATTTTCAGAATCAGAGGATGCGACACTTCAGGAGAAAGTTGAATTTCTCAACTACAAAAGGCTGACCTGTTTTGATTTAATCACTGGCAGGATAGGGCACAGGCATTTTCTTCACGATTGGTTAAGGCGAAATGGTGTTTCGGAGGAAGAATTGTTGTGGTTTCATGAAAATCAGATATCATTGGACATAGTTGGCATCAATTATTACCCTGACTTATCCGTAAGTGAATGGGTGAAACAACAAGAAAAGGTGATTCAAAAGCCAAAGTATGGAGGCACTGAAAGACTTGAAAGCATTGTGAGATTCTATTATAAAAGATATAAACGCCCGATTTTTATTACGGAAACAAGCGTAAATGAGAAACATTATGATAGAACCCGGTGGTTGCGGGAATCGGTTGAAGCTGTAAAAAACCTTAGAAATATCGGAGTTCCGCTCATTGGGTACACATGGTGGCCGCTTTATGATTTGATTAATTGGGACTATAGAGATGGAAAGAAAAAGGTAGAGGCGTATGTGGAACCGATGGGACTCTGGCAATTACTAATGAATGGTGAGAGAACGTTTGAGAGAGTCCCCACCAAAACCGTGGCTGAATTCAAAAAGGTGATTCAGCAATCAGGCTCAGTTGTAGGTGATTTGCAATGAAACCCGTTTATAAAAAAGGACAAGCACTTGTCGAGGAAATCAGAAATACTTCCGTGCCGAAAGGGGCGGTTGCCATTTGGCATTTAGGGCAGTCGGGTATCTTGATAAAAGGTGAGGACGCGAGCCTTGTTATCGATCCTTACCTGACGTTTTCCATTGAGGAGAGAGATCCGGACAATGAATTCAAAAGAGACTTTGTTCCGCCGTTAGATCCGGAAGACCTTGCAGGGGTCGGCGGTGTGCTCATCACGCATTTTCACGATGATCATTTGGATACGGCTACTCTTGAACCGCTCGCAGCCGTATCAGAAGAGACCCTTTTCGCCATTCCGGCGTCCCATCTGTCTCTTAGCCGGAAGATAGATTCAGAAAAGGTTATCGGCGTTCGTGATGATCAATCCTTTTCTCTCGCCGGCTTTCAAGTGACTCCTGTCACTGTTGCCCATACTGAATATGAAACAGATGATGACGGGAATTCATTTTATTTCGGTTACTTGATTGAAGGCAACGGCGTGAAACTCTTTCACAGCGGAGATACCATTGTAGACCAAAAGATTGTGGATGAGGTGAAACGATTTGCCCCTGATATCGTCTTCATGCCTATTAACGGAGGAGATTACGCTCGAACCTCCCGTGGAATCATCGGAAATATGAATTACCGCGATGCAGCGGATTTTGGGGTAAGTGTCGGGGCGGATATGATAATGCCTGTTCACTACGATCTGTTTCCGAACAACAGGGAAAATCCGGCTTACTTTGTCGATTATTTATTCCATTCCTATCCCGATCAAAAGTTCCATATGATGGTTCCGGGGGAACGCTTTATATACTTTTCGTAGAGTCGTTCCGTTGAAATGATTGTATTTTGCAAGAACTATAAGTAAAATAAATAAATAATGCGTGAATGACTATTTCGAGGCAGGGATCAGAATGGAAAAAACCATCGAGCATGGGAGCTTTATTCCGTTATACCATCAATTGAAGGAAATATTGAAGGAGAAAATTGAATCCGGGGAATGGGAATCGGGAGATAAACTTCCTTCGGAACATGAACTGCAAAGAAACTATGATATCAGCCGAAATACTGTGAAGAAGGCGCTTGATGATCTTGTGCAGGAAGGCATGCTGAACCGTATTCAAGGGAAAGGCACGTTTGTGTCGAAGCCGAAATTTGAGCAGTCGCTTTCCGGTTTTTATAGTTTCAGCAAAGTGTTGAAACAAAAGGGATTGAATCCGAAAGATATTATTATCAGTATTGAGGAAAAGACCGTAAAACCAAGCATTGCAAGACAGCTCCAAATCGCCTCTGATACAGAAGTCTTCGATTTGAAAAGACTGCGTTGCGCTAATGACGAACCGATTATTCTTGAGACTTCCTATATCCCGAAAACCATTATTCCAGAACTGTCCGTAGAACAGCTTGACCATTATTCTTTATACGATTATATGGAACAAGTCTATGATGTGTCTGTTACAAAGGCGAAGGAAATCTTCGAACCGGTCTTGGTCAGAGACTATGAAAGCCACTATTTAGAAATTCAGGAAGGGCGCCCGGCCTTGATGCTTGATCGACTCGCATATGATGCGAAAGGGACTCCGGTTGAATTTTGCCGTTCCATTGTCCGAGGGGATCGCTGCCGTTTCTACACAGAACTGATATAATTTTTTGCTTGCCGCTGGCCCAACAACCCGTCATTGGAAAGGTCAGGATTGGGTTCAAATGTTGACGTATCATGCAAGGATAAGGTGTGGATGAAATGAACAATAAAAATACAGTGTCGTTTCTTTATCGAATAACGGAATGGATCATGTTGTTGGCTTACGTCAATTTATTGTGGTTCTTTTTTTCAATTGTGGGTCTTGTTGTATTTGGGGTGTTTCCTTCAACGGCAGGCTTATTCGCGGTGATTCGTAAGTGGTTGAACAGGGGGACAGATACGCCGGTATGGAGAACTTTCTGGCAGACCTATCGGAAAGAGTTTTTGAAAGCCAATGTTGTCGGTTATCTATTTGTGCTGATTGGTTGGCTTTTGTTTATCGACCTGAAGTTCTTTCAACAACAGGGTAGCGCTTTTGGGGTGATATTATCCTATGTGTTTGTGATCGCATTCATCATTTACATGGTCATGGGGTTGTTTCTTTTTCCTGTGTTTGTCCATTATGAGCTGAAAGTCTTGCAATATATTAAGCAAACGTTTCTTATTGTCATGTTACGTCCTTTAGAAGTAATCATTGCGGTGGCTGGCAGCATCGGTGTCTATTATTTGATGATTTATGTTCCCGGTCTTATTCCCTTTTTCAGTATCAGTTCATTGGCTTATGTGACCATGTGGTCAGCCTATCGCGCTTTTGAAAAGATCAGCTTAAAGTTCAACGCTCGCCAGGGAACCGATGATTAGGGGCCTTTGGCGGGCTTTTTTTATTATGGGCGGTTCAAGCATGAAACACGGACAATGGAATCATTTGAATATGTCGATGATTACTTGAATTGGTTGAGGGATAAGGCAGGCGCTCACAGCGATATGATCGATCTGGGGCTGGATTGTAATGCCTCAACTGTCGCAAGGCCGTGGCATCTTTCTGAAGACTTGCATCCTACCAATTGGGTAACGACGCAGTCGATAGATTTTCTGCGAAGGCGAGATCCTACAAAGCCGTTTTTCTTGAAGATGTCCTTCGTCAGGCCGCATCCGCCTTTCGATCCGCCGGAGGCATTTTACAATATGTACATCAATGAAGATTTACCCGAGCCTCCTGTTGGCGATTGGGCGGATCATGAGGATCCGGATAGAAGTGGGTTGAACCCTGTGACAGCAAAAGGGAAGGTCCCGGAAAGAAGACGTAAACGCGCTCAGGCGGCCTACTATGCCTTAATCACACATATCGACCATCAAATTGGTAGATTTATGAATGCTATGCAAGAATATGGTGTGTATGACAACACGGTTATTCTTTTTGTTTCTGACCATGGGGAATTGTTGGGAGACCATAATCTATATCGAAAAATTTTACCCTATGAAGGAAGCGCCAAAGTTCCTTTTATTCTGGCCGATCCCGGTAATCATTTGGGGATTAAGAAGAATCATTTTGTCGATCAGGTTGTGGAATTAAGAGACATTATGCCGACATTATTGGATGCTGCGGATTTGGAGATTCCGAAGACTGTGGAAGGGAAAAGTGTTTTGTCGCTGTGTTCGGAAACGGGTTCAACGGAAGAATGGCGCGATTTCATTCATGGAGAGCACGCCTATGGCGATGCGTCTTTTCATTATGTAACAAACGGCAAGCAGAAATATATCTGGTACTCGCAAACCGGCGAGGAGCAGTTGTTTGATCTCGAACGAGATCCGCAGGAGACTGTTAACCTGGCAGGCAAACCTGAATTCGAAGACAAGGTGAAGTTCTGGAGAGACAAATTGATCAAAGAGTTGGGCGGTCGAGAAGAAGGCTATAGTGATGGGGAGAAATTGATTGTTGGGAAACAGCCACAGACTAGTTTGCAACATTTGAAGAATCATTGAAGTAAAGAAACCGATCTTCCCATTTTGGGATTAGGTCGGTTTTGCTAGTGAGATGGACTCCCGGATGACTTTTGCCTTAAAGGGTTTTGTTCAGTGATTATAGAATTAAATGCTTGGACGGACCTTTTGGCATATTTATTCAATCTGAGGTGGGTAAAAGACTTAATAAATGGGAGCTGAAAATGGTGAAGTTATCCGTTATGACCTTTAATTTAAGAGTTGATATTGCAGAAGACGGCGAGAACGCCTGGCCAAACCGGGTTGAAAAGGTTGCGGAGGTAGTCAAGTCTAGTGACCCTTGCATTATAGGGACACAAGAAGGACTCATTTCAATGATATCGGATCTTCAGAGTGATTTGCCCGGATACAGAGTGATTGGAGAAGGCCGTGCAGGGGGGAAGGAAGATGAACACTGCGCTATCTTTTATAAAGAAAAAGAGGTTGAGTGCGTCAATCAGGGCCAATTCTGGTTGTCGGAAACACCGGAGAAAGCAAATAGTGTCAGCTGGGAAAGCGCATGTCCAAGGATTTGTACGTGGGGTGAATTCCGAAGTTTAAGTGAGCCTTCCCGACATTTTGTGGTCTATAATACTCATCTGGATCATGTCAGCCAACAAGCAAGAGAACAGGGAATTCAACTAATACTAGAGAAAATTAGGGGTCGTTCAAATAAGGAAGCCCCCGTAATCCTGATGGGAGACATGAATGCTGGCCCTGACAATAAGGCAATTCGGATGATTCGTGACAGTCATACAGTCGAAGACGTAAGTCTGAATTTCACAGATGTCTATTCCATTTTACAGAATCCACCTGGCGCAACCTTTCACGACTTTACTGGAAACAAGGAAGGCCAGCCCATTGACTATATCTTTGTTTCTTCCAATGCAACGGTTCTGGAAGCCGAGGTTAATAGGTGTGAAATAAATGGGGGCTATCCTTCCGACCATTATCCATTGACAGCACAATTCATGATATTATAATAGAGGGAAATTTGTTGCATGGATTCTCGGAAACGGAGGGAATAAGGGAATCTAGTTTTCGGAATAATCCCACGCAATATTAGATACATAAATCAGGTGTAAAAGAGCTTATTGGTTGAAGATGGCACTTGTGAAAAAAAGAAATTGAGGTGGAAGCATGGTTAAGGTTGCCGTTATCGGTTCAGGCGCGGCAGTTGAGGCACATCTTGAGGCGTGGTCCCGGATAGACCGGGCCGTTGTGACAGGTGTTTCCGGTAAGGACGCCAATGGTTTGAGGGAAGTCAGTGATAGAGGCGGCGTTGCGTGCTTTGATAGTTTAAGTGATTTATTGGCTCAGGCAGATGTGGACGTGGTTGATGTATGCGGGCCCGGTTTGTGGTTTCGTGAACCCATTCGTCAGGCGGTGAGAGCCGGAAAATCAGTCATTTGCGAGGGACCTTTAAGCGCCAATGTTAAGGATACCAATGAGCTAATCGATCTGTGCGAACAACATGGGGTTCAGGTCTACACTGGCCATTTGCTCCGGTTTTCTCCGGAATATGTGGATGCACATCAACAGGTTGAAAACGGGGCTATCGGGAAGCCGGGAGTATTTCGTTTAAGCCGCAGTATGCCGAATCCGGGGGAGAGCAGTCTTTCTGTCGGAAACCAGGATCTCTTTTTGACAGTGGGCGCAGGTGAATGGGATTGGTTGAGATGGACCCTCGGAGAGGTGAAACGTGTGATGGCCAGAAGGGTTAAGCATTCAAGTGTCGAATATGCCTTAACGACTTTAAGGATGGAAGATGGAACTGTGGTACATGTGGAATTGTCCCGATCCGAATGCGTTTCCGAGTCATCGTTTGAATTGGCCGGAGACCAAGGGATGATTTCTCACAATAGTAACGAAAGTACTCCTGTTCGCCTGAAAACTTCGCAGGAATCCAGCGTCGGTCTTGTCCAGACGGAAGATTTGTTAGTGAAAAGTCCACTGCAACGATGGTTAGAGCACGTTGCGAATTGCCTGTCGGGAGGCGAAAAATCGATCGGATCTACCGAAGATGCCAGGAAGGCGGTCGAAATTGCGGAAGCCGTGATCCAATCTGCGGAAGCCGGAAAACCGGTCTCCATTGGCGGAAAGGGGGAGGCGAAATGAAGATAGGGATGATCAGTTTCGCCCACATGCACGCCTTTGCTTATGCTGAACACTTGCGCGCACATCCGGAAGTGGAAATCACGTCAATATGGGATGATGATAGCACAAGAGGAAAAGAAATGGCGGAGAAATACGGCTGTGATTTTTATTCGGATTTGCATGAGATGTTGGGAACGGATGTTGAAGCGGTTGTGGTCTGTTCGGAAAACGCCAGGCATAAGGACCATGTCATCGCGGCGGCACGGGCCAAGAAACATATTTTGTGCGAGAAACCGATTGCGACTGAAGTTCACGATGCTCGGGCCATGATTGAAGCTTGCGAAGCGGAAGGGGTTATTTTACAGGTCGCCTATCCTGTTCGTTTTGCTCGTGCGATGGAAAAGGCGAAGGATCTCATTCAATCCGGAGCGATCGGTGATGTAATGGCAATCAATGGTGTGAACCACGGGCAAATGCCGGGAGGCTGGTTTATTCAGAAAGAACTTTCCGGCGGTGGATCAGCCACAGATCATATCGTACATATTATGGATTTGATTCGTTGGATGTTGGGTGATGAAGTCCATAACGTTTATGCCGAATTGGATACGAGATTCTATGACATTGATGTTGAAGATTGTGGCATGGTGAGCCTTGAATTGGAGTCAGGTGTGATCGTTTCGATTGATCCGAGTTGGTCACGACCGAAGACCTTCCCGAGATGGGGAGATGCCGAGATGACGATTACCGGAACGAAAGGCACCTTATTCGTCGATGCTTTCAGGCAAAATGCCAAGCTTTACAATGACCGGGATCATAAAATAGAAGACCTTCCCTGGGCGGATGATCCGGACCAACGGTTAGTCGCGGATTTCATAGAATGTGTTCAAAAAGGAAGAAAGCCTTCCATTACGGGTGAAGACGGGCTGAGAACGTTAGAAGTTGTCAAAGCTGCCTATGAATCTAACAAAACCGGTGAGGTTGTTAAACTTAATCGTGTGATGTAACCGATAAATCTATTTATGGATGAGGGATACTTGTATGAAAATCGGATTAAGTTCTTATAGTTTATCCCGGGCGATTCAGGCCGGGGATATGACCATTCTTGACGTGATCGAATGGACAGCGGCCCAAGGTGGCGAGCACATTGAAGTCGTCCCGATCGGTTTTGACTTTGAGGGAAATCCCGGTTTGGCAAACGACATTCGCCTTAAGGCGAAAGAGGTCGGGATCGATATTTCCAACTATGCGATAGGCGCCGACTTCGTTAAAAACGACTTTCAACAAGAAATTAATCGGGTCAAGAAGGAAGTCGATAGAGCCAACCAGCTGGGTGTGAAATTGATGCGGCACGATATTGCATCAAGGCCGCCAAGTGAAGATTCGGTCGAGCAATTTGAGGAGGATCTTCCGCAGTTGGTCACTGCCTGCAGGGAAATCGCCGACTATGCGAGTCAATATGGGATCACGACGAGTATTGAGAATCACGGTTTTTACGTGCAGGCAAATGAGAGAGTGCGAAGGCTTGTGTATGAGATAGATCGAAAGAATTTCAAGACAACCCTGGACGCCGGAAATTTCATGTGTGTTGACGAGGATCCGGTAGCATCAGTCAAGAGAAATCTGCCGTATGCTTCAATGGTACATTTGAAAGATTTCTACCTTCGCCCTTCCGGTAGAAATCCCGGACAAGGGTGGATGCAGACAGCTTCAGGCAATTTCTTGCGCGGGGCAATCGTTGGCCACGGAGATATCGACATGTGGGAAATGATCAAGGTGATTAAGGCATCCGGGTATGACGGCTATGTCTCGATCGAATTTGAAGGCATGGAAGATTGCCGGACCGGCTCTAAGATCGGAATGGATAATGTAAGAAGAATATTAGAGGAAGTGTAAGGAGGAAAACCATGGGAAAACTAAAAATCGGCGTGATTGGTGCGGGCTCTATTTCGGATATGCATCTGCAATCATATGGCAAGAATCAGGACGCGGAAGTGTACGCGGTCTGTGATCTTAACGAGGCTCGGGCAAAGGAAAAGGCGCAAAAATATGGGGCCGCGAAGGTTTATCGTGACTACCAGGACCTTCTGCAAGATAAAGAGGTTGAAGCCGTAAGCATTTGCACATGGAACAATTCCCACGCGGAGATTGCGATTGATGCTGTAAATGCGGGGAAACACGTTCTGGTCGAAAAACCGTTGAGTACCTCGGTTGAAAAGGCACAAAAGTTGGAGGAAGCCGTTCAAGCAAGCGGAAAACAGCTTCAGGTAGGATTCGTCCGAAGATACGACCCTAATGTGAAGATGATCAAGCAAATGATTGAGGCCGATGAATTGGGTGAAATCTATTATGCGAAAGCTTCATATTTACGCCGTTTAGGGAACCCGGGCGGCTGGTTCGCCGATAAAGAAAGATCCGGCGGCGGTCCGTTGATTGATATCGGAATTCATGTGATTGATATATGTTGGTACCTAATGGGATCGCCAAAGGTGACTTCCATAAGCGGAAACACATATACCAGGCTTGGCAACCGTTCCAATGTGAAAAATCTATCTACCTATAAATCAGCCGACTACGATCCTGACAAAAATGATGTGGAGGACATGGCCAATGCGATGATTCGGTTTGAAAACGGGGCTTCATTGCTGGTTGATGTCAGTTACTCCCTTCACGCGAAAAAAGACGAGACCGCGGTGAAAATATACGGAGAAAAAGGCGGAGCGGAAATCGAGCCCGAGTTACTGGTTATTACGGAGAAATTCGACACAGTTTTCAATTCAACCCCTCAGATGGATCATTTGACCTTCGACTTTGTCAAAGGTTTTCAAAATGAGATCGATCACTTTGTATCCTGCTGTTCAGGTGAAGCGGAGACGCTCAGTCCGGTACAGGACGGTGTGGAAATGATGAAAATCCTTTGCGGGGTCTATGAATCAAGCGACAAAGGTTCAGAGATTCGATTTGATTAGGGAAGATTTAGCCATCGGGAGCACCTATCACAGGTGTTCCCGAAATCATTTCTGTTTTTCTTTTATTAGGTTGACCCAACAACAATACAATGGTACAATTCGGATCAATAAGGGTTGAAACGATTTTTTTCTAATAGATTTTTCTTAAGGAAAAGGAGATGCACCTCAATGATAGAAGTAGCCTTGCTTGGAGCGGGTAACAGGGGGATGTTTGCCTACGCTTCCTATGCCTTGGATCACCCGCATGAAATGAAGGTTGTGGCGGTCGCGGAGCCCGATGATGAAAAACGGCATAGGCTTGCCCAGGATCAC
>DASTWO010000010.1:0-5928 GCA_035776675.1 Caryophanales bacterium
TCACTTTGTAATTTATCAACAGAAATCGAGTGGTCGGCATGAATCCTGACCTTTGTACCATGTGTAAAATCAATCCCCAAGTTCAATCCCTTGGCAAACAGAACCCCGAACCCGACTACAATAAGGACAAGGGAAAATATAAAAAATTTGTTTCGCTGTTCGACAAAATTGAATTTCGCCTTCTTATAATCAAAGCTCATTAATATCCTTCTCCTTTACGCCGAAGTAGCCTGGTTTCCTGTCCAGATAACGGCTTTTCACCCAAAAACCAAGCAAGACCCTTGTGCCGTATACAGCGGTGATGAAACTGGCAAGGATACTAACAATCAACATGACGGCAAATCCCTTAACAGAGCTTGTCCCAAAGGCATATAGAACCGCAGCAGCCAAAATGGTTGTTAAGTTCGCGTCAAGGATCGTTACAAATGAACGGCGGGTTCCCGTTTTAAACGCTGACAAAATGGATTTCCCTGAGCGAATTTCTTCTTTAAGCCTCTCGTA
Source organism: Caryophanales bacterium (assembly GCA_035776675.1). Taxonomy (GTDB): domain Bacteria; phylum Bacillota; class Bacilli; order Bacillales; family DASSOY01; genus DASSOY01. The sequence continues at coordinate 502 of DASTWO010000010.1, forward strand.
GGTAATAACGTTGGCGTCTACCGCCATCCCGACCCCGAGAACAAACGCTGCAATTCCCGACAACGTCAGTACCGCATTCATCCAATCATATACAATCAACACAAGGTACATATAAGCGCATAGTGTAATGACCGCAATGATTCCGGGAAAACGATAATACATCATCATAAACAGAAAGATTAATGCAATTCCGATGGCACCGGCTACCAATGTTTCCTGTAATGCGTTTTGCCCAAATTGCGCACCGACTGAATTTGAGTAAATTTCCTTAAGATCCACGGGCAGCGCGCCGGCATTCAACAACTTCGCGAGTTCTTTCGCTTCTTCAAGCGAATCCATCCCGGTAATAATCGCTTCATTTCTTAGAACTTGCTGAACGACCGGAGCCGAGATTAAATGAGTCTTCTCATCCGGTTTGCCAAGGGCTTCTTCAAGAGAATCGCCTTTCTCATAATCGAGCCAAATGGCCATCCGTTTTTTCAACAGCCTTTTGGTAACCTTGGCAAAATGATCGCCATTCTTTACCTTTAAGACAACCACTGGACTTCCTTTGACAAAGCTCACTTTCGCCTCGCCCGGAACAAGATCGGAACCATCCAACACCTTCTCCCCGTCTGCCGTACGGAAACTCAAACGAGCTTCAGTTGATAATAACTTCCGTGCTTTACTCGGGTTGTCTACACCTGCTAGTTGCACTCTTACACGATCGCCGCTCTCAATACTGATTTTCGGTTCAGCGACTCCGATAGCGTTAATCCGCTGTTGCAAAGCGGCTACAGTACTTTGCAAGACATCATCGGTGATTTCCTGACCTTTTTTCGCGGGTTCCACCTTGTAAAGAACTTCAAAGCCGCCCTGCAAATCCAGGCCGAGCTTAATGTTCTTGACGGTGCCCGTTGCCGTAAACCCGATCAACGCCGCCAGCGCCAATACAATAATAAAAAAGGCAACAATATTACCCTTTTTTTTCTTCATATGTATGATCCCCCTTCATGTTGCCCCGAACACATTCTTCCGTCAACTCACATAAGACCATTATATTTTTATGACGAAGGCTCGTCAAATTCGTCCAAACTCAACGGCTCGTCCCCTGAGAACCAATCCGGTCCTTTCAAGCTTTCCATCCTGAGCCGGTTCATATAATCATTCAATGACAGGCCCATGAGTTCATCAACGAACTGATGCAAACGAACGGGCTCGTCCCCATATTTCTTCTCGACTTGTCCCACAACGCATTTCCAGATTTCTTCACGATCCGCTTTTCCATACCCGAGCAATTCAAATTCGTCCGCTTTGATTTCGAGCACCGGAAAGAGCTTTTGTTTCCATTCCTCATACCCGGCTGTATCGATCATCCTATCACCCCGCTCTTATTCTACCATGTTCCGCAACAGATTTGTCCAAATTCAGATAATTCGCCTTTCTCCTTGCCATGCTTACCAGAAGTTTTTTCAGATCCGGGAAAGCCGATGTTTGTCCTGAATACTTGTCATGCTTTGTCCAACCCCGGGCATATACATAGACCAAATGGACAAAGCCTATTGGATCGCAACCAGAATTTCAAAGCCTAAGGCAAGACAGATGTTCATTCATCATCACTGAATGGACTAAACTGCTGGCCTCCGGCCTTTTACATCTGACCTCTGGAAAGGCAGGTTATTATGGCAAAACAGACATTTCTTAAAGGAACCATGATCCTTATATTTGCCGGGTTGATCGTGAAAATCCTCGGTTTTATTAATAAAGTGATTGTTGTCCGTATTATCGGAGGCGAAGCTTATGGTTTGGTCACCATGGCTTTTCCGACTTTAATCTTAATTGTAACCCTTACACAACTCGGGTTGCCGGTGGCCATCTCAAAGATGGTTTCAGAAGCCGAGTCGCTTGGAGATCGTGAGAAAATCAAGCGCATTCTGGTCATTTCCCTGACGACCACAGGCATTCTGAGCATTGTTTTCACAACAGCAATGGTTCTGTTAGTCCCGCCGTTAGCCCATATCATCTTTACCGACGACCGAGTTATGTATCCGCTGTTGGCGATTTCACCAATTGTCCCGATTGTCGCTTTATCATCGGTTCTTCGCGGCTATTTTCAAGGGCGCCAACAAATGGGCCCGATCGGCTTTGCTCAAATCATCGAGCAAATCGTCAGGGTTCCCTTTTCTGCATTGCTGGCCATAGCCCTTTTGCCATATGGCATTGCTTATGCGGCCGCCGGTGCGATAATGGCCAATGTTCTCGGTGAACTTGGCTCACTGTTGTATATGCTTACGACATTTAAGCTCAACAAAAAGTTTAAGATCCGAAATGGCTTTTGGAAATACGTCAGGGGCGGCCGTAAGACCTTTCATGATTTAATGGAGGTCGCGCTCCCAGCCACGGGCAGTCGTTTGATCGGCTCGCTCTCCTATTTCTTTGAACCCATTGTCATAGCACGGAGTTTAATGATTGCCGGAATCTCAACACAGGTTGCAACTACAATGTACGGGGAATTGGCTGGACTGGCGCTTGCCTTTCTGACCCTCCCGTCTTTTATCACTTATTCTCTGTCCGTCTCTCTTGTGCCGACCATCAGTGAAGCCGCCGCTCAAAACCGCTATGATATTATTCATTACCGGCTTCATCAGGCCTTGAAAATTTCAATGATTACCGGTGGGCTAGCCGTGGTCATAACCTACATTTTCGCGGGACCGCTTATGAAAATCATGTACGACGCTCCTCATGTTGCTGTATATGTAAGATTGATGGCTCCGTTTTTCTTTATTTTTTATTTTCAGGGCCCGTTACAGGCAGCTCTTCAGGCGCTCAACCATGCCCGTGCGGCTATGATGAATACCGTTTTCGGGGCGGTTATCAAAATCGCGGTGATTTTCATAGTGGCTTCCCAGTTTGGCATTATCGGGGCAGCCCTTGGTTTTGTAGTCAATGTAGTCCTTGTTACCATGCTTCATTTCGCATCAGTTGTGAAATCAGTCGGCTTTACCCTGATTTTCCGCGATTACGCGAAAGGCCTGGTATGTATTGCAGCCACTGCGATATTTGCCTCATTCATCCAAAATCACGCACTGCCGTCAACAGATCTCGTTCCGAAAACAGCGCTTCTGATCTCTGCGGTCATCTTGTTTTACCTTATCCTGATCTCGGTGGCCGGGTTGATTAAGAAAGAAGAAGTGGCTCAGATCCCTTTTATCGGCAAATTGGCTTCAAAATGGCTGTAAAAAAATCGCCTGGGCAACGTGATTACCCTGGCGATTCTAAATCTCATCTTTCAAATCGATGTAAAAAGTTCCGTCCGGCTTCATTTCGCAGTAAGAGATGTTCTTAATATCTTTATAACCTAAATTCCGTAACTGCTGTCTGAGCCAAAGCGGGGTTTGATGTATTCGCTCAAGATGCTTTTCCTCAACCTTCCCGTCCAAAATTAGCGGAAGCGGGATATCGAGATCCTGATCGGGAGACGGAGATTGACCTTCATTTTGGTTGTCGTCATTCTTATACACGGATAGATCACCTGTCGGCTCCAATATGGCAAATTCCACATCGGAAAGGTTCTTCACATTATTCTCCCGAAGTTGCACAAGCAAGTCGTCAAAGTTGTAACGTTGCCTGCGCATTTCATTCTCATCGAGCTTTCCTTTATCAATAATCGTCGTAGGCCGTCCGTCCATATAGTGGCGGATCTTTTCGTTTTTCAATGACAGAAAGGAAAAGAGCACCTGAGCCGCGGCCAATACTCCGATGGAAATAATCGTTCTCATCATCGGCGTTTTCGGATCTTCTATGGTCAGAACCGCCAACTCCCCGATCATTATCAGGATTACAAAATCAAGAACACTCAATTGCCCGATTTCTCGTTTCCCCATCACCCGAAAGACAATAAGCAAGAAGAAATACAGAAACACGATGCGCAATATAATAGTCAAAACCCCGTCCATGATCAGCGACCTCCTTTCTACACGGTTCTGTCTTTCTTAGTGTGACCGTGATAGGTCAGATCATGAGACGCAGGTTTTGGAAACTGGTTACTCAAAGAAAATTAAATAACGGAAATACAGATAAACAGTTGAAACGATAAGTGAAAGAATCACAATGGGGAAACCGATTTTCAAAAACTGAAAGAAACCGATCGGGTGGTTATGTTTAGACGCAAATCCGGCTACAATCACATTCGCTGAAGCACCGATTAATGTTCCATTTCCACCAAGACAGGACCCAAGAGAGAGCGCCCACCAGAGTGGATCGACATTCGCCATTCCATAATCACGAAATTCCTGAATGACTGGAATCATCGCAGCTACAAAAGGAATATTATCCACAAACCCGGAAATCAAACCTGACCCCCATAAAATAACAATGGCCGTTGTCGGTAAATCCCCTTCTGTGTAATATAAAATAGCCTTCGCAAATAAATCGATGACCCCCGCCTCTTTCAAACCTCCGACCAGCATGAATAATCCTGCGAAGAATAGCAAAGTCATCCATTCTACAGAGCGAAAGGTTTTTTCCAGGCTGTGCTGTTTATAGGTCAATAATACAAGCAGCAATGCCCCAGCCATCGCGACAGTCGTTAACTCGACATGCAGCAATGGATGCAATAAGAAACCGATAATAGTTAAACAAAGAATCGTTACCGATTTCACCATAACCGGCCCTTTTTTCAAATAGGAGATCGGGTCCAACTCCAATAACTTTCTGCGATTTTGCTCGGAAACGCGCAACGAACGCCGATAAAAAAAGATCACTACGATAAGCACCACACAATATATGACGACGGAAATCGGCGCAAGATGAACAAGAAAATCGTTAAATTCGAGATGATCAACCGCCTGCCCGATCATAATGTTCGGCGGATCCCCGATCAGCGTTGAGGTTCCTCCTATATTGGAGAATAAAATAATCGCCGTTAAAAACGGCATGGAAGCCAGTCCCAACATTTCCGTAAGCGTCAAAACAATCGGCACAAGCAAAAGAACGGTTGTCACATTGTCCAAAAAAGCCGAGCCAAAAGCCGTTAAGGCCGATACAGCAACCAACAACGGCAATGGTTGTCCGTGAACTTTCTGGGCCAACAAGACCGCAATATATTCAAAAACCCCATTGTGGCTTGTGATCGAAACGATGACCATCATGGAAAATAACAGAACGATGGTTTCCCAATCAATATGCTTGAAAAACATGTCATCCACATCGACAATGCCGAACAAGACCATTAACACCCCGCCAATACAGGCCGCAAAGGCACGATTGACTTTCTCGGTAATAATGGCAATATAAGTGAACACGAAAATCGTAAGTGATACCGCGATTCCCACGGATAATAAGCCCCTTTGTACAGATAAATTGACTGCTTTATTGATTAGCCACTTCTCTTTTCTTCACATCACACCTCTAGTTTGTACATGGTATGATTCAAAAGGGACAAACATG
>DASTWO010000011.1:0-2076 GCA_035776675.1 Caryophanales bacterium
CTCAAGGAAGGCCTTGAAGAGTTGCTTGGGGAATTTGAAAGCAAGCAACCGTTGGATATTCAATGGGAAATTGCGGACGTGCCGAAGTTGGCAAAAGGAATTGAAGATCATTTGTTTCGTATTGTCCAGGAAGGGATGTCCAACGTCTTTCGACATTCACAGGCCACTTCCGTCACCATCCGGCTTGGAACCGCGGGCGGACAGCTTTATCTGAGAATTATCGATAATGGGATTGGGTTTAATATGGAACATTCGAAACCATCGTCATACGGCCTTCAATCCATACAGGAACGCGCCAATGAAATCGGCGGAGTGGCGGATATTATTTCATTTCCCGGTAAGGGAACACAAATTGAGGTTAAGGTGCCGATCGTGGAGAAGGGAAGGGAGAAGGAATCATGATACGTGTGTTGCTCGTAGATGATCATGAGATGGTCAGAATGGGTCTCTCGGCTTATCTGGAGTCTCAAGCCGACATCGAAATTATCGGCGAGGCATCGGATGGTGAAGAAGGAGTGCGCTTAGCGAAAGAAACCGTTCCGGATGTGATCTTGATGGACCTCGTTATGGAAGGGATGGATGGTGTTGAAGCGACGCGGCAAATTTGCCGGGTTCTTAAAGATGTGAAAATCATCGTTCTGACTAGTTTCGTCGACGACGACAAGGTGGTTCCGGTCCTTGAAGCTGGGGCTTTCAGCTACTTGTTAAAGACATCGAAAGCGAGTGAAATTGCCGAGGCCATTCGGGCAGCTAATAGAGGCGAATCCATTCTAGAGGCAAAAGTGACCGGGAAAGTGTTGTCCAGAATGCGCCGATCGGACGAACCGAAGTTGCATGAAGAATTAACCGGCAGAGAGATTGAAATTCTGCGGTTAATCGCGGAAGGCAAGACGAATCATGAGATCGCTGACGAGCTGTTTATTGCTGTAAAAACGGTGAAAACCCACATCACGAACATCTTCTCCAAACTGGAAGTGGACGATCGTACCCAGGCGGCGATTTATGCCCACCGGAATAAGCTGGTGAATTGATGCAATGGGCCGTTTATCCGTAGATTCAAGAATTTCCTCATGGTGAAATCCGTCCTTAATACACCCCGAAAGTTGAAAATGAATCCGCAAAAGGTTGATAATAAAATAAAGAGGTTGTGGTGGTCCGCCGGAATTGACCATTCCAAGTCGAAAATGGATTCAAACATTGAAATGGAGGATAAAAGATGGATCTTGCAATTGTTACAGGAGCGTCACGCGGCCTCGGAGCCGCTGTAGCGGAACGATTTTTGGATCAGGGAATAGGCCTGTATACCGTGGCCCGGAAAGAAAATGAGCATTTGAAGAACAGAGCAGAACAGGAGAAGCTCCAGTACGCTCATTTTAAGTGCGATCTGTCTTCGCCGGATCAACAGTTGGAAGTCCTTGATAAAATAACTGAGTCCCTTGGACAATTGAAGGATATCAAAAACGTTTATGTGGTGAATAATGCCGGTGTCGTGGAGCCGGTTGAGGCAATTGGAAAAATCGAACCGGGAGATTTGCAGCGTTTGTTGAATCTGAACGTGTTGGCACCGATGGTGATTACCAATCGGCTGGTTCAGGATTACCCGTCATTGCCGATGTTCTTTGTTAATGTCACCTCAGGTGCTGCCAACAGGCCTGTTCATGGCTGGAGTGCTTACGGAAGCTCGAAGGCGGCTCTGAATCTGTATACGCAAACAGCCGCTGAAGAAAATGACACTGGCCATGCGCCTCACACTTTTATAGCATTCAATCCCGGGGTAATGGATACGGAAATGCAGGGAGTGCTGCGTTCGTCTGAAAAGGAATCCTTTCGAGACGTGGAGAGATTTCGCGGGCTGAAGGAAAAGGGGCAACTTCGGGATCCAGACACTGTCGCTGAGGCTTTATTTGGTTTGATCTTCAAAGGGAATGTGGAAAACGGCCGCATTTATGATGTCAATGAATTGTTATAGTGAGTAAAGGTGCTTTTTTATAAAAGTTCACCGGAATAAGCTGGGGAGTTGAAAAAACCCCGCCAATGATTGCGGGGCGTTCAGTATATCGTTAATCCTTCCCGATT
>DASTWO010000012.1:0-5912 GCA_035776675.1 Caryophanales bacterium
GGGAAGAAACAGATCAGGAAAGACACCTATTCCAATGGCGATTTTTTCTGTACCTTTGCAAACCACTTCCGTGATCTCCCCTGGGGGAGGCGGAACAGGATCAGGGTCGTTCACCCCTGTTTTTGGAGTCATGACAGGGAATCAACGAATGAGTACGGGGTCTGAAGGTCTTCTGATTTCTTCTTTTCAAGGACTTAGAGATCAGTGGGAACATGCACCACCTTTACCACCGCCTAAACAAGCTTCTTCTTTCTCAAATGGAATTATTTAATAAAAAAAGGAAGAAGGAGCGATTCAATCATGAAATTGAATGGAAAAACGGTTGTAAAGTCTTTCGTATTCGCAGGTGCCTTGTCAGCAACGGCTTTGATCGGAGGAAACGTCAGTGAAGCTTCTGGCCTGGATCTTTCGGTCAATCTTACCGGAGATAACGTCATATCCGTTAACCAAAATGAGGAAGATGACAGCTCAACGGATGTGGAATTGGCTGTAAGTGGTGGCGCTGATGTCGGCGTGAAAGCGAACGCGGATGTTGAAAGCAACACCACCGCAGACGTCGATGAAGATTCCGAAGCTGTTGGAACGGAACAAAGTTCAACGGACGTGGAATCGGCTGTAAATGGTAGCGCGAATGTCGGCGAGGAAGCGAACGCGGATGTTGAAAGCAACACCACCGCAGACGTCGATGAGGATTCCGAAGTTGTTGGAATGGAGAAAGGTTCAACGGATGTGGAATCGGCTGTAAATGGTAGCGCGAATGTCGGCGAGGAAGCGAACGCGGATGTTGAAAGCAACACCACCGCAGACGTCAACGAAGATTCCGAAGCTGTTGGAACGGAACAAAGTTCAACGGATGTGGAATCGGCTGTAAGTGGTAGCACGAATGTCGGCGTGAAAGCGAACGCGGATGTTGAAAGCAACACCACCGCAGACGTCGATGAGGATTCCGAAGTTGTTGGAATGGAGAAAAGGTTCAACGGATGTGGAATCGGCTGTAAATGGTAGCGCGAATGTCGGCGAGGAAGCGAACGCGGACGTTGAAGGCAATACCAATGCAGACGTCGATGAAGATTCCGTCTTTGACGGGGATTCGATCCGTCTATAGTCGGTTTTTCGAAAAAACGACGTACAGAGACATATACAACTGTTAGTAAATTGTGCCGAGGGGATATGCCTTCGGCACTTTTTTTTCACTGTTCATTTTCAAATTTTCCGTTATGATAAATAACAAGGACGGACGAGTAGTATCCTCGTGCATGATTGCGGTCAGTGCTTTGTAAAAAGAGAGGAGTTGAATAAATGGAGGTTAACGGAATCAATCATTTGACGTTCTCCGTTTCCGATTTGGAAAGCTCGATCAATTTTTATCAGCATGTATTTGGGGCACAATTGCTTGTAAAAGGTGAAAACACGGCTTATTTTGATTTAAACGGGCTTTGGCTGGCCTTAAATGTTGAAAAAGATATCCCAAGAAACGAAATCCACGAGTCCTACACCCATGTTGCTTTTTCGATTGACGAGGCTAAATTTGATCAAATGGTAGAGAAATTGGCGTCTTTGAAAGTTAACATTTTACCGGGAAGACAACGGGATGAGCGGGATCAAAAATCGATTTACTTTACCGATCCGGACGGACATAAGTTTGAGTTTCACACGGGTACGCTCCAGGATAGACTGGACTATTACAAGGCGGCTAAGCCTGATATGGAGTTTTACATATGATACAAGATGAAAAATATATGAGAATGGCTATAGAGCAAGCAAAAAGAGCGTCTGTGCTCGGCGAAGTGCCGATTGGGGCGGTCATTGTAAAAAATGATGAGGTAATCGCGTCGGCTTTCAATCTGCGTGAATCCTTACAGCGAGCGACGGGGCATGCGGAAATATTGGCGATCGACAAAGCGTGTGAAGAGACAGGCTTTTGGCGCCTGACTGACTGTACTTTGTATGTCACGCTGGAACCTTGTGCAATGTGCAGTGGGGCGATCGTGCAGTCGCGAATTGAGCGTGTCGTCTATGGCGCCCCGGACCCGAAAGGCGGGTGTGCGGGCACGTTGATGAATCTGTTGGAGGAAGGCCGATTTAATCATCAGGCTGATGTGGTGCCCGGTGTGCTCGGCGAAGAATGCGGACAATTGCTCACAGACTTTTTCAAAGCCTTGCGAGCCAAATCCCGGAATGAAAAGACTCGCTTGTAAATCTTAAATAGGTCCCTTACCGTGGAGAAAAAAGAAAATATCAGGGTATTTAGCCCACCAAATAACAACCATTTTGGTGTGCCTTTTTTTGTTGTTGTATCAATCATTATGTTGTTTCATCTTGCGTTTTAAAAAGAGATTGGGGTTGTAAAGGTGAAGAAAAGCAAAATTTTTATCGTGGCCTCTTTGTTAGCCGTTTTATTAGTTGGAATGTCTGCCTGTAGTCATACATCTGGTGAGGATACATCCACAAAAAACGAGTCAAAAGCTGATAACACATCTCAAAGTACAGATGATTCTTCTCAATCAAAGGGTTCATCCACCGACAGTACAGTAAAATCCGATAATAGCGGTAAGAAGAATGATGACGAACAAACTTCAAATAGTTCCGATAAGGTTGCAAAAGATACGATAGCGAATACAGCTTCTAAAAATAGCGACCCAAAAGAAATTTTTTACGGCCAGTGGCAAATTCAACAAACCATAGCATTTGGCCCTGCAGGGACTTATAGTAGCGACGAACTCAAAACTTTAGAAGGTAAACCATTAACATTCTCGAAAAAAAGGGCAACTTGTTTTGGTGACCAAATGGATTCTTTGAACCATACTATAACTAATCCTGTTTATAAAAGAACAGTTAGGTCTAAAAAAGATTTTGAATCAGGTTATCGTGTTACATTCGATAAATTAGGGATTAAAGAGGATTCTATTACTGAGGTTGATGCAACTGGCACAAAAGGAATTTGCAACGTTTTCTTCATTACGCAAGACAACAATAAACTCATTTTATATGGCGGTGGTGTATTTTTTGAACTTGATAGATTCTCGAATCAAAATCAATCAACAGGCGATAAGGAAGTCAGAGAAACACTATCCCAGTATTCTAGTGAACAAATTGAATACGCTCGAGTTTGGTTGCAACTTGGACCCAATCAGGACTTAGCGCATTTGAATGTTCGACATATCCCAGCTGGTACACCGCTTAATCCTGATGATGATACCAATGTTGGCTATCCAGAAGATGTTATCCAACTAAGTGGTTCACGAATAGTAGATGGAATAGTGACGTATAGTAGTAATGGGGATGGCACGATCAATGTATACAACGTCCCATATCGTTGGTATGGTGGCTTTTCTCGTCCTGATAATGTAAGCGTGGAAGAAATTCGAGAAGAAATGAAGCGTATTATTAATAATACAAAGCTAGTGTACGTTGACCCAGGTGACGCTGATAAAATCATAAAATTAATCAAATTGCTAGATGTTCATAAGTAAGCTAACGTGTGCCTTAATTGAACAAAAGGAGCTTGGATACGTCCCAAGCTCCTTTTTGCTTCGGTTTACAGATATAGATCAAACATATTGATGTCATAGCCGAGTTGCTTCATGTAATTAAAAAACTGGGCGCGATGGTGGAAAATGTGAGTGACGGTTTCTGTGAGCCAACGCGCCTGAGTCGTTCCTTCCTCAAGGTAAAAGGCAGTTGTTTCTTTCGTAAGAAAGTCTTCGTCGGACAAGGAGGTCATGTAAGTCTTCAGTGCCTCATACCCCTTGTTCATGGCTTCTCCCAATTCGTTTTGCGATTTTATAGCCTCGTATTGAGCTTCAAGTTTCTGAATTTCCTCTTGCGCTTTCTCTTGCATGATCCCCAGATCAACTTCGGGGATGGCCACGAGATGTTCCGCTAATTCTTTTAAGGTACGCATGTTGATTGCGGGGCGGTAGTCCCAGTCATTATCATTGACTTTCCCGATTAGATGGTTCGTTGAGCGTACGCCAACCGCCATTTCATCCAATAACACATTTCTTAAAGTGTTGACTGCTTCCATTTTTCATCATCCTTCCTGTTTTTAATCCCTTTTAACGTATCATTGAATACTGACAGATGGTGTCATGATTTATAAAAGTTTAGTCATAGATTTCTGCGAGCGACTGTAATTTTTGTTTAAGGTGCTGAATGGCTTCAGGTGGTTCTAAAATGGTTGCTTCGGTGCCGAAATTCCAAATGAGATCGGCGAAATAACTGAGTTGTGTGGCCGGGATTTCTGTATCTATCCGGCCGGTTCCGTCCTGACGGGTTTGCACCAAATGTTCCAGATCCAGTTCGGATTCCGCCCGTCTGGCTCCTTCACGCGTTAACTCAACGACAAAGGGAATCGGGTCGGGACAGTCTTGTTCCGATAAGCGAATCCAATCTGCTATAGATTGATAAGCCAGATTTGTGGTCTCAGCGTCCGTTAGTTCTGCATTATGGATTCGGTCAGCCCGGAACAAACGAAACGCCTCGCGTTTAAAGCAATAGGCGGGACAGTACCAGAAGCCTTTGTAGCTGTAGAGGCCAACAGGTTGGATGGTTCTTTTTGCAATGCCTGTTTGACTGTCATATTCAATGAGGACGGCTGATTGCTCGATGGCTGCTTCTAAGATGGTTTCCAAATGGTCAGCGGGTTGGGCATGGCGCGGATTCCAGAATACGATGCGGTCTTTCATGGCATCGATGCGGTTCCGGACGTCTTCCGGCAAATGCAGGTAGAATTTCTCGAGAGCAGAACGGGTTTCGGTCTGAAAGGGCAGCGATCCGAAGAACTGTAACGATTGATAGGCGAAAAACATGGCCACGACTTCCCATTCCTTAAAGAGAATGGGCGGCAACATTCGGTTGTTCAATAGGTTATAGCCGCCGCTTGCGCCAACCTCGGAATACAGAGGGACCCCGAGAGCGCTCAACTCATCCAAATCACGGAGAATGGTGCGATAGGAGACGCCGAACTCTTCCGCCAACTCTCGCGCAGTGAACTTTCTCTTCGCATTTACTATCATCATCAGTTCAATTAAACGCTGTGTCTTCGACATCGTCCATCCATCCCTCATTGTCATGGTTCTTGTTATTATAACATTGAATCATGACGTTAAATGTCAGGGTTCGGTTTCGAATTAGGTTAATCAGCGGAATAAATGATATCTTTTGGAGGTTTTCTGGCGATCCTTTGCCAATCGAGTTCGCCGGATGGTGTAATATCAGCTTTGAGCGTGTTTTTCATGAGTCTGAGCGCATATTGATTGTCTTCTTCGGCGTTGGATGCGACGCAATCGGATGGGATGTGCAGATCGTACCCTCTCATATAAGCGTCATTTGCTGTGAAAAGCACACAAATGTTGCCCGCCATGCCCGTCAGAATTAAAGTAGTGGCCTGCAGTTGGCTCAAAAGCGTGGAAAGCGGCGTGGAGAAGAAGCCGGAATGTTTCGGTTTCACAACGAAATAGTCGTCTTCTGTAGGTCGTAACCGCTCAACGATCGGGCGGCCGCGTCCTGTTGAACATTTTTCAATAATATGTTCTTTATTGGACTGCCATTGGCCGAAATTGTCATTCACATAAATCACGGGAATTTGATGATGAGCCGCTTCTTTTCTCAGGTGGTTGATTGGCTTGACTATGGGCTGCGCGTTCTGGAGTAGAGATTCCCCATGGTCGAATTCAAGATCATTGATTACGTCGATGATTAATAAGGCTGTATGGGCCGACATTATGGTCCTCTCCTTTCTTTTCTAAGATGGCGAAAAAAGACGGTCTCTATGTATTTGAAATCCGCGGGGAAATGTGGTACATTAGGTCATGTCGAAAATTTGGAGGCGTACCCAAGTCCGGCTGAAGGGGACTGACTCGAAATCAGTTAGGACGTCTTTCGGCGTCGCGGGGGTTCGAATCCCTTCG
>DASTWO010000013.1:0-6588 GCA_035776675.1 Caryophanales bacterium
GATGGTAATGGGGCATCTGCCCTGTGAGCGTAGGACGTCGCCGGGCCTACATATTTTCTACACAGTTCAGTTCATTCCATTAGCTGAACTGATTTCTCATATTTTACAGTAATTCAGCTTCGAACTTTTTTTTTATGAGTAGAAGCCCAGAGTTGTACTTGTAAATCCATATTCCACAGTAGCTCAGTGGTAGAGCCCTCGGCTGTTAACCGAGTTGTCGCAGGTTCGAATCCTGCCTGTGGAGCCAATGCTCCCATAGCTCAGCCGGTAGAGCGCATCCATGGTAAGGATGAGGTCATCGGTTCAAGTCCGATTGGGAGCTCTCTTTATAAGGACAGGAGTCAGCAAAGCTGATTCTTGTCTTTTTTTATTCCCATTACTCACTAGGATTTTCCTTAGGTGGTTCTCTCTTCCGCATGGTTGTGTTAAAGTAATTTTAAGTATTCTTGGGGGTCGATTGGATGAAAAGCAAACTCATTTGGACGGGAATTCTCGTGGTCTTATTCGTGGGTGTAGGAGTTGTGGCTTATTATAGTACAAACAGTCTGCTCCATGAAGTGGATGAAACGGTTGGGAACCAAGACAACGAACCGGTCGTTGTTGATTCATCCGGGCCAAGTCAGTCGGATCAGATGGAAGGTTCCTCAGCCAATTCGGGAAAAACGGTAAAGCATGGCGTTATTCAGCAAAAAGCCGATTGGACAGAGGCCAATATCATACAAACCCTCCACAAAATGACCCATCAAAAAGTGGTGGCCTCGGAAAAATGGGGGGCGGTGCCCATGACCTTGGAAAACATCCAGACTATGATGACAGTAGTGCAGAAACGCAGTGGATTAGATCATTATAGTTTATATATGGATATGCTCACGATGTGGAAGAAAGGTCATTTCAGTAAAGCTGATGAACAGCATAATGCACTTTGGAGCCTTGAGGATGGGACCATCGGGAAAGCGACGGGTGTTTTGAGCAAGAAAGAGGAGAAGGCTTATATCAACAGGGTTTTTGGTGATGGTGTGAAAGGGACCTTGAAGTGGTGAAGGATCATTACCATTTTAGGAGCGCACTTGGTTTCCCATACCGGGATCTGGGCAAGCTAATCCCGGAGGTGAGAAAAGGTGAAAGGAAAACCGACGATCGTATTTGATTTTGACGGGGTTATTCATAGTTATTTCAGCGGCTGGCAGGGCATTGATGTGATTCCTGACCCTCCGGTTGATGGGATTCGCGAGACGATTGAGCAATTGCGGAAAAGGTATCGTCTTGTGGTGGTTTCTTCGCGTTGTCGAGAAAAGAAAGGGCTGGAAGCGACAAAACGATGGTTGGCTGACCATAAAATCGAAGTGGATGATGTTACATTTGAGAAAGTCCCTGCCATTGTTTATGTAGATGATCGCGCGCTTACTTTTGATGGAGATCCGAAGGCATTGTTGGGGAAAATCCGTCACTTCAAACCATGGCATAAGAAGTAGAGACCTCCTGTTTATGCGGGTGGCCTTTCTTTCATTTCGCTATGTTATAATTTAAAAGGAATATTACAAGAGTGCTGAATGGAATGGGGAAGTAGCATGCCTGAAATCAAACATCGAACCTACATAAGAGCTGCACCGGAAAAAGTGTATGAAACGTTGACAACCGGGGAGGGGTGGAATGCCTGGTTCACCGATGAAACAACGGTGGATTTGAATGGTGACATTCGTTTGCGGTGGAAGGCATTTGGCCAGGGACACGAAAATATTGAAGATGGCGGACCGGTTTTGAAAGCGGTTCCGAATGAGGCTTTTGTTTTTCAATGGTCGCCGGGTAAGGAAATGACGACGGTTTCTCTGGCGCTTGAGCCCTATCGGGAAGGCACTCTTGTCAACTTGCGAGAAACAGGTTACACCACATCTGAAAAGGATTTGGCCGCCTGTCTGGACTGTTCGGTTGGTTGGGGCGAGGCCCTGACCTTGTTGAAATTTTATTTAGAGCACGGAATTGTGTGCAAGGAGGATTTATAGAAATGGACTCACTTAATGTGCAGGAGATCACCTTGCAAATCCGTGTATCGGATTATGAGCAGGGATATCAATGGTATGAGAAATTGTTTGGCCGTCCGGCAAATTTCATCCCGCACGAGGATTTTGCAGAGTGGGAAATTAGGTCAGGATGCTGGCTTCAGGTGGCAGAGGGTGAACCTGCCGTAGGCAGCGGGCCGCTGAGGTTGGGTGTGACGGAAATTGAAAAGGCAAGAGACAGAATCGTATCAGAACAGGGAATTGAAGTGTCCCCGGTCAACACTCGTGAAGGGGTTCCGGCAAAGTGGTGTACGTTCACTGATCCATGGGGAAACCGGCTTGGGCTCTTTGAAGATTTAGGATAAACTTTTGAAAGGAGAGGTGAAAATGGCGGAAACTCAGGAAACCAGAATTCAGGATCTTGAAAAGGAAATTGCCGAAAAGAAAAGGGAACTTTATCAGTTGAAAAGAAATGCGCCCGAGGTTCGGGTGAAGGATTATGTTTTTACAGGTCTGGACGGTCAGCCCGTTGGCCTTTCCGAGTTGTTTGGGAATCAGGATCAACTGATCGTGGTTCATAATATGGGCCAATCTTGTTCCTATTGTACGATGTGGGCAGATGGTTTTAACGGCATTTTCGGGTATCTCCAAGAGAAGGCTGGTTTTGCCTTGACTTCTCCGGATCCCCCTGAGGTCCAAAAGAAATTCCGTAACGAAAGAGGCTGGCAGTTCCCAATAGTGTCGACAGAAGGAACAACCTTCAAAAGAGACATGGGCTTTGAGAATGACAAGGG
The DNA here is from genome assembly GCA_035776675.1 of Caryophanales bacterium. Lineage (GTDB taxonomy): Bacteria > Bacillota > Bacilli > Bacillales > DASSOY01 > DASSOY01. Next base: position 2,792 of record DASTWO010000013.1, read on the forward strand.
ACAATATGGGCCGGGAGCTTCTGTCTTTCGCAAAGACTCGGCCGGAACGATATATCATTGCAATGATGCTGAATTTGGCCCGGGCGACGATTTTTGTTCAGTATGGCCTTTCTATGATTTGCTTCCTTTGCAACAAAATGAATCCTAATCGATGAGGTGAAAAAATATGATCAGAGTGAGATTTACAAGCATTCCGGTTACGGATCAGGATCGGGCACTCAAGTTCTATCATGAGAAGCTTGGATTCGAAGTGGTTACGGACCAGCCTTTTGGAAACGGAAAGCGTTGGATTGAATTGCAACCGCCTGGGTCGGATACCCTTATTGTTTTGTTTACTCCGCCGGGTCAGGAAAGCCGGATTGGAAGCTTTCAAAATGTCGCTTTCAGCAGTGATGATGTTGAGAAAGACTATCGTGAGCTGCGAGATCGAGGCGTGGAGTTCGTAGAGCCCGCCCAGAAGGCGGATTGGGGCGGTATGCAGGCCATTTTCAGGGATCCCGACGGCAATACTTTCGTTCTGGCCAGTCCCGAAGAATAGGAGAAAAAATAAAAAGGGAAACCCGGTTCAAGCCAAAGGAGTCAAAACAAAAGATATTCGCGAATTCAGGCACCGAGAGAATCGGTGTCTTTTTGTTTGCCATTTGGGGATTCCTGTTTTATAATAAAATCCGTCGTTGATTTTGGCCCGTTGGTCAAGTGGTTAAGACATCGCCCTTTCACGGCGGTATCACGGGTTCGAATCCCGTACGGGTCATAGATAATGGGAAGTAAAGAGCAGCTTATGCTTTTCACTTCCCTTCTTTCATACGGAGGGGTAGCGAAGTGGCTAAACGCGGCGGACTGTAAATCCGCTCCCTCAGGGTTCGGCGGTTCGAATCCGTCCCCCTCCATCTTTTTTTTCATCTGAAAGCCTTCAATTGCCATGGAGAAAATCAGGAATTCTGATGTCCCCCATCATTCCAATAAATTTCTCAACCAAACTCCCGTCGAACTGTGTCCAGGCATTTCTTTTTAATTCATTGTATGCATCGGTATAATCCATAAGCTCCGGATTGTATTCTCTGTTGTCCATCGTCATGGTGTCAAAGGCATCACAAACAGCAATGACTCGTCCCTGAATGGAGATTTCTTCTTCTTTTAATCCTCTAGGGTATCCGTGTCCATCCCAACGTTCGTGATGATCTCGTATGAATTCTGCCGCCTTGGGCATTCCAAGTTGTTTCCGAACAATAAGGTTCCCTGTATGCGGATGCGTTTGCAGGATCACGTACTCTAGGTCGTTTAACTTTTCCGGTTTGAACAAAATCTGTTTGGAAATGCCCATTTTTCCGATATCGTGCAGCAACGCAGCGACCCGCAAGTTTTCGTCATAACAGCTGCATCTTTTGGCTAGTGAACTCGCGAGAAACATGACTCTCATGGAATGATTCTTGAAATACTGTACCACCGTGTTATCCTGTGCGATCTTATGGAACAAATACTCAGGGTCCTTCATGTAATCCCTCCCGAATTTTATTAATGAGCCCTGAAGTTCGTACAGATGAAATTTCATATAAATGCGGGTCAGAATCTTCGTTATTTTTATTAAAAAAATACATGCGTTTTCTTGATTTGTCAATTCCGGGAAGCGCGAGATAGCTTGACCGTTGAAATACACTCATTTAAAATAGGTTATGGCTTACGGTAAAATTTCGATATGCGGAAGTAGTTCAGTGGTAGAATATCACCTTCCCAAGGTGAGGGTCGCGGGTTCGAATCCCGTCTTCCGCTTCAGGCAAATTCTCGAAAAATATTGACAAGATTTCTCAATTAGCAGTATGATAGACTCAGATGACAGATAAAGGAGATTGCTAACGATGCAGAGAATGTCCCGGTTGCTGTCAGAAGCGATTGTGGAGAAGCAGTCAATGGAACGTCAGAAGGCTGAGATTGAAACGAGAATTCTTGCCGTGGAACAGAAAATCAAGAACTTGAGAGCTGAGTGGCTCGGCGAGTTACAACATCAGAACTCCGGTTACCATCTTACCCGGGATTAACAGCCTCCGGCTTTGGCCGCGGGGCATTTTTTTGTAAAACTTTCCTTTGTATATCTATACATGAAATTGTGGTGTTGAATCATTCCGAAGGAAAACGGTACCATAAGGAGTAGATGCAGAGGAGGCTGAAGCAAATGAAACAAGAAATGTCGATCATCGGCGTTCCGATGGATTTGGGACAGGCCCGACGTGGTGTAGATATGGGGCCGAGTGCGATACGTTATGCCGGTGTGGTGGAACGGCTGAAAGCCCTGGGGTACGACATCAAAGACCGTGGGGACATTGAAATCGGCCGTCCGGATCCGGAAGAGCTGGAATCAGCACAGGACAGTCATTTGAAGAATTTAAAAGAGGTTTCTGACGCGAATCAGCAGTTAGCGCAGGATGTTTCGGAGGTAATCGAGAACGGGCGGTTCCCTTTGGTTCTTGGTGGAGACCATAGTATTGCGATTGGTACGCTTGCCGGAGTGTCAAAGCATTACGAGAACCTGGGTGTCATTTGGTACGATGCCCACGGAGATCTTAATACGGCGGACACTTCGCCGAGCGGCAATATTCACGGGATGCCTTTGGCCGCGAGTCTCGGATTGGGCCATGTGTCTTTGACTGGAATTGGTGGCTATTCTCCGAAAATCAAACCCGAGAATCTTGTGATCGTCGGGGCACGCTCCCTTGACGAAGGGGAAAGAGAATTGATTCGTGAAAAAGGCATTCGGGTATATACGATGCACGAAATCGATCGTTTGGGCATGACCAATGTGATTGAGGAATCCATGAATTATCTTCGTGAAAGAACAGACGGTGTTCATCTGAGTCTCGATCTGGACGGTCTTGATCCGAATGATGCGCCGGGTGTTGGAACACCGGTGATGGGAGGCATCAGTTATCGCGAAAGCCATCTGGCAATGGAGATGTTGGCGGAATCCGATCTCATTACATCGGCGGAATTTGTAGAAGTGAATCCGATTCTGGATGACAAGAACAAAACCGCCACTACCGCTGTGGCGTTGATGGGCTCCCTGTTTGGCGAGAAATTAAAATAAAAAAATCGGCATCCTCCTAGTTTTCAAACAAGAGAGGGTGCTTTTTTTTAATAAGGTATCTTTTTCTGATAGGAATTGAGCAGGGAGTCCAGCCTTCTGCTCTTTGCAAGAACTTCTCCAGAAGACAACGGCAGGCTTTTTGAAAGCTGGTTCATTTCTTCGCGTGACCTCTCGATCTCAAGGAGTAATTCCCTGTCTCGCACAGCATTCACCTCCAGGTAGGCTGTAGTTTTCCCGATTCTTTCCGGCTTCAAACTTCTTTTTTTCAAATTTGGACAAACTCACCAATTTTTCTCTGTCTCATGCTACAATAAGATGAAACCTTTTCAGGTTTGTTTTCGTATGCATGAATACCGCACGAGCGGGGGTAGTCGAATGGAAGATTTGGTCCAAAGAGTCATTAAAAAGGTTAGAAAAGGCGATCAGCAGGCATTTGGTGAGCTTATTGACTTGTATCAGCATAAGGTGTACCAGATATGCTTTCGCATGGTCAGCAATCGACAGGAGGCCGAGGATCTCGCACAGGAAGCTTTTCTGAGGGCCTATCTCAACATCGATAGCTATGACAGTAATAAGAAATTTTCCTCATGGCTGTTTCGAATTGCTACCAACCTTACGATCGATCGTCTTCGCAAGAAGAAACCGGATTTCTATCTGGATGCGGAAATTGCCGGTTCAGAAGGGCTGACAATGTATAATCGACTTTCAGCCGAGGGAG
>DASTWO010000014.1:0-8712 GCA_035776675.1 Caryophanales bacterium
TGAGATTTATCGATCATCTATTAAATTATATCTAACAACTTATTGATTTTATCTAACAACTTCCCAACAAAACAAAAAAAAATCCACCCCAACAAATGGGGTAGATTCTCCGTCACGGCTTAAACCGCATCCATCATCTGAAATTGGCTGACGACAAGTTCATAGTACTTGCCTTGTTGCTGCATCAATTCATCGTGGTTGCCGACTTCAAGAATATTGCCGTGTTCCAACACCACAATCTTATCCGCATCACGAATTGTCGATAAGCGGTGTGCGATCAATACTGAAGTCCGGCCTTCCAGCAGCTTTTCAAGCGCCGTTTGGATGATAACCTCGGTTTCAGTATCAATCGAGGCTGTCGCTTCATCCAAAATCAAGATTTTCGGGTCGGCAAGCAACGCACGTGCGAACGAAAGAAGCTGCCGCTCACCGACGGAAAGCACGTTTCCGCGTTCCTCCACCTCAGTCTCAAATCCGTTGCTTAATTTCCGGATAAATCCATCAGCGCCAATCGCTTCAGCAGCTTGAATAACCTCTTCATCCGTGGCGCCAGGCCGGCCGAAACGAATATTTTCCATAATCGTTCCGGAGAAGATAAAGGTATCTTGCAAAACAGTGCTGACATTTTCACGCAGTTCATCTAGCCTGTATTTCCGTAAATCCGTACCGTCAAGTGTAACCTTTCCTCCGGTAGGATCGTAGAATCGACCGATCAAGTTGGCAATCGTTGATTTACCTGATCCGGTGTGGCCGACAAGCGCCACTTGTTGCCCGGCTTCCATCTCTAAATTGATCTTGTTCAAGGCCATCCTGTCATTGTCGTATGTGAATTCCACATCCTCGAACCGAATCGCTCCCTTAACATTATCCATTGGTACCGGATTGGGGTATTCTTCCACGTTCGGTCTTTCATCAAGAAATTCGAAAATTCTTTCCGAAGACGCCATCGCGACGAGAAGCTGGTTATACATCTGGCCGAGGCGCGAAATCGGCTCCCAGAACATCCCGATGTAAAAAGCGAAAGCGACGAAAACGCCAAGATCTATCGAACCATTCTGAATCAAAAACACACCGTACCAAATCAAAATACCGGATCCGATAGCATTGGACATCTCCACAAACGGACGGAAAATAGCGTTCTTCTGGTTGGCTTTCCGCCAACTTTCATAGTTTTCAAAGTTGAGTTTGTTGAAAAACTCTCTATTTTCTTTTTCCTGAGTAAAGGACTGCGTCACACGAATCCCTTGAATACTCTCATTTAAATGTGAATTAACTTTCGCCCTTTTAATCCGGACATCCTGCCAAGCACGGCGTATATTCCGACGAAGCTTGGTTGAAATCATAAACATTAACGGCAGAATGACAAGAACGGCCAACGCCAGCTTCGGACTTAGAACCAAAAGGATTACGACAATTCCCGCAAGCATTCCGATGTCGGTTAACAAATTGACAACACCGTTTGTAAACAGTTCCTGCAGCGAATTAACGTCATTAATGATTCTTACTAGAATCGACCCCGCTGATCGCGAATCAAAAAATCGATGTGATAAACGTTGCACGTGATTAAACAGATGTTTCCGTAAATCGTGAATGACGTATTGGCCGAGTTGATTTGTCCACCAAATCCGGAATTTGTTGGCGATAAGATTCAAAACATAAAGAGCGGATGCCACAATCACAAGAATCATCAGAAATTCGGGATTCCCGCCAGACTCCGAAATGGCGTGATCAAAAGCTGTACTAATAAGAATCGGAACAGCCAGGCGAATCGCCGTCGGGACAAGTACCGCCGCCAATGTTTTCGGAACCATCGACCTCTTGTAGGGTTTCATGTAGCTTAAGAGCCTCGTCATTTGTTTCCAGTTAAAAGGCTTTTCAATCGCTTGATCTTGTTTATAATAGAACCTTTCAATCGCGCGGCTTTTTTCAGCCATGCTTTCACCCCCGTTTAAGAAAAAGAAGGAAGAGGCTGGAGTTGAGAAGAAAAAGAAAAACTGAGTCCAACCCCTATCTTTCCTAATTATGTGATCTTTGTCTTGCTTCAATGAATTGACCGTCAGCTAATCTGATTGGCCATGACTTTCTGGTGATCTTGATATTGAATGTTGTAAATTCTACGATACAATCCATCCCCATTCAGCAACTCGTTGTGCGTACCTCTTTCAGCAATCGAGCCATTCTCGAGAACAAGAATCTCATCGGCATGCTGGACCGAAGATATCCGATGGGCGATGATAAACGTTGTTCTGCCACGCATTAATTCACGAAACGCATGCTGAATTTTCGCTTCTGTCTGCATATCGACAGCGCTTGTTGCATCATCCAGAATCAAAATACTCGGATTGATTAACAAAGCACGGGCAATGGCAATCCGCTGTTTTTGCCCTCCGGAAAGCCCCATTCCACGTTCACCAAGCATAGTGTCATACCCGTTTGAAAGTTCATTCATTATAAAATCATGCGCCTGAGCCCTTTTCGCGGCATCGATAATCCGGTCCATCGAAATATCCGGATCGCCGTAAGCAATATTATCCCTGATCGTTGCTGAAAACAAGAAGGATTCTTGTAAAACAATTCCAATATTTTTCCTCAAGGATTTCAATGTATAATCACGGATATCCTTGCCGTCGATTAAAACTTGCCCTTCTGTTGCCTCATAGAACCTCGCGATCAATTGCGTAATGCTGGATTTACCGGCCCCTGTGGCTCCCATTAAGCCGATGACTTGGCCGGCCGGGGCATCGAAGCTCACTGAATCAATAGCAAGATCTTCGGCATTTCCATAACGAAATGAAACATCATCGAATTGGACATGGCCTTCAAGACGATCTTGAGAAGCAGCATGGCTCAGAGATTGAATATCCTCCGGCTCATCAAGAATCTCCAACAACCGCTCACCGGACGCTTTCGACTGAGAGAAAGCGTTAATGATAAACCCTAAATCAATAAGCGGGTCCATGATATACCAAACAAGGCTGAAGAATGCAAACAGCGCACCGGGACTAAGATCACCGGTGTTTACGAGCCATCCGCCAAGCCCGAGAAGAAGAACCACTGTAATATCGCCGATAAACTCCATTACCGGAAAAAATCGAGACCATATCGAAGATGTAAATAAATACTTATCCTTATAATCCGAATTTTTATCAGCGAACCGGTCCATTTCAAAGTCTTCCCTTGAAAGAGCCTTAACCGTATTGACGCCGCTGACATTTTCCTGCACTTTCGTGTTCAGATTGGCTAGTGATCTACGAACCTTTCGAAACGCCGGATGCACCCGCTTATCAAACCTGTAAACTGTTACTGCCAGGAACGGTGTCATCAATACCACAACCAAAGCCAGAATCCATGAATAATAGAACATGATAATCAAGCTGGCCGAAACAAGCAACACAAATCTGAATAATTGTGTGAAGCCGAACGACAGAAAAGCGCCGAATTGCATAACGTCCGCTGTCAGACGTGACATTAAGTCACCGGTATGCGCATTGTCGTAAAAACGGAAAGGTAGATATTGCAGCTTCTTATACAAAGCTTCCCGTATTTCGTAAACCGCACTGACACTGAACACGTTTGCCCAGTATTGTTGGAAATAGGCCGAAACCCCCTTAAGCCCCATAATCAAGACAAAACCAATCGCAAGGTAAGGTATGATTCCGTAATCTCCATTCTTGATCCCTCGGTCAATCGCCTGCTGCAGAACGATTGGATAAAGCACAGTAAAACCAACAACAAACAACAGAAAGATAACTGAACCAATAAAGTACCGTTTGTAAGGCCAATAATATTGTTGCAACCTTTTAAAAGTCTCCAAAACTCCCACCACCTTTGTGCAATCGTGTCTACGTCACACTTTAATTTTCGGCTTGCGCCGTCTTTCTGAAGAACCCCAATGACTCATCATAAAAACACCAGAAACAATACATCCAAACACAGTACAGTATAATATACCGGATTCCGAAATAAATTACCACAAGTCGATTTCACGAAAATCAACGTTCTCATTCCAGATCAGCTGATTTTGGTTCGTTTCAAGAATCATCCGTCATTTTTTGTTTTAATTTCTTCGTTTATCTCGCTTTTACTTTAGTAAGTTAGCCATACACCCAAAATTAGATAAATGCAGAAAATTTCACTGAAAAAGAAAATGGGGCCCAACTTTAAGAGTTAGGCCCCATTGCAAAATTGTTCTTAAACTAGACGGACAACGTTTCCTGACCCGGTTTCCAGTTAGCCGGGCACAAGCCGCCAGTTTGCAATGCCTGCAATACTCGAAGCGTTTCGTCAACGTCACGCCCGATGTTGTTATGATTAACAACCGAGTACTGCAATTCGCCTTCAGGATTGATGATATAAAGGCCGCGAAGCGCAACCCCTTCCTCTTCAATCAAAACTCCGTATTTTTTTGATACCTCGTGATTATGATCCGCGGCAAGCGGGTAGTTCAACTTGCCAAGTCCGTTATCATCACGAGATGTATTGATCCACGCCAGATGCGTGTGTACTGTATCCGTCGATACGCCGATGACTTCCGCATCAAGATCTTCAAAGTCTTCATAGCGATCGCTCAATGCTGTAATTTCTGTCGGACAAACAAATGTGAAATCCATTGGATAGAAGAATAGAACTGTCCATTTGTCTTGCTTCATGTTCTCTTCAAGACTGACCTTTCCGAATTCCTTATTCGGCATTACAGCTTCCATTTCAAAACGTGGTGCTTGCTTTCCTACCATGCGTTCAGGCATATGTAATCCCTCCACTTATATCTGTTTCCGCACATGCGGATGATTTTCAGCACGTTGATCATTATAGTACATGTATTTTTTTGAGTCAAAATGAATTGAGAATGACTCTAATATAAATACCTTTTTAAATCATCCTTTAATATCATAACCTAATTCCCTGGCCGATAAACAACAATATGCTCACATGATAGAATGAAATCAGGTTTTCGACACGGTTCGATTCGGGTATAATACAAAACATACATATAGAAAGGAGATTTGTCATGGAAGATTGGATTTCCCATATTGATTGGGCCAGAATTGTAAGAAATGCCGGTATCATTATTTTACAATTGATTGCGATCTGGATTGCTTACCTTATCGCTAAAGGGATCGGGAAGAAAGTGATTTCCAGATCATTCGACCGCATGAGAGAGAGGCAGAAAATGTCCGAGGGCCGATCGATTACGCTTGAGAGATTGATGCTCAGCGTACTTACCTATACCTTGGTTTTCGTCGTGGTTGTAGTCGTTTTCGGGATATTCGGCCTTCCGATAGGTGGATTGATCGCGGGAGCCGGTATTGTCGGCCTGGCCATCGGTTTCGGCGCACAGGGACTCGTGAGCGACATTGTCACCGGTTTCTTCCTGCTTGCTGAAAAATGGCTGGATGTTGGCGATGTCGTTACAACCGCCGGGTTTAGCGGAGTCGTAGAAGAAGTGGGGCTGAGAACTACTCAACTGCGCGGCTTTGACGGAACGCTTCATTTCATCCCGAATCGCGAGGTTAACACTGTCAGCAATCTTTCAAGAGGAAATATGCGCGCCCTTGTTGATATCGGGATCTCGTACGATGACGATATTGATGAGGCGATGAACATTCTTCAAGAGGTATCAGAAAAGGTTGCTGCAGAAGATGAGAATATCATTGACGGGCCAAATGTTGTCGGTGTACAAACACTCGGGGCTTCAGACGTTGTGATCCGCATTATCGGCCATACGAAAAATGGGGAACAATACGGAGTCCAACGGAAGTTACTGAAGGCCTTCAAAGAAGCCTTTGATGAGCATAATATCGACATCCCGTTCCCGCATCAAGTCAATATTACAAAAAAAGAAGCTTAAGTTTGCAAATCGGACCCTTCAAGGGGTCCGATTTATTTGGTTTCAACCACTTCTATCACTTTCACCTGATACCCTTCCATATCTTTTACCTCGAAACGATATTGTCCGTATTCAAAAGCGGTCCCCGGTTGAATTTCCGCTTTTTGGGTCAAAACCCATCCTCCGATGGTATCTAGCTCGGAATCGTCAATATCAAGTCCGAAGATGCCATTCACGTCTGAAATCAACACCTTCCCATCCAGAACTGTCCGGTTTGAACCGATTTGTTGAATCATTGGTTTCTCATCATCATCGAACTCGTCCCGAATCTCGCCTACGATTTCCTCCAATATGTCCTCTACTGTTACAAGTCCAGCTGTACCACCGTATTCGTCCATCAACATCGCCATATGAACACGTTCTTTTTGCATCCTTAGCAGCAGCTGTTTGACTTTCACCGTCTCGATCACAGTAATGATCGGACGAATAAACTCTTCAACTTCAATTTCTCCGTGTAAATTCTCCGTGAACAATTCTTTAATGTTAACAAGCCCGACAATACGGTCTTTTTCCCCATCCGCGACGGGATACCTCGTGAACTTATTCTCGCGCAAGATCTCCATATTCTCGGAGAAAGGACGGTCTTTATACAAAGTGACCATTTCGGTTCGCGGAACCATGATCTCTTTCGCCATTCGGTCATCGAACTCAAAGATTTTATTAACGTAACGGTATTCGGATTGGTTGATCTCACCGCCTTGATAGCTTTCCGATAGAATAAAACGCAATTCTTCTTCGGAATGTACCATTTCATCATCTTCAGCAGGATTGACACCAAATAACCTGGTTACGAGATTGGAGCTCGTGTTCAATACCCAAATGAACGGAAACAACAAAAGATGAAATCCGATCAAGGGACGGGCAATTAACAAGGCTGTTTTCTCCGTCCTTTGAATTGCGAACGTTTTCGGGGCCAATTCACCCAGAACAACGTTAAAATATGTAATAATTATGAAGGCCGCTATGGACGAAAACGTCCTCATCACTGATTCCGGCAAAGGGGCCGTTTCGAATAAGGCTTCAACCAGCCCTCCGACCGCCGGTTCACCGACCCAGCCCATTCCCAGGGCTGTCAATGTAATGCCAAGCTGCGATGCAGACAGATAAGTATTCAAGTCCTTCACTATTCTCTTGACGGCTTTTGCTCTCTTATTGCCCTGCGATGCCAGATATTCAATTCTGGGCCGCCTTACTCGGACAATTGAAAACTCCGATATTACAAAAAACGAGGTTAATATTAATAAAAGTATAAAGATACCAATGCTGATTAAGGCCAATGATTCTCCCGTCAAAATACGGGATTTCCACCTCCTGAAAGTAACGAATCACTCATAAGTATAGCGAAAAACGGAGTGAATGAAAAACAAAAAAGTCGATCCATCAAAAAAAGGAACAGCTCCATCGCTGTTCCCGACACCTTAGTGCTTGATCCGATTCTCAACTTCCCGGCACACATCGTCAGCTGTCATCCCGCGCGCCTCAATGACCGAGCCCTGAGTCGCGACATTTTGAATCCCCATTACATTCTCATCTTGGCCGGTTATGACACAGCAGTCACAACTGCCGGCGTCATTTTCATTTTTCAGAGCGACCACTTCATAACCTTTGTCTGAGAGGGCTTGCTGGACATCGGTTAACGATTGCTCCACGCCAACTTTTGGCATAGTATCACCTTCCTGTTTTTATGCTCAATCGTTAATGTGTCCAACTTATTTTTCATTTATTCTTTATCGCTTGATGCTTTAAAAAGCCTGTCAGCAAATCGATAGCCTTCGGAATAGCCCGCTCATCCGGAGCAAGTTTCGCAGAGTGAAGCCCATGTTCAGAATTCACACCCAGCCAGAACATCATTCCGGGAATTTCATTTATGAAATAGCCAAAATCCTCTCCGGTCATGGCTTCGTCACAAACTATCGGTGAAACCTCATGGCAGCTTTCACAATAAGTAAGAAAATCTTTCGTTAGGGCCGAATCATTTGTCACCTGAAGATAGTTAGCGCCATAATCGATTGTCGCCTTGCAGGAAAAGCCGGTTTCAATGCCGAGAATGAGCGCTTCGATCCGTTGTTTGACCCGACGCATTGATTCCTGTGAAAGGGTGCGAAGGGTTCCCTCAATTCGGGCTTCTCCCGCGATGATATTTTGTTTGCTTCCGCCTGTGATCTTTCCAATAGTCACAACTGCCGAATCAAGCGGATCGACATTTCTTGCGACAATGGTTTGAAGTTGAGTGACAAGATGGCTCGCCGCTACAACCATGTCGTTCGCTTTGTGCGGGTAAGCCGCATGCCCTCCAGTTCCCTTCAGATCAACAAACAATTCCGATGTATTGGCGAACAACAACCCTTCCCTCGTTGCCACAGTTCCAACAGGATATTCCGGAGCAATATGTAAAGCATAAAGCTCGTCCGGCCTCCATTTACGGAAATGTTCGCTTTCAATCATTGGTAAAGCACCGCCGGGTCCTTCTTCAGCCGGTTGAAACAAAAATAATAAATGGTTTTCCGGCGGTTCAGCAGCGAAATAGGTAAGAACACCAAGCGCAATGCTCATATGAAAATCGTGCCCACACGCGTGCATATGGCCTTCATGGCGTGATCTGAATGGATAACCGGTTTGTTCTTCAATCGGAAGACCGTCTATATCCGTGCGCCAACCAATTGTTTTGGATGGGGCAGTACCGTTAACTTTAACAAAGATTCCGGTTCGCCATGTTTCGATTTCCAGATGATCTTGAGGGAGTTTCCGAATGTAATCAAGCAAATAAGCCTGTGTCTTGACTTCTTCGAAACCAAGCTCGGGAATCTGATGCAGATCGCGTCGAA
>DASTWO010000015.1:0-3045 GCA_035776675.1 Caryophanales bacterium
GGCTTGGTCGTATCGCAGCATACTCCCTGATGCGATGCTTGAGCTCTCCTTTTTTCTTGATTTCACAAGAGTCTTTGCTTATTCTCTTCCTCTAAATATCATGTGACAGATTTTGCCTTGGCGATTTTGGCTATATTCTCATAAACTTCAGAGGGCAAGAACGGATTTCCGTCATATTTCAGGATATTTTCGATTTTTTCCGCATAACCGGCACTCGCCTTCATAATCGAGGCTAACTGACCTGTCGCATTTTGCTCAACGACCGCAATTTTCTCCGCTGATTCCATAAGCGGCTTCATTTGCTCGACTGGAAATGGATGAACAAGCCGGATATGAGCATGGTTGACCTTTAATCCTTCGTTCTCCAAGAGCGGGATCGCTTCCTCAATCGCTCCACGGGTTGAATTGATTCCGACGATTAGAATATCCGCTTTATCATGGGGGGCGTGTTGGTAAACAGGCGTATCGAAAGACAAATTAATCATTTTGCGCAGACGCTTTTCCATCTGTTCCTTTCGATTCTCCGCACTTTCCGATGGTTTCCCCGTCGGGTCATGTTCAACGCCTGTTACGTGATAAATTCCGTTTTTCGTACCTGGAAGCACTCTGGTTGAAACGCCATCATCAGTTGATTCATACCTTTTGAAATATGCCTTGTTCTCAAGCTCCGGGAGTTCGCCGTCCTGATGTAACTTCCCACGGTCAATAGCAATCCGCTTATAATCCAGAGGTTCGACTGTCTGTTTTCCCAGTGACAATTGCAAATCAGACAGGAAAATCACCGGACATTGATACTTATCCGCTAAATTAAAGGCATCAGCCATGTCATAGAAAGCCTCTTCGACCGTGCTCGGAGCCATTACAATCTTCGGAATTTCGCCGTGGCTCCCGTAAATCATCGCCAACAAATCAGATTGTTCTTGTTTTGTAGGCAATCCGGTACTTGGACCGCCTCTTTGAGTATCTACAACTACTAGCGGTGTCTCAGTCATTCCCGCTAAGCCAATTGATTCCATCATCAACGAGAGTCCTGGACCCGCTGACGCTGTGAACGAACGGACACCTCCATAATTGGCGCCAATACACATTGTACAAGCCGCCATTTCATCCTCCGTTTGAATAACAGTTCCCCCGAATTCGGGAAGTTTATCGATCATATACTCCATAATGTCACTTGCCGGCGTAATGGGGTAAGCCGCCATGAAACGTGCCCCTCCCGCAAGAGCGCCGAGGCCGATGGCATCGTTGCCGATCATGTACATTCGTTTCTTTCCGTCGGCTTCCGCGAGCTTTATCTTTTGCTCACCGCCTTGTTGCCTGAAATACTCAGCCCCTTTACGAATGGCTTCCATATTATTCTCAACCACTTTGGCGCCTTTACGTCCGAAGATTCCTTTGACGACCTCTTCATAAAAGGTGATTGGCAACCCGAGCACCGCACTTGAAGCCCCAATTGCGACCATATTCTTCATTAATGATGTTCCGAGATCCTGAGCGATTTTGGTAAACGGAATGACATATAATGTCGCTCGTGATTCATCCGGGATTTTCGGTTTTGCCTTCTCATCCGCCAGTACTATTCCATCCTGACGCAGTTCATGAAAGTTAACGTCTATCGTCTCCTGATCGAAAGCAACCAGAACATCAAGATCATCCGCCATTGAACGCACCTGCCTGGTGCTGACACGGATTTTGTTGTTCGTATGCCCCCCTTTAATTCTGGAAGAAAAATGACGGTAGCTGTACAAATAATAACCAGACCGATTTAAAGCGGCGGCGAAAATTTCTCCTGTACTCTCAATTCCCTCCCCTTGCTGGCCGCCGACCTTCCATGAAAGTTGATTGACCATGTTTCACACACCTCCATCATCAAAATTACCACTATTCTTACAATAAATAGTGTACTTTTTTTACCGCGAAAAGTTCCTTAATTGATTTCCATATTAGACTTATCTTTTGAAAATTTCAACCCTTTGAAAAAATACCCGCGAAAAAGGGACGGTTTGTCCCTATCGTGGGTAACAACGAACAAAATTGTCATAGCAGAAACCTTTCACTGTCTCTTCCGAATACCGCTTTAACAATTCCTCAATCAAATCAGGGTATTTTCCGAAATGCTCCAATCCCTTCGGTCCACTCGGAATGCCGTCGAAATCAGAACCGAGACCAATATGTTTCTCACCACCCAATTCACAAATATGATCGATATGGCGTAACACATCATTCAGAGAAGCGTGTGCATCTTCTTTCAGAAAATGTGGCGCAAACACCATGCCCATTACACCTTTCTTCTTGAACATGGCCCGGATTTGTTCATCACTTAAATTACGCGGATGATCGCACAGGGCTTTGGCATTCGAATGAGAAGCAATCGGATATTCCGCTACCTCCATCACATCCCAAAAAGCGGCTTCCGATAAGTGTGAAACATCGGTCCACACTTTGCGTTTATTCTGTTCGTTCACTACCATACGGCCGAAATCAGTCAATCCTGCCCGCCTTGACTCCTGAGCTCCGTCCGCACAAGCATTGGCATTATTCCATGTCAGCCCAACGGAAGTAACCCCGAGCCGAAACAACGTCCTCAGTTTCGCCAAATCGGTGTCAATCGCGTCACACCCTTCGAGGGTTAAGACAGCCCCGATTTCATCTTCTTTCAAGTTCGCGATTTCCTGTTTCGAAGTAACCAATTTCATATTGTCATAACGTGCAAGAATACGTTCATGGAAGATATCGGCCATTTCGAGTGCAGCCTGAAATTTGCCAAGTGCCGGAACTTCTTCAGGTATGAAGATGGCAAAGCATTGAACTTTACTACCGCCGAACTGAAGCCGATCCAAATGAATATGTAATGAATCCCCGTTTTGGAAGGACAAATCACGATCCTCCCACATTTTCAATAAGACATCGCAATGCGCATCGAATATTTGCATAGAACCATCCTTTCCGATTATCTTTCTTGATCTATTATACTAAGAATCAATAGGTTACGGTAGGCAAAAAAAAATCAACTACGCCTTGGCGTAATTGCGTCTGGACTTATAT
>DASTWO010000016.1:0-2570 GCA_035776675.1 Caryophanales bacterium
GGTCGGCTTCCGTTTCCATACACAACAGCACGCCGTCCGCCACAGTATTAAAGGCTGGGTGAAGAATAACCCCGACGGCACCGTTGAAATTGATGCGGAAGGGGAAGATCATGACATGGATCGATTTATTCGGGAATTGAAGAAAGGCAGCATGAACGCGCACGTAACAAACGTGGAATTCCAAGAATATCCCGAAACGGGCACCCACCACTCTTTTCAAATTCAGTATTAACGAATCGCAAGCGGATTGCGCCGCCTGCGATTTTTTTATTGGTCTAAACAGCCCTGATCTCCTTATCCAACGGGACATGACACGAACCTAGAAGAAGAACATATAATGAATGAAAATGAAAAGGAGAGGTGGGAAGAACATGCCACGCCGAACCATTTGGGGGGTAGATTCCGCGGAGAAAGTTACAAGCAACCTTTACAATTGTGTAGTTGACCATTATGGAACGCCTCGTTATTGGGGGAGATATTTACAAACAATTGTAGACGAAACCGTGGGAATGACGAAACAGGAAATTCAATTCCTCCATGAAAAAGGAATCAAGATTATCCCGATTTTCATGTTTGATAGGGCAACCGGATATCGTCACGGAAGAGTGATCGCACATAATGCTCTGGCCCAAGCACGCAGGCTTGGCGTTCCAAAAGGCACTTATGTGTTCGCCAATATTGAAAAAGATGATGATGTGGATGAGGCATGGATTCGCGGATGGGTCGATGCCATGTTTCCAAGCGGCTATCGACCCGGCTTATACTGTAACCCGGATCAAAGGGATTTCAACCGGGCCTATTGTGAAGCGGTCAGAAACAATGACAAAGTCGCGGATCAAACTGTGATCTGGAGCCGAAGGCCAACACCTGGCGTCACCAAGAAAAGGAATGCTCCTAACTATAACCCCGCTAAACCGTCCTGCTCGGCAAACGTCTGGCTTTGGCAATATGGCCGAACCGCGCCGGAATGCCGGATTAACACCGATCTGGCGGATGCTCGTTTACTCAAGAATTTGTTCTAACCGAACTTAACGAAACCGCCTGTCGTCCGGCAGGCGGTTCTGGATTGTATTAGCTTTTGGGATCTGGATACACTTCCTGCAAATACTGCACCGATTGATTGATTAGCGCTTTTAATACGTTCATATCAATATCCGCAATCTTATTTATGTACACACATGCTTTTCCTGTTGTATGTTTTCCAAAGTTCTTTAATAGCTCTTCCCGGTTTTTGTCACATGTCAGATATAAACTGATCTTTGCTTTCCTCGGCGAAAAACCAACAAGCGGGGCATCACCTTCATGGCCGGTTTTATATTTATAATGATAGGAACCGAATCCAATTATACTCGCTCCCCACATTTTTGCGTCATAGCCCGTTGTTTCAGCAAAGACGTCCAACAGTTTATACGCATCCTCCCGCTTTTTAGGGCTTTCGATGGTTTCAATAAATTCAATAACACTGCTGTCATTTTCCTTGGTTTTCAATTCATACATTCTTACATTCCCTCCCTTTTCATATTATTAGGCAATCCCCTTCTGTGAGAAGCATCCTGTCAAAGGATCCTTCCCGGCAACTCAACCTGTCACGTGAACTTAAAAAGAACGTTGACGCTGAAACGCCAACGTTCTTATATATTATATCAAAACTAGCTGTTCACGAACCTTACCAATTCCGTGTTGAACTTCTCTCTTTCATCATAAACTGTCGCATGACCACTGTTTCCGAAAGGAATGAGCCGCGAGTTCTTGATCTCTCGGTTCATGATTTCCGCAAAATCATACGAGCAAATTTGATCGTCTCTTCCGTGAAAGATTGCTGTCTCCGCATCAACTTTTGCCAGATCCTCACGCAAATCTTCATCCCGTAAAGCTTCAAGGGATTTGATCGTCCCATGTGCGGAAGCTTCCAAACCGAGACCATGGAACCAATTCCCCAAGGATTCACTAATTTCACTTCCAAAAAACATCTCGCCAAAGTCTGCCAACATTTTCGGGCGATCTGTGTATACCGCATTAATGAGACCATTAACTTCCTCCGCAGGTAAGCCAAACGGATAATTTTCTCTTTTTGTAAAAGAAGGCGCTGCCGCCCCTGCCAGAACCAGCTTGGACACATTACGGTTGTTGTGTTTGGCCATATACCGAAGGGCTATACCTCCTCCCATTGAAAAACCGACAAGCGTAATATCATCCAGCTTCAATTGGTGAATGACGGCCTGCACATCATCTGCCATCCGGTCGTAGTCATAACCTTCCCACGGTTTGTCCGATTTCCCATATCCTCTCATATCCATGCCAATGAAGCGAATGCCTTTCCCGGGGAGTTCATTGCTCTGATATTCGAACATTTTATGATTTACCGGCCAACCATGCAGAAATAATACCGACTTTCCCTTTCCTATGTCTTCGACATAGATATTGATGTCCTTTTCTACCTCAATATAATGTCCCAACTCATTTCACTCTCCTTATTTTAAGATCCTCGCCATTCCCAATAGATTATTTTCTGACAATTATATAAGAGAAGTTCCCTTGATTACTCATCTTTAAACACATAGGATCCATTG
>DASTWO010000017.1:0-34186 GCA_035776675.1 Caryophanales bacterium
ACAAACTGATTTCCGGCCAAATATCACAGTGCTTGTGGCAAAAGGACCGGCCCAAAAACTTGTCCAAACAGTCCCTATTATGAACACGACGATCGGATTGGAACTGCGAAATTTAACTGAATCTAACCGATTTGACGAAACGAATATGGTACAGGATATCAGTAAATTTACAGAACAACTTCTTGCCAATACCGCCGATCCTTATACCGGTGTAATCCAGACCGCGTCTGAGGCAGGGGTAGACATTGGCAAAAGTAAGACTGCCCGAAAGAAAAATGACGATCGACGAAACAAAGAGAAGAAATCGAAGAAACCAAAATCATCAAAGCCGAAAATGCTCGGCCTTTCGGGAACAGCTGTATTTAAGAAAGGGCGATTAAAAGGATATTTGAATGAGAGGGAAACGCAGGGACTATTAGCGATCAAAGGGGATCTGACAAGTGGCATCGTCGTTCTGGATTGCGGTGGAAATCGGAAAGGGACAGTAAGTCTAACTATAAAAGGGACAGAATCTCAATATATTCCCAAACTGGGCGGCGAGACCCCTGAAATGGTCGTGAAAATGCGAGTTAATGCTGAAATCGGGGACATTACTTGTCCTGACTTCAATATCAGTCCAGCCTCAATCGACCGTTTGAACGGAAAACTTGCAGATTACATGAAACACAGTGCGACAGCGGTTCTGAACCAGGCGAAAAATGAATGGCAAACCGATATTTTCAGCTTCGGCTCATCCATTTACAAAAAAGATCCAGACACGTGGAAAGACCTGGAGTCACATTGGCGAGACGGTAAATTAAAACAAATGGATGTGCACCTGAAAATCTCGGCTAACATTTTACGGCACGGGCTTTTCAAAGATCCCGGACAAACTGATGAAGCGAGGTAAAGTCTCATGAATTTGTTAATGGTTTTGTTAATCATTGCCTTAGTGGTAGCGACAACCGGCTTTCACGGCTATTTCGTATGGAAACGGAGATATTTTCACACTTTATGGGTTCAGATTGCACTCGTCAGTCTTACAATTGTCGCGGGAATAGTCTTTATCTATGGGGTCTCCCACCCATCAATATCCGGGTTCCTAAACAAGATAAGCCCTTTGTAAAAGCAGAACCAGGATCATTGATTATACAGCATATCGAAGAAGATTAAGGAGGGGTCGAAGTGGTTGAACAAGGCAGAATCAGTAATATCCAGGCTGGAATGTTAGCCATTACATCACTGACCATAATGGGGCATTTAATTGTATTAACAGTCATTTTTCAACAAAGCGGGCGAAACGGCTGGCTTGCGGCCATTGGCGGGACCGTTCTGGGATTGATCGGCATTATCGCGTTGGTGAAATTGTCGCAAACCTTTCCGGGGTTGACTTTAATTGAAATCTTGTTCAATCATTTCTCCTGGATCGGGAAAGTGATCGGGGTGATTTATCTCGTTTACTTTTTCATCATGGTCGTTTTGGCGACAAGATTATTCGCAGAAGCCTATACCAAAGTCCTGAACGAAACCCCGATGTGGGCCTTCATTACGATCATTCTGCTGCTTACGGCCTTTATTGTTTACAAGGGGTTGGAAACGATGGGACGGCTGAATCAGATCATGTTGCCGGTTCTTGTAATTTTTGCGATCGCTGTTGTTTTCATGACAATGGGGGATAAGAAAGACTATACCAATTTATTGCCGATAATGGGAGAGGGATTCTCACCTGTCGCTATCGGCTCCCTATCTGTAATGGGATGGTTTGGCGAATTTGTAATCATGGGCATGGTTCTTCCTTACGTACAAAGCCCGAAGAAACTTGTGAAAACCGGAATCGGGGTGGCTGTCGTGACTCTGTTCTTCTTTCTTGGTCCAATAACCGGACCGATCGCCTTATTTGGAGCGGAACAAGCTGCGAAAATGGCATTTCCGACTTTTTCGGAAGTTCGTTACATCGAAGCAGGCCAAGTCATCAACCGCTTTGACACCATTGGTGTTCTTTTTTGGACGGTCGGCTTAATGATTCGGATCGCCTTGTTTTTCTACGGATTAAGTCTTGGCCTAGCCCAGGTCTTTAAATTAAATACATACCGGCCGCTTGTCATCCCTTTGGGTTGGTTGATTGGCGTTGGCGCCCTGATGTTCTCAAGAAATTATGCGGAGTTGAATCAATTTCTGTTTGACTCTTATGTTCCGTTGAATATTTTTCTCGGGGCAGTCATTCCCCTCGTGTTGTCAATTTGGGGATTTATAGAAATGAGGAAGACAGGGCACACCTTATCATAAAAAAAATCAGCCACAGTCACTATTTATTGGTTCTCCTGAAGATGGACAAAGAACCACGGTTCAGAAGGCATAACCAACCTGAAATGGACCAGATTTGCCGGAGGTGAAAAGGATTATGGAAAAACTATTTTGGAGCATCGCGCTTCCGGGTTTCGGCCAGTTTCTAAACGGACATTTATTCAAAGGCTTTGTCCTCATTGCATTGGAATTTCTGGTGAATGCCAAAGCCCATTTCAACATGGCCATTCTTCTCAGTTTCCACGGTGACACCCAAACTGCCGCGACCACCGTAGATTATGGTTGGTTAATGTTTTACCCTTGCCTCTACTTTTTTGCGATGTGGGATGCTTTTCGTAACAGCGGCCGGCAAATATCTCCTTATTCCTTTTTCCCGTTCGCTTTTTCTGCTTTCTCTGTAACAGTCGGACTCATTTTCTCGAATACATTTACAATCGCAGGTACCTTTCTTGGCCCTGTTTGGTTCCCAATGCTTTGTGTATTACCAGGTGTCGGAATTGGATTATTGCTTAAGAAGTTCTGCACAAAGTGGTCTTCCGGGGTCTAGGGTACCCCCGGTCTCCCTTGCGTGGTCCCTTCTCTTCATCTCCGTAATTTCCACTCACCCCCCTTTTCATCCATCTGACATAGATCCAAAGCGTATAAACGATTCTTATGACGGCAAACTAACAATAGAACCTAACACTGACGAGGGATACGATGAAGAAAAGTTCTAGTAATGCGCGTCGAGACAGAGCTTATTTAAGCACTCTCGGGACAACACAAATTTATTTACGGAGCCCCCATATCGTGGCATGGTGGTCTGCAGCATTCCCGGGATTCGGCCATATTCTGATGTCGAAATACATAAGAGGCCTGTCTTTATTTATTTGGGAAGTCATCATTAACATGAACGCGAAACTTAACAGTGCGATGGTTTTCTCCTTTACGGGGCGATTTGAGGCTGCCAAAGATGTACTGAACACACGTTGGATCCTCCTTTATATCCCCGTATACCTATTTGCTATTTGGGACAGTCATCGAACAACTGTCGATTTCAATAAACTCTACCTGTTGGCTGATCACGAAGATGCCAACATCACGAATTTCAAAATCCAGACACTGGAAATCAATTACCTTGATAAAAGGGAACCCTGGATTGCTCTTACATGGTCGCTTCTAATGCCGGGATTGGGTCAATTATACATCCACAGAGTCATATCAGCCTTCTTTGTTCTCGTCTGGTGGGTGGTTTTGGCTTATTTCTCCCACTTTCTCCAGGCCTTGCACCTTATTTTTCTTGGTGACTTTCATCAGGCGACTGTGATCATTAATCCGCAGTGGATGATGTTCATGCCTTCGGTTTACGGATTTGCCGCCTATGATACTTATGTAAACACGGTTGCCAATAACAAGTTATTCAATAAAGAACAAAAAGGCTTTTTAAGAAAGACCTATCAGAATCCGAACTTCCTCTTACCGAAAAGAAAAAGATAAAGACAGGTGATGATGATTGTACATCTTCGCGACCTTTGATCATTCAACATATCTGGAATTGGCTTTAACAGCTTTGGAGGAGAACGGCATTCACCGCGAGAAGATTCTAGCCGTTCCCATTGACAGAAGAAATCCGAAAAAGCGATTGTTTGATACCATCCATTCTTCAGATGGCATTAGTTTGCTTGATTCAGGGATGGCGTTGGCCACAGCTTTTTCAGTCATTGGCGCCAGCTATGGCTTTGTTCTGAAATGGGGACCGATCATTTGGGGGCTGATTGGAGCCTTTGCCGGATTGGGAACAGGCACTTTGTTAAGCCTCATTCATTACTGGCGAAAGCACTCAGAAGAGAAAAGAATTGGGAAGAAGGCAACGGAAGTCATCATTATTGTTGATTGCTCACCCGAGAAAATGTCAATGGTAGAAAGCACCTTTTGGGAATACTTCGCCTACGGTGTCGGGAAGTTGGATACATAGAAATCTCATTTCAAGTTGAGGGGGGCAAATGATGCCTCTTTGGGATCAAATTTTGGACCTTCAAGCGAAAATGGTGGATTTACGAGAAGCCCACTTTCTTCACAATGTTCTTTTCACATATCAATGGTGGATTCTGGTTACCCAAACTATTTTGGTCTGGGTTGTTTGGGGCGTTCTTGTAGATCGCAAGCGATTGAGGAATATCCTTATAGTTGGACTGTCTTCTATAGTGATCGCGGTTATACTCGATGACATCGGTATAACACTGGGGCTATGGAATTACCCTTATACCATTTTCCCGTTTTCAACACGGTTCAACTCTGTCGACATGGGCGTCATACCTGTGGCTTTTATGCTCATTTATCAATATTGCCGAAGTTGGCGTACCTACGTCTTCATTGCAATACTGTTTGCTATTTATGCGTCTTTTATATCAGAACCTTTTTTTGTCAAATTAAACATGTACACCATCATCCATTGGAAACACTTTTATTCTGCTCCCATCTATGTGGCAGTCGGAATCATCGTCAGGGGAGTTGCCAATATGGTGGAATGGATCGAACAAAAAGCGAGGGAAAATGAGGGATCCTAATGTTTCGTCGTTCACGAATGAAATCAAAAAAGAAGCCCGAAGGTGAGACCTTCAATCCGGAACTTGTCACAAGCCTGGATGAAAACCTTGATAATATACGGACGATGTTAGATAATCCGCAGGATCTCATGATACGAAAAATGCCGGTCGGAGAGTCCGGGAATGCATGCGCACTTGTGTATCTGAGTGAACTGGCGGACGATTGGAAAATCGGCAATCAGATCATTAGAAACATCCAGATCATAGGGAAGAAGCATGACGCCTCTTCAGACAAAAAAATGCTGGAGCTCGTCAGCGATGAAATGCTCTCGCTCGGAAATGTGAATCAGGTGGAATCAATGGACGATGTGATGCTTGCCGTGTTATCCGGAGATGCCGCCTTTTTCATTAATCATCTCGACACTCCTCTGATCATAGGGACAAAAGGATGGAAAACACGGGCTATTAAGGAACCGGTTGCCGAGACACTGATTCGCGGACCACGTGATGGTTTTATAGAAGATCTTTCAACGAACATCGCACACATCCGCCGAAGAATCCGCGACCCAAACTTGCGATTTAAGCCTTATAGAGTCGGCCGCCGATCGAAGTCGAGGATGATACTCGCCTATATGGACGGCATCATCCATCCTGATCTTGTGAAAGAAGTAGACCGCCGTTTGAAAACAATCGACCTGGATGACGTGCCCGAATCCGGATATATTGAACAATGGATTCAAGACAGTTTTCTTTCACCTTTCCCGCAAATAGGGCATACAGAACGCCCGGATGCTGTTACCGCCGGGCTCATGCAAGGCAAATTTGCGATTCTATTGGACGGGACTCCCTTTGTGCTGACCGCCCCAATGAGCTTCGCCACTTATTTAATGTCGCCGGAGGATTATTACAATCGTTGGATGTTTGGTACGGTTATTCGCGTCCTTCGCTATTTCGCAGCCTTTAACGCTGTGTTTTTGCCTTCGTTATACATTGCCTTGTTATCATACGCCCCGGGAATGATTCCGTCTCAACTGGCATTTTCCATTGCGGCTACAAGAGAAGGGGTCCCTTACCCCGCATTTTTTGAGGCTTTTCTAATGGAAGTCACGATGGAACTATTGCGGGAAGCAGGAATTCGCCTTCCGAAACCAGTGGGACAAACCATCGGAATTGTCGGTGGCCTTGTCATAGGCGAAGCGGCTATACAGGCTGGCGTCGTCAGCCCTATTATGGTAATGGTCGTAGCCCTGACCGCCATTTCCTCTTTTACGATTCCGTCGTTTAATTTTGCGTTATCCTTTCGCCTGCTTCGTTTTGGAGCGATGATTGCCGCGACTCTATTCGGTTTCTATGGGATCATTTTGTTTTACATCGTTATCAATATTCATGTCTCCAATCTGAAAAGTTTCGGTGTTCCGTATACCACTCCGGCCGGCCCGATGTTTTGGCATGATTGGAAGGATTTTGTGTTACGCGCGCCATTGTTAATGCTTAAGAAACGGCCAAAATTCTTACAGCCCAAAGACGTTGATAGACATTAAGAAAGGAGTCTCATCATGAAGCCCTTCGAATACAGTGACAGAGAAATTGGAAATAAAGAGATGGCGATGGCCGTCTCGTCCATTCTCGTTGGTGCAGGGACCCTTACCTTTCCACGTCTGGTCGCCCGGTTTACCACCTCGGCGGACGGATGGATCTCTATCATTATCGCCGGTGCGTTTGCTGTTTTCTTTGCCTGGCTTTCCGCACGGCTGGCATCCCGTTTTCCGAATACGGGATTTCTTGACTACACAACGAAAATTGTCACCAAGCCGGTCGCTTGCGTAATCACCTTTTTATTCGCCATTCATTTCTTGCTTGTCACGAGCTATGCGGCAAGAGGCATTGCAAGTGCTTCGAAAATGTTTATGCTTCCCAAAACCCCGACAGAAGTGATCGTTTTCACCTTCCTTCTTGTTGTCAGTTATTGTGTAATTGGCTCCCGCGCTGCTCTGCTACGAGTCAACTTGTTTTTCTTTCCAATGGTTGCGCTCGTTATTGTCATTATTCAATTGGCTAACATCCGTTTTTTTGAACCAGAAGATTTACTGCCTGTATTTGCGACGGATTGGACAAACCTGTTCCGGGGAGCTCAGGCTGCCTATTTGTATTTTGCCGGTTACACAATCGTACTGTTTTACAGTGCTTATATGAACAAACCGAGGGATACGGGGAAAATGACAGTTTACGGTGTGTTGATCTCCTTCGGGCTCTACGTTCTTATCTATATTTTCGCGATGGGCATTCTATCTCCGGTCGTTAGCGAGAATACCATGTACCCGACGCTGGCGGTCGCAAAGTCAATCCGGCTGCCCGGTGATTTCCTAATCCGCTTTGAATCGGCTTATTTCGCGATTTTCATGATGACGATTTTCAATACGGCCTCAATGGCATTTGATGTAACAGTCATTTGCCTTGGCTCATTATTCCACCGGGTGAAGAAAATAGTGTGGGTGCTTATCCTCGCTCCTATTATGTTCATGATAGCTATGATTCCACAATCTGTTGTGGAAATGGCCATATCTCGAACAATCCTTATTGTGTTCGCCTTTGTATTTAGTCTGCTCGTTCCGGCTTGTTTGCTCATGATCGCAAAGTTTCGAGGAGTGGGAACAAATGATTAAACGTGGCATGCTTGGCATTCTGTGTTGTTCATTATTGATGTTGACCGGATGCTGGGACAGAATTGAAATCGAGGATCGTGGTTTTGTGACCGCGATCGGGATCGATCTTGCTGAAACCGGAAGCGGCGGAAAAGATCCTGTATACGCGGTAATGAGCCAACTTGTTGTACCTACGGCTGTCGGCAAAAACCAGTCACAATCCGGGAAAACCAAACCGTTTTTCAATTTGACGGGAAAAGGAGAGTCTATTTTCAAAGCCATACGCTCACTCTCTTCCAAAACAAGCCGAACCCCTTTCTACGAGCATAATAAGTTAATCATTTTTTCAGAACAACTTGCCAAAAAGGGAGACTTGGAAAGCGTCCTGGACCTTTTGCTTCGAGATCCTGAAAGCCGTCGGTCAAGTACAGTGCTTATTTCGAAAGGAAGAGCCAGTGAAGTCCTTAGTGTTAAGCCACCTAATGAAAAGCTGCCATCCATGTATATAGGGTCAATGTCGAGAAATCATTTTAAGAATTTAAGTATGTATCCGCCGGTAAAGATCGGGGACATCCATAAGCTAATGTTGCTGGGACAAAGCTTTGCCCTCCCCATGATAGAAAAAGTTTCATCTGATCAATTAAAGATGGCGGGAGCGGCAGTTATTCACGGAGAAAACATGAAAATGGTCGGCACATTGAGCCCTAAAGAAACCAGAGGCCTGAAGCTGCTGACAGGTATGGCAAAAGATGGCGTTCTTAAAGTTAGAATCCAGGGAAAGCTGGTTGTCATTGAGATGATCAGTGAAACACAATCCGTGCAAGTGGATCTCCAGGATAAACAGAGTCCCGAATTCAAGATCACCTTGCATATCAAAGGACAGTTGGCGGAGAGCCATTTACATCGAGACCACTTGCAAAACAAGGTGCTGTCAACCATAGAGAGAAAGGTTGAGAAACGCGTGAAGCAACTTGCGAGCCTGGCGGTTTACAAGGTCCAAAAGCAATTCAAAACAGATGTAATCGGCTTAGATCAGCACATGCGAAACTACAATTTCGATTACTATCAACAAGTCAGAAGAAATTGGGATTCCGGTCAAAACATATTTGCGAACAGTCAAATCAAAGTCATTCCAAAAGCTGAGATTACCGGAATCGGGATCATCAATCAATCCAGCAACTACAACGAGGTGAGATAATATGTGGTCTGTTTTCGTCAACCATCTCCCTTCCTGGACGACGATCATAATGGCGGTCATATCCATTGTCGCCATAGCAGTTTTTTATAGATTCAACCAAATTCTCCACGAAAAAGGCGATCCTCCGTGGAAGAAAGAAAAGCGTCATAAAGACAAATAAACCATATCCCTTTTTTATATTACAATTTGATTACATTACAAAAATACCAACAATAACCTTTTGAAAATTGATATAATTGACACATAAAAGGGGTGACAACATGAGTTCACAAGAAATTCTTTACCGCAATCTGGTTCTGGAATTCGAACACAAACTTGACCGCCGACTGGAAACGAAAGAAATAGAATTTATAAAATGGATGGCTACCCAGGAAAAGGGATATATTCCAAAACTTAAAATGCATCTTTCTCATTGTTAACATAAATCGAATCCCTCTAAGAAACCTTTTCAATATGACCTCTTGATGGGCTTCGGAAATACAATGTACTTAAACGACAACACCGGGAATTTGAACTGTCAAACTCCGATCATACGGGTGGTGTTTGAGCTGAATGAATTACGATACCGGCGATTGTTAATAGAGTTTCAACGGCGATTGAAACGCCCTTTGAATAAGAAGGAGAAGGAATTTCTGAAATGGCTCATCCATAAGGAAGAAGCGGGGAGCCACTTTACATGCAGAACTTCCGGATGCTAATCATGGGTACATATATTCACGGAACTCGCTTTATATATGAGAAAGTCCCCGGCGAATGGATACCCATCCGCCGGGGACTTTCTTGTTGCTTATTCAAACACTTTGACTTTTACCGTTTTTACTCCCCAATTTAACGCATCTGAACGAGACGAGAAGAAGACATCGATATCTTTGCCGTCAATGGCACTTCCGATATCTCCCGCAACAGCATAACCATAGCCTTCAACCCAAACAGTTGAACCAAGCGGAATCACATCCGGGTCAACCGCAATGACCTTGGCATCCGGATTTTTGTTCAAGTTAATTCCGGTATAAGTGACGCCGGAACAACCTTCACAATTCGCAGTGTAGGCCGTACTATGAGCATAAAGGACTCGGACATCCTCATCCTCTGCATTCCGGCTAACATTCTTTTCTTCTTCGGAATCGTTGCTCGTGCTGGCGCTTTCCACCTTCGTAGCACTTTCGGTTTCAACGGATTCCTCCGTCTTGGCCCGTACCGGATTTTTAATTAACGCCTTATAGGTCTCAGGACCGGCCATTCCGTCAACAGATATATCATTCGTCTGTTGAAAGTCCTTTACCGCACCGCTTGTACGCGGGCCGTATATCCCATCAAGGTCGCCGCCATAATAATTCAGGTCCTTAAGCTGGCTTTGTAAGTCTTTCACAACCTTACCACGGTCACCCTGACTTAATACTGGCGCATCTTTATAAGTATCCTGCAACGACTCTACCTTTTTCAGAGCGTCGAAGGTTTTCGGTCCGAAAATACCGTCTACCAACAAGCCATAATCCTTCTGGAAAGCACTGACGGCATCGAAAGTAATCGGTCCGTAAGACCCATCGACTTTATCATCATAGTAGTCGAAGTCTTTCAATTGCCGTTGCAATGGCTTGACGTCCTGATCGGTCATGCCTTGATGCAAGGTCTCGTCTCCAAGTTCTGCTGCGTGCGTTGCGAGTGGGGCCGCTGCCATTACTCCCGCCAAAGCTGACGACATGACAAGCGTCTTCAATTTTCCACTAAATCTCACGTTATACACTCTCCCCTATCTAGGAATCTATGATGCTCGCACAACCCCCATTGTACTAGCTGAGTGTTTCAACGCAATTGAGACAAGCTTACAATCGAATAACACATCATTACAAAATTCGATTAGGTCCTTCGCCTCTTGTAATCTTTCTTTCATTTCCGACCGAAGACCCGCAAAATCGACAAAATCAGGATATCATCAGTCGAATTTCTTAAACTTAAGACATCCGAAGGTCATTTTTTTGGCGGAAACAAAACGCAAATATACAAATTGAAATGAAACCATTGTGGATCCGACAACAAATGGAATAAAGGAGAGCGATAAGATGCAATATTTTTTATCACATAACGACATGAAGGGGTGGGTATATGCTTGTGAAGCCGCGCTTTGAACCGAAGAAGTTAGAACTTCTCAGATGTTTAAATGCACGAATGAACTTGCCCACAAAGGAAGCCAATGATCTTTTGAGCCTTGAAAAAGGATATGAAGGAGAAAAAAAGTTTGACGATTGGTTAGAAAACCATTCAGATGATGGGCTTGTCCTCAATGATTTATTACTCGAGAGTAACAACACCCTATTTCAAATAGATTCGTTGATGATCACCCAAAAGAAGATCTATCTTTTCGAAGTTAAAAATTACGAAGGGGACTTTTATGTCGACGATGATCGATGGCATGCCCTATCCGGCATCGAAATCAAAAGTCCTTTACTCCAACTGAAACGAAGTGAATCTCTATTTCGACGCCTACTCCAGGATTGGGAGGTCAAAATGCCCCTTGAGGCCTATCTTATTTTTATGAATCCGCAGTTTCACCTCTACCAAGCCCCACTCAATCTGGCCGCTGTTTTTCCACCACAACTCAACCGCTTTATGGAAAGGTTAAAAAAAGAACAGTCAAAGTTAAAAGAAAACCACTTGTCCCTTGCAAAACAATTATTAGCCGCCCACTTAGAAGATTCCCCCTACACCCGGTTTCCCCATTATCATTTCAGCCAACTGAAAAAAGGCATTCTCTGTTCAACCTGCCAATCTATTTCTATAGATTTATGTGAAAGAACCCTAGTCTGCAATGAGTGTGGCCACAAAGAAAATATAAATACTGGCGTACTACGGAGCGTCAATGAATTCCACACTCTCTTTCCCGATAGAAAAATCACCACCACTGCTATTCAAGAATGGTGTGAAATCTTATCCAAGAAGGTGATACACCGAGTCCTTTCCAAACACTTTAAACTACTGGGGCACGGTAAATCCGCTCATTATATTCAATTCGAAAAAGACGATGAAAACAATCCCAGCTGTCAATAACCATTATCGGGTCTCCTATGATCCCCGGAGCGCCTCTTTCACCGACCTTTCGGGGATCATTCGCCCTCTATGATCCCCGGAGCGCCTCCTTCCCCGGCTTTTCGGGGATCATTCACCCTCTATGATCCCCGGAGCGCCTCTTTCACCGACCTTTCGGGGATCATTCACCCTCTATGATCCCCGGAGCGCCTCCTTCGCCTGCCTTTCGGGGATCATTCACCCTCTATGATCCCCGGAGCGCCTCCTTCGCCCACCTTTCGGGGATCATTCACCCTCTATGATCCCCGTAGCGCCTCCTTCCGTCCCGCCTTCAAAAAAAAAACCGGATGAACCGCTCTAAGAAGCGGATCATCCAGTTTTCTTTGCTCGCTCTATTAGAAGAAATACCGTAATCATGACAAAAGCCGTCAGTGCCAACAGCGGAATGGTAATGAAGCCGAGCCAGTTGATATATTCTCCGCTGCACGGAACATTACTTGTACAAATCGAAGGAGCCCCGAATTTCTGTTCCGAATAATGATAGATTGAGATGCAACCTCCGATGATACTCAACGGAAGAACGTAGGGAATAATCCTCTTGTCTCCTTTGAAACATGCAATACCGAGAATGATCACCAACGGATACATCAGAATTCGTTGGTACCAACATAACTCACAGGGTACAAATCCTGCAATTTCACTAAAATAAAGACTGCCGCCGGTCGCAACAATAGCTGTGAGCCAGGCAAAATATAAGGTATAGCCGGCTTCATCATGACTTTCCATTTGAAGCCACCGCCTTTTTATAGGCATCCTGGATTTTTGCTTTCAATTTCGGATAATGGGAAGTATGTTCCCAATCCAGCATTTCTCCATTAACAAAGATTGTCGGCGTCCCCTGAACACCAAGCGTTTCGCCTTTTTGTTTCTCTTTCTTTATTTGATCGAGATAAGTCTTTTCTTCAATATCCTTCCGCAGCTGTTCAGTATCGATCTCAGGAACATGCATTTTGGCCAGATGAATCAGGAAGTCAGTTGTGGCCCAGTTCTCGCTTTCCGATCCCTGGTTGGCATAAATCGCATCGTGATAGGCCCAGAACTGATCGGGACTGTTATGATAGACGGACTCGGATGCCAACGCCGCCGGCATCGAACCTTCAATAATCGGGTAATTCATAAAATAATAAGCCACTTTTCCGGTATCAATGAAATCCTTTTTGATTTTCGGGAAGAAAGCCGCATCGAACTGCTGGCAAACCGGGCATTTATAATCCCCGAACTCTACAATCTTCACCGGGGCATCCGGACCCCCCAAAACCGGTTGGGAATCATACGAAAAAGTGGAAGAATCGCTATTGACTGTTGAGTCAGTTCCGCTGCCACCACTAGAGCCACTATCACCAGTACCGGAGCTCGCGTAGTAGATACCAAAGCCGCCGGCAATGATAATCAAAGCCGCGATGGTGCCCATCGTCATAAAGCGAATTCTTTGTTTCTTCCTTTTAAGAGCCGCTCGTTCTCGATTGCGCTGTTGTTTCCGCTGTTGTACCTTCTTCTGCGTCATAGGATCACCCTTTGTCCACGGAAGATGAAGTCGCCTTCTCGTAAGCCTGATCAATGGCTTCCGTTAAGTTCGCGTAACTGATTTCCTCCACAGGCTTGCCGTTCACGAAAACAGACGGCGTCCCGATCAACCCTAGATCTAGCGCCTTTTGCCTGTCCGACTTCACTTCATCCAAGTAGGTTTGTTTTCTTATATCCTTATTTAATTTATCCGCATTTACGCCCCTGGCCTGAATAATGGCCACGCTTGTCAGAAAGTCCGCCGTCGCCCATTGTTCATTCTCGCCACCCTGGTTATCATAGATAGCTTCATGATACTGCCAGTACAGATCCGGCCAACGATGATAAACAGATTCGGCCGCAAGCGCGGCTCTCATCGAGCCTTCCCCGAAAATCGGATAATTAATAAAATAATAAGCCGCCTTTCCCGTTTCAATGTAGTCCTTCTTTAATTGCGGCAGGAAATTCTCATCGAACTCCTGGCAAACCGGGCATTTGAAATCTCCGAATTCAACAATTTTGACAGGGGCATCGGGATCTCCCATCATCGGTTGTGTATTGTAAGCAAATTCAACCGGTTCACTTGTTTGGCCGCCGCCGGCCGCATAATAAATGCCAAAACCACCGCCGATGATAATCAACGCTATGATCGTGAAGGCCATCATAAACCGGATTCGTTGCCTCTGTTTCGCAGCTTCCACCCGTTCAATCTGTCGTTGTTTCTTCTTATGTTGTCCTTGCTTTTGCGTCATCGGACCACCTCTTTTCCATTGAAGTGTACCATATTTTGAGTGGAACAGGGAATAAGTGTGTTCGGGTTCCATTTGTCTTTTTTATGTCTATTTTTGATCAGTGGGCGAGAACGAGAATTCACATTCAAACGAAGCTATTCAACAAAACGCCCTTCCAATTGGAAGGGCGTCATTCATCAAGCTGAACCAAAACGGCGAGTGGTAAACCGTTGGATCATCGGCTGAAGTTTCGGATAGAGAATAAGGAAGATAACAGCTGTCACCGCTCCTTTAATCAGATTAAATGGCATGATACCGGCTGCGACAAGCTTGAACATGGCATCCGCCGATAAATGCTGAAAACCGGTAAACCACATATAGGCAGGCAAAATCACAAAATAATTAAGCACACTCATAATATGGGCCATCAAAACAACCCCGATCGAAAGACCGATCACGATTCCTTTCTTCGAGCGAACCTTCCGGGCAATGAACGCTACCGGCAAGACAAACAAGAGGCCCGCCGCAAAATTGGCTAATTCCCCAATCGGAACACCTGCCGGACCAGGTTGGGTAACATAATGCAGCAGATTCTTGATCGCCTCAATCACTATACCGCCGACCGGACCGAAAATAATGGCCCCGAACAAAACCGGGATTTCACTGAAGTCGATTTTCAGAAACGGCGGAAACCCGGGCAGCGGAAAGTCAAAGAACATCAACAAATAAGAGACCGTCCCCAACATTGCGAAAGCTACCAACCGAAAAATATTATTGTTCGTTTGCACTTGAATCTCTCCTCTTTCGATCCATCCCCATCTTCACAGCCGTGTATTTGCCCATTAGAAAACCCTAAAGCCAGACAGAGCTTTAGGGAGAATTCACGGTTCATGTATTGTGTGCACAGACGTACACACGGGCAGACCTGACCCAGGTCTATACACCGACATCTTCTCCCATCCGGACTATACCGTCGGCTTCGGAATTTCACCGAATCAACCATCCTGGAAACGAGAAGCCTTGCTTCACACTTTCAGCATGGGTCGCGGGCTTTAACCGCCGGTGGGGAATTTCACCCCGCCCCGAAGATGAATCATCGTTATTTTATTTATTGATTTCAGCATAAGAAAAATTCTCAGTTTTGTAAAGCCATTGAACTCAGACGACCCCACGCTTTTGCATTTCCGATTTCACCGGATACAGCCATACTACCAGAAAGCCGACTCCCAGAAGCAATGTCGCAAGCAACCCGCCTTCCGGCCCGAATGAACCACCCGACCACAGAGCGCCTCTCACACTGTCAATGTTGTAAATGCCATGGGGAGCTGTCCCGCTGACCGGAAAGCCGAAGATGTTGCCCTGAAAGTAATTCCAGGAAATATGGAACCCGATCGGCATCCACAGATTGCCCGTCTTGATGTACATGAACGCAAACAACAGACCGACAATGAAAATATTCGCCAAAGCCACAACCGATGCGTTCGGATTCCCGAGATGGGCGAAAGAAAACAACAAAGACGAACAAATGACGGCAAACCACGTTCTCCCCGTTTGCTGAAGAGCCGTTATGCAATATCCCCGAAAGAACATTTCCTCGGCAAAACCAACCAAAATATAAAGAATCAATCCGCTCCACAGATAATGAGACCAAACAGGATTGGAAAAGCCATTTGCAAGTTCAACCCGGCCAAAGCCTAATAAAATCGCAAAAATCGCCGTCATAAGCGCGGCACCGGTGACCAGTCCGGTTATAAAATCACGGATTCCCCACCGAAAGTGAATGAAGCCCATATCGTGAGGACTTTTATCATCAATCAATTTCAAAGCGACAAGGACTGCCAGGATGAAAGAAATTTCTCCTATGTATGGGGTGACGGTCGCAACCCCCTCTTTCCCAAGTGGAAGAAATCGGGCAACAACCCCGAGAATTAAACTGAACATAATATAAATCATGATGACGGAAGCAATTTTCCAACCGGATCTTACATCATGGCGGCTATTCACAAACAGCCCATTTAACATTCGCATGATCATCAGCACTCACCCACTGTAATGAAAGCATAATTACAAGCTATTGTCCAACTCATAATAAAAATTCAGGTAGCCTATTGGCAAAAAAGCAGGCCCAAAAAGGCCTGCAGTCAATCGTTATTCTCCTTCAACGAGCTGTTTCAGCGATTCATACGTCTGGGCTCCCATGACTCCCTGGTTTCCGGACACAAAACAAGGAATACCAGTCACGCCAAGGCGAACCGCTTCGGCATGATCCAGTAACACCGCCTCTTGGTAGGTTCGCTCTTCCAATACCTGACGGAATTCGTCCTGATCCAGTCCGAGATTCCCGGCAATTTCAACAAGCACATCAAGGTTGTTGATGTCCCGCTCCTGCTGAAACTGGGCGGCGAACACCGCATCGTGGTACTCATTGCCCTTTCCATGTATTTCGGCATACTTTGCCCCTTCAAGCGCATGGCGGGAATGCTCGGTGCTTGCATTAAATTTCATATCCAGTCCATACTGAGCCGCAAGCTGCTCTACACCCTTCCGCGCCCGTTCCATATACTCCGGCGACTTTGGAGGCGTTTCCTCACCTTCCGGCTTCAGTTCAAACGCCTTCCATTCCACTTCAATTCCTTTCTCCTTGGCCAACTGGTCAAGCGGGACTTTCCCGATATAGCAGAATGGTCACAGAAAGTCGGAGTACACTGTGATTTTCTCACTCATTGTTGGTCCCCCTTCGGTTCCATGCCCGGAATATAACAGCCGTCAGGACCGCATACCATGCCGTTGTCTCCAAACTGAATGCCTTGCGATTCCTCAGCTTTTTCCTTCTTTAATTGCTCCTGCTGCCACTCGAAATCAATCACCGGTGAGAATTTCTCCGGATGCCGGATATACCAGCGCTGCTTTCGAATCACGAAATTTTCCGGATCAAGCGCCAGCGCTTCGTCTAGTTCTTTTAACGCCTCGTCTTTTTTATCAGCTCTCGCATACTCAACACCAAGCTTATATTTCGTCTGCGCGAGTTCCGCCTGCATATCGGAAGGCTTACTTGTTGAGCCGTCCTCAGGGAACTCGACCTTCTCTACATCACCGCGGATCAACTTTTCCACCGCCTGCACGTGGTCTTCGTTCGAAACCTCAAATCCTTCTTTAATCATCCGGATGGTCCCTTCCTCGTCCAGAAAGATCCCGTTCGGAACCTTCTTGAAACCGAAACGATGGACCAGTCTATTCTCATCATCCACGACTGTCGTGAAATCCGTTCCTTCCGTATAGGGCTTAACAACAGCGGCTCCACGACCATCGACCGCTACAGATAGAATCTTGAAATGATCGTCCTTATGTTCATTGTAGAAAGATTGCCAACCTGGCAATTGTCCGCGGCACTGTCACCAGGACGCCCACATGAATACCAGCGTTTTGCTGCCTTTGTAATCTTCAAGGGAAACCGTGTTACCGTCTAAATCTCGTAACTTCACATCCGGCATCTGTTCCAACAGCATGTTTCCACTTCCCTTCTTTTTCGCGTATTTCTTTGAATTGACCCGCAGTCGCGTGAATCGCAGTGCCCTGTGGGTGATTTCCTTCCATTTTAAAACGATGTTCCACTCATTGCGAATCAAATGCTTGCTGGCTGAAACGGGAAGGCTTGTAATTTTCATGCCCCATGGTGTGTTTGCGTCGAATCTGAATTCTATGCGTCGAATCTGGATTCTTTGCGTCAAATCTGGCTTCTATGCGTCGAAATCTTAATTTATGCGTCAAACCGATTTTGCACAGGCAGATATACTTTCTGATCCAGTAAAAAAATATCCCCGCAAGGCTGACGGGACCCTGTAAATCAATCATAAATGATCAAATTCGAGCACATTTGATCATAAAAACGAGCACAAACGGGCACATTCAATCATACTCGGTCAAAATCAATCACAATCGATCACAATCAATCAAACTCGCGCATACTCAATCATAATCAATCAAATTCGAGCAACAATCATCATACTCATCGGTACTTCAATTTTCCGCCCTTCCAGATGCTCAAACATTGGCGAAAGGTCATGAGGGAATTCTTCGAATGCCTTAATCCGAAAATCATTCTGAAGCAACCCCGCAAAAATATCGGAAATTTTATAGTCGAAATTGTACGTTGGGCTCGATTCATACGAATCATTACCCATATAGGTGATCCCGTCATCATAAACCCACGGTTCGTCGATGAAATAGGAATACTTAATGCTGAAAGTGTGGTTTTCCTCATCCAGCATATTCAGAAACGGATGCATTTCATAAATCAGTAGCTCTCCTTCAGGTTTCAACAACCGGCGAACCACTTGGAAAAACAACCGCAAATCCGGGAACCAACTTAACGCCCCCACTGAAATATATGCCAAATCATAACGACCATCATACTCGTCGGGAACTTCATAAATATCAGTACGCACAAATTCACAATCCATTCCCGCTTCCGCCGCCAACTGACGCCCGGACTTAATCGCTGCGTCCGAAATGTCAAATCCAGTGACGGAAGCCGCCCCTAAATTTTTCAAAGATAGCGTCTCGACACCGTCATTACAACACACTTGCGCGACATTCTTCCCCTCCAAACCGATCTTCTGCAACTTTTCCGTCACGGTTTCATCCAGGCAAGAAAAACCCGGCTCGAGAAATTGCTTTTTCGCCTCTCGCTTGATTTCCTCATGTTTCGGCGCAACTTCGTTCCACGCCTTTCGGTTCGCTTCGGTATATTTTTTATAATCCATGCAACTCATCCCTCTTTTCTTTGGCTTCATCATAATTTCCTTCATATCGAGTAAGGCATTGATTTTCGAGCCAGTAAATTGGCGCAAACAGCTTGTTCAGAAAATAACGATCGTGCGAGACTGCCAGAATTGTGCCATTAAAGTCCTGCAAGGCTTCCTCCAACACTTCACGGGATTCAATATCAAGGTGGTTGGTCGGTTCATCGAGCACCAGAAAATTCACGTTCTGATACATCAGTTGAGCTAACCTCAATCGCATCTGTTCACCGCCACTTAGGTCACGGACTTTTCGAAATACATGGGCCCCGTAAAATAAAAACCTCGCAAGCACCAGGCGAGCTTGCCCCTCCGTAATCACCACCTGATCACGGAAAGCCTCGAGTACAGTGTCATCATCATATCCTTCAAGCCCTGCCTGCGACAGATAGCCTGGCTTCACACTACTGCCGAGGGCACAGGATCCTCCATCCGGCTCCAGTTCGCCCAACAGCATCCGGATCAACGTTGACTTCCCTGTGCCATTTTCTCCAATAACCGCCGTTCTCTCCTGAAAGCGCACCAACAAGTCGACTCCGTCGAACAGTTTCCGATCACCGAACGACTTCGTAACTTCTTCGAACACCGCGACATCCCGGCCGCTGCGCTTGCCCGCTTCCAGATCCAGCTCAATTTTCCGCCTCTCCAATATCGGGCGATCCATTTTCTCCATCCGCTCCAGCGCTTTTTCCATACTGGAAGCCCGCCGATGCAACCCGGCATTCGGCGGATTAGCCTGGTTCGCCCACTCCCGCAGGCGCTTGATCGCTTCTTTCATTTTCTTGATTTTCTTCTGTTGTTCCTGGTATTGCTGGAATTCAGCCAATAACCGTTCTTCCTTTTCCTTCGTAAAGGCCGTGTAATCACCCTGATAGAAGGAGAGTTCTCCGTCCTCAAGGTCAAATACACGAGTAACCGTACGATCGAGAAAATAACGATCATGGGAAACGAGCATCACCGCTCCCTTGTAAGACCTCAGGAAGTTCTCCAACCATTCAATCGCTCCGAGATCAAGATGGTTGGTCGGCTCATCCAACAAAAGCAGATCCGGATCCTCCAGAAGCGCAGCTGCCAGACCGACTTTCGTTTGCTCGCCTCCGCTTAACGACTTAAACGGGCGATCGAGGAATCCCTCATCGATCCCGAGACCGTTGATCACCTTCTGGATCTCGGATTCCATCTCATAGCCGCCGTTTCTCTCAAACGCTTGTTGCAGCTTGTCATACTTCTCAAGCAAACGGTTCAATTGATCGGTGTCCGAAGCCTCCGGTCCCGCCATCTTCTCGGCAACTTCAGACATTTGTTTTTCCGTCTCCAAAACATCCACAAACGGTTGCCGCAACACTTCTCTAACACTCAGTTCGGCGGCATCTACCGGAATTTGCGCCAGGTAACCTACCCGCGCTCCCTTTCGAACATGCACCTCTCCTTCGTCCGCAGGCTCACTCCCGGCAAGCAGTTTGAACAACGTCGTCTTCCCGCTGCCATTACGCCCCACAAGACCGACTCGGTCACCGTCGTGTATTTCCAGGCTGATTTTATCAAATACAGGGTTCGCCCCGTACATTTTACTAATTTGATAAGTTGAACAGATAATCATTGAACAGGCTCCTTTCAAGAACACAAAAAAAGCCACAGGCAAGCAACCTCACCCATGGCTTTCTCACTTAAAAAATAGAATATGGCAAAGGAATCACTTACGCTAACGAGAAGATTTGGTTTTTCTTAAAAAAGGGCATACGTATCCCGTTGGCGTTCAAAACATGTGTAATGGAATGAATTTCCACTGCAAACCAAATCACTTTCGCGAGCATTCCTTTGCACCTCCCGTTCAATAATAAGTTTATCTTATTGTACCCGATCACTCGATCCTTTTCAACTTAAATAACAAAACCTGCAATCAGGAACAATACTGCCGCGATACTAGCCGAAGTCAATGCATACGGCAACTGCGTATTAACGTGTCCCATGTGGTTGCAAGACGCGCCGATAGAGGACATAATGGTCGTATCTGAAATGGGAGAACTGTGGTCCCCGAAAGTGCCTCCGGATAATACAGCGGCCGCTGCCAGGAACGGGTCGCCGCCCGTCGCAAGCGCCAACGGCACCGCGATCGGCATCATGATGGCCCAAGTCCCGAAGGATGTTCCGATTGAAAACGACATGAAAGCCGCGATTACAAATACGGCAACCGGAATGATCCCCTGAGGAATGATATCAGCCACGGTATCTTTCAAAAAGATAGCAGCGCCCACACCTTCTGGAGGAGCCGTCCTGATGATATCCCCCAACGTAACCGCCAATACAATGACCATGCCGCCGAAAATAGCCGACTTGGTTCCTTCAATAACCATGTCCAGGAATTCTGTAGCTCCCATTAGTTTGCTGGCCGTATATTTGATGAAAGCTACGATCAATCCCAATACGAAACTGACGATTAACATCATGTTTCCGCCAAAGGGGATTTTCGGAACATCGGTGAAATTGGTGATTGTGTAATTCCATAACCCCATAACAACCAGGGCAACGATGGAAACCCCGAGCGGCAGCAACATATCCGAAACTTTGCCATTTTTGATTTTTACGTCCTTAGCGGGATCTTCCGCGTCATTTTCAGAGATATGGCCGGCTTGCGCTCTCTCTTCCGCCTTCTTCATCGGCCCGAAGTTCCCGATCTTTCCGGCGGCGACCAAATAAACCATAATCAACATCACAATATTATAGAAGTTAAAAGGAATGGTTTTGACCAATCCGGCGATCGGATCATCTACCGATGGGATATTATCCGTCATCAATGCACCCATGAACGCTACCCATCCTGAAATGGGGATGATAACGTTAATCGGTGAAGCTGTAGAGTCCAGGAAGAAGGCCAGCTTTTCTCTTGAGATTTTCATGCGATCGTAGATCGGCCGGAATACCGTCCCTGTCGCCAATGAACTGAAATAGGCACTTGTAAACAAGGAACTTCCCATTAAAGCAGTCGACACCTGCGCTCCCTTTTTCCCTTTTACCTTCTTGGCCAGCCATTCCCCGAAAGCAAAAGCGCCTCCTGACCGATCCAATACGGTGATAAAAGCCCCAAGCAACAAAACCATCACGATGATTTCCGCCCTGCCCGAGCTTTTGACAAGACCGATTCCCTGTAGGCCGAGTTCCTCATTCGGCGGGTGGCCGGCAATGGTCTGGAACAAGTTCACAATTGAAAATAATATGGCATGAATAACTCCGTTTTGAGAGATATCGAGCATAATCGTCCCGGTCAAAATCCCCAGCAACAAGGATTCGATGACCCGTTTTGTCCAGATCGCCAGACCCAGCGCCACAATGACTGGCAAGAATGATAGGAATCCGAAACTTTCCAAAACTGCACCACCTCACAATTGATCATAATAAAAAGAATCCACCCTTTTCCGCATTCAAAAAGGCATGGATACTTTAGCGCAGTATATCACAAAAGGATGTAGTTGAAAATAGAAATGGCTTTAGGAATTTCTTTCCGGGGGAGGTGATATAAAAGCCGATATACAGCCGATAATCGGAAAAATCATCATCACAATCAGGATTTCCGTGTAGCCGTGAAACAGATC
Organism: Caryophanales bacterium; assembly: GCA_035776675.1. GTDB lineage: Bacteria > Bacillota > Bacilli > Bacillales > DASSOY01 > DASSOY01. The sequence goes on from DASTWO010000017.1 coordinate 22,356, forward strand.
GAAAGCCACCCCGAAAGGCAATGGCCCAAAGGCCGAACCAATGACGATAAACGTTGTCGCAAATCCTTTGATGCTGCCCAAATGCTTGCGCCCGAAATAATCAGGCCAAACAACGTTCAAGGTAATTCGTTCCATGCCGTTGACCAATCCCCAAATGACACCGAATACCATTGCCATTGTGACGGAATGCACGAAAATCAACAAAATCAGGAACCCCAGTTGGCCGATGAAAGACCAGCCCAGTACCCTATGGACTTTAAAACGATCGACAACATACCCGGCAAAAAAAGTCATCGGAAACCCAACGATCGCCATTAAGCTCAAAACAAAAGCCGCCGTAGTCGGTTCAATCCCCTTCCTCCCGAGAATCGACACAAGATGGAAAGTCACACCGGTATTCACCATTGCCGGAATGGCAACACATAGTAAAACCAGCCAAAAAGACCTTGTTCTAGTCGCTTCCTTCAGTGTCCAATTCTCTTCATATAGTTGGGTTTCGGGTCCTTCCTTCTCAGACCCCCGCAGGTTCGAGGCATTATCCGGCAACAAGCCGATATCTTCCGGCCGATTCCGGACAAAAAGCAATACGAGAGGAACGAAAATGACACAAAGCAGGACACCCCAAACCCTCCAGGCTACTGGCCATCCCCACGTATCAATCATCCATGCGCTTAGTGGCGGAAAAGCGGCAGAACTGACAAATGTCCCGACCAACATTACACTCATGGCACGCCCTCTTTTTTGGATAAACCATTGCGGCACAAGCGTATTGGGGACAAGTGTCATGGAACCCTGCCCGAATAACCTGAGCATGAAAAAACCGACGAACAACATAATCGGGCCGATCACTACACTGTTCCAGAAACAGGCGACCGCCAACATCAAGCCGACCCCCGCCATCATCACACGTTGGCCGAAACGGTCAACAAGCCTCCCGATAATGAACAATAATAAACCAGCCGAAAGCGTGGCAAACGAATAAATGCCGGAAACGAGCGAGCGGGTCCAGCCGAAGTCTTCAATATAAGAATTGATAAAAACCGAAACCGAGTACGTTTGCCCTGGCCCGGAGAAGAAAACACCAAGTCCGGCAAGCGCAACGATCACCCAGCCATAATAAAATGAAGTGAATTTCTTCGGTGCTGATCGGGAAAGATGTTGCAAGAGGAAACCTCCTTTACTAGTACCAACGATTTAAACATTCCGTAAGGATAAATCACATCCCTGTTGGAATCAACTATTATGCCTGTTAAAAATTATATGACTTAAGATGGAGAATTGTCGAAAAACACAGGAATTTAGTTTAACCTTTTCCTTTTATTGTGTGGTGTTTTTTATTGATCCCCAGATCCCGTTATCACCTAGAAAGGGCTTACTTAAAGGCCCCGCAAAGGAATAATAGAAAAAATCTATATTTTTCAAAACAAATATTGATTTCTCTGATTCTTTATGCATATAATAATATTGTACTAAATCTGTAACATATTTTGTCGAAAGGGAGGAAAAAGTCTTGGCAGAACAAGGAAAGTTTAAGAAGAAACTTAGTTTGTTGGACCTTACGTTCCTCGGATGCGGCTCTATTATCGGTTCGGGATGGTTGTACGGTGCAATGAACGGTGCCATCCTCGCAGGTCCGTCTGCCTGGATCTCATGGGTTATCGGCGCGGTTATATTTATGCTTATCGGTCTTGTCTATGCGGAATTGTCTGCCGCCATGCCGAGAAGCGGGGGATTTCTCCGCTACCCAGACTACACACATGGCAGTATGGTAGGGTATCTTATCGGATTTGCCTCATTATTAGGTTACACAAGTGTTATCGGCGTAGAGGTCATCGCTGTCCGTGAATACGCCACCATTTATCTACCTGGTCTTACAACACCAGATGGCGGCCCGTCAGCGTTCGGCTTTTTCGTTCAAACCGCGTTGGTTGTGCTCTTCTTCCTAATTAACTACTGGAGCGTTAACTTTTTCGGAAAGACAAACACATTCATTACCTTTTTCAAGTTCATTGTCCCCATCCTGATTATCATCATGTTGTTCGCAAATGCTGATTTCAGTAACTTCTCAATGGGCGGCGCTGAACCAGGAGGGATTAAAGGGGTCTTCAAAGCAGTTGTCGCTGCAGGTATTGCTTTTGCATTCCTCGGCTTCCGTCAAGCTGTTGACTTTGCCGCAGAAGCCCGTAACCCTCAGAAAGACATCTCAAGGGCTATTATTTATTCCGTTGGTCTGTGTCTTGGTTTGTATCTGTTGTTGCAACTGGCGTTTATCGTCGCTGTACCAGACAGCCTTATCGGAAGCGGCTGGGCTTCCATTGAAATGACGTCACCTTGGGCCAAGCTTGCAGAAACTCTAGGTATCATCTGGCTGGCGAATCTCGTCTTGATCGATTCCGCCATTTCACCGGCCGCTACCGGAAACATCTTCCTTTCAGGTACGGCACGCGTTATGTTCGCCTGGGCGAAAAACGGGTATTTCTACTCCATCTTCGCCAAAGTCGACAAACGCACCGGCCTACCGCGCGGCGCTCTGTGGCTCGCTTTAATCATGGGTGTAGCCTGGACGATCCCGGCGAACTTCCAGACCTGGGCCGGATTGATCAGCGCTGTTACAGCAGCGTTCGTATTAACTTACATGACCGGCTCTGTTTCCGCCGCATCATTACGGAAAACACGTCCTGACATGGAACGGCCTTTCAAGCTTGGCGGAATGAGTTGGATCGCTCCACTGGCGTTTGTCGCATCATCCTTCATTGCCTACTGGAGTGGCTGGGCAAACTTGAGCTTGTTGATCTTCATTATCGTCGGATCACTGGCACTGTACTTTGCCTTTGTCGATAAGGATCAGAAGTTCCGCAGTAACTTGAAGGAAGATTTCAAATCCTGTATCTGGATGTTCGGCTATTACGCCTTCATGCTGATTATGTCCTGGCTTGGAACTTACGGTCCGGGTAAGGTCATTCCGGCTCCGTGGGACACCGTCATTACAGGAATCGGCTGTATCTTCATTTTCTACTGGGGTGTCAATAGCGCCTTGAAAGAACCGCGAATTGAAGATGCTGAAGAAGAAATCGCAGGTTAACGATTAAGAGAAAAGCATCGCCATCGAGGCGATGCTTTTTTTCATGCAGAAGAATCACGGAAGGCGAAGTACGATTTTCCCGGTATTTTGATTTTCCGCCATATGCTGTTGAGCCTCATTGACATCTTCCCAATTCCAGACAGAGTCTATAATCGGTTTCATACACCCGTCTTCAAACCGAGGCAATGCAAATTCCGCAAATTCACGGGTCAATTCTGTTTTTTTCTCAACGGTCTGTGACCTTAATGCCGTACCTATGACTTGCAGGCGGCGTCGCAGCAACTGTCCAAGGTTGAGACCATCAATCTTCGTGCCGCCCATTGTTCCAATTATGATGAGCCGTCCGTCAACCGCAAGAGAGCGCAAATTCTGTTCCCAATAAGGCGCCCCAATGAAATCCAGGATCAAATCAACGCCTCGCCCGTCTGTTTTTTCCTTCACAGCCGGTTCAAACGGCCCGGCTTTATAATCAATCGCCCCCGAAGCGCCAAGTTCTCGGGAAAAGGCACGCTTTTCTTCCGTTCCGGCAGTCGTAATCGAAGTCCCGCCAGCTTCCCTCACCAATTGGGTTGCCGCGGTACCGACCCCACTCGCACCGGCATGAATCAACACCGTATGACCGGCTTTCAAGCCGCCCAACCAGAACAAATTCATATAAGCGGTCAGAAACACTTCCGGAATGGCCGCCGCCTCTTCGAATGATAAATCATCCGGCACACGCATTGCCATTCCCGCCGGAACTACCGCATATTCCGCATAGCCTCCTCCTGGCAAAAGGGCAAATACACGATCTCCCGGAATCCACCCTTCCATATTGTCACCAACTTCCTCGACAACTCCGGCCATTTCCAGTCCCATAATCGGCGAGGCTCCTTCAGGGGGCGGATAGCCTCCCTGTCTTTGCAGCAAATCCGCTCGGTTCAATGCTGTCGCCTTTACTTTTACAAGTAGTTCCTGATCTGAATGATGCGGCTTTTCATATTCACCAAGATACAAATGGCGGCTTTCTTCTTCGACAAGCACAGCCTTCATTGATGAAGCCCTCCTATGTAACTTTTCCCCATTATAACACGAGGGCTCTTCGTAAACATTTTCAGAAAACCTCAATATCCCCGGAAAGACTCTTTAATTCAATTCGCCCCTCACCCATTCCAATCGTTCCTTCGAAATCATGATTCCCTTGCGTTCCCACCGCCTCTGTCGGAACCTCAATATCTCCTGAGTTCGTTTGAATATGAACTTCAGCATTCCATCCTTCTCCCTTTTGCCGTAGCTCAATTTCCCCACTACTCGTTTCCACGAAAATGTTCCGTCCCGCTTCTTCAAACTCAAGCTCGACCTCACCTGATGTCGTTGTGCTACGTATGTCGCCCACCAGGTGCCGGCCCGTTATTTCCCCCGAGCGGCTGTCCAATGAAGCCTCCCTGACTCGAAGTTCGTCAACTTCAATTTCTCCGGAGATTGTGCTGATTGAGAGCTTTTCAGCAGTGACATTCTCCACCTCAACGCCACCGGATTTATTTTTCAAATGAATGTCCATTCCTTCACAATGATCAACTGTGATTTCCCCTGAACGGGTTTTCCCGTGAACGTCCCCACGAATATCGGACAGGGATACCTCTCCGGAGTCAGAAGCAAATGAAAGCGACTCGCTTTCGAATCCTTTAATCTCCATTTCCCCGGATTTCGTTTTCAAGCTCGCTTCCAACGCTCGAACTCCTTCAATTTCCACTTCTCCGGAATCCGATTTCAATCCGACCCGTGAAACCTCCACGTCTTTCATCGCAATATCCCCTGACTGTGTATCAACTGAAATCCCGTCCAATACACGTTTGGGAATGTATACTTGTAACTCGGAATAGAATCTCCTCCCGAGGGTTATCCCTGATTTCCGACCTTGAACTTCCACTCGTAATTTTGTGCCTGACATGTTCGTTTCCAACGTCGGTCCACCTTCGTAAGTATCCAGATAGAGATCCAAGAAGTCGCTCTCATGCGTATGAATAACCACATCCGCTTCACCCGTTGAGATGCCCAGTTCCTCGATCCCTTCCATATCGACACTGTCAGACTCTGTCCTTCGTTCACCTCCGAAAACTTCATCGAGATCGTCAACATAGCGTTTCATCTTCCTCAAAAAAGTTTCTTTCCCCATAAATCTCCCGCCCTTTCCCATTTCATATGACAAAACGATCTTGCCGCCTGAATTTTTTTACGTTCGCATGTTTAATTCCAGTTTACAGGAAATCAGTTTGCCGCGGAACCCGCCTAAGATTGAACGCGACTCCGCCCGGAGACTGAATTTGCAGTTACTTCGGGAGTTTGATTCCATACGTAACGTGCATGCGCTTCCAAATATGGTATCCTTGAAGAAGAATTGAAATTGGGAGGTACATACATGAACAAGGATTTCTTAACGGACTTACTGTCAACACCGTCGCCGTCAGGCCAGGAAATAAAAATCCAGAAGAAATGGATGAAGTACGTGGAAGGCTTTGCCGATAAAATCAAAACCGACGGTGCGGGCAACGCCATCGGAGTAGTGAATCCCGATGCGAAGTTCAAGGTGCTCCTCGCCGGGCATTGCGATGAAATCGGATTTATCATCAATCGGATCGACGAAAACGGGTTTCTGCACTTTACAAAAGTCGGCGGCGCCAGCCATAAGCCGGCGGTCGGCATGAAAATCGACGTTCTCGGTTACGGCGGCCAAATCACCGGCGTGGTCGGCGTGAATGCCGAGCACCATGGCGGAATTAAAGATGACTTTGGTTTCGAAGATTTGTACATCGATTGCGGAGCGAAATCAAAAGAGGAGATCGCAAAGTATGTTCAAGTCGGGGATCAAGCTGTGTACAAACGGGAAGTTGAATTTCTGCTGAATGACCGCATCAGCGGACGCGGCCTCGACAATCGGACAGGAGCTTTCATCGTCGCGGAAGTGTTGAAAAATGTGGCGTCCGAAAGTCCGAACGTCGGAGTCTACGCTGCCAGCACGGTAAATGAAGAGACGAACATGGGCGGCGCTTACTTTGCAGCAGCCGGTGTGCGGCCGGACTTGGCAATCGCTTGCGATGTAACATTCTCCACGGATTATCCGGGCGTCAATCGAAACAAGCACGGTGAAGTTGACCTTGAAGGCGGCCCCGTGCTTACAAAAGGCTCACCGATAAACATTAAAGCGAATCGTTGGCTCGAACAAGCCGCAGTCCGTCGTGAGATCAACCTGCAGTACGAATTGGCGCCGCGAATGACCGGTACTGATGCCGACCGGATGCGGTTAACAGGCAAAGGCGTGCCGGTTGCACTTGTTTCTTTGCCGCTTCGTTACATGCACGCACCGGTAGAAACCGTCAGTTTGAAGGACATTGAGGAGGAAATTACTCTTTTAACAGACATGATCCTGAATTTGAAGGGCAATGAAAAGGTCGGCCCGTTGGATTAATTTGTATATGACTTCCGGATGCTGTTTGCCGCAGTGTCCGGCTTATTTTATGTTGATTATGTTGAGTTTGTTGATTTTAATGTTGGGGTTTATTATAATATAATCAGGAGGTGAAATAAAATGACACAACGTTTTCATGATGACCATTTGCTATGGGATGCGGCATCGGTATTAATTCAGGTCAACTGCCCTGATCTCGTTCCCCCCATTTTAAGGAAGGCGATGGAAGGGTCGTTTTCAGCTATTGACCAACCGCTGGATTTTCTGAACGATTTGGAGATCAAAATCCCGACGGAAGATCAGATCCTCTCCTTGAAAGCCTTTGATTCCGCAATCGGGCAGGCTGTGAAGAACGGGAATTTCGAGGAAGCCGGGGATCGGTATGCCCAATATCTGGTTGCCTTGCAGGATATCCTTGAAGAAAGTGAATGGCGGAAGTTGAAGAAAAGGCTATTTGGCTATTTGTTGAAGACCTCATATGAAGCGAAAAGCTCAAGCGGCCAAGTTAAAGAAAACGCAGCGCCCTATACCTCAGCTGAAAGAACAGCCTATACTTCTTCAGAGGCGGCAGAAATCATCAATGTCTCCGACCAAACAATCCGCCGCATGTGCGAGAAGGGCAAATTCCCCGACGCCTACAAGACCGATGGCGGACACTGGCGTGTGCCTGCGAAATATTTTCGATTGACACCTGAACAAGCGAGAAAAAGACAAGAAAACATGCAACCCTTAATTGAAAAAGCCAAAAAGGGAGGGGAAATCGATGAATTCGATCTCATTTAGCCCTCCTCCGAAGGTCTTTTTGGATACTACTGTCCTATGTGGTGCCCTTCGTAAACCTGAGGGACTTCAATCAGACTTGCTGGAATTTGCAGGCACTTCAGTGATCCTGCAACCAATTATCTCGCAAGTTTGTTTACTGGAGTTTTACCGAAATGCACTTAACGGACTTGGAAATTTGATTTATTCAGATCAGGAAATTCGTTTGTTTCTAAATGAATACATTGACCCCATCTTAGATGGTGTTTCACCTGTCAACAGCGTTGTCGGCCGCTACAGCATTGAAACGATTCTGCGAGAAAACCGGCCAATCGGGGAAGTTTTGATAGAGTTAAGCGGTTGCACTTCTGAGCAAGCCAGACAAATTGTGGAACAACAGGAAATGAGTGAACCGCTTCACCAATTTGATCAGAACGACTTTCACGTCTGGGTCACAGCCATTCAGGCCGATTGCCGCTATATCGTTACTTCCAACACCCACAGATTCCCTGCCAAAATCGGCTCCATCGAACGCATCCATCCCTTAGATTTCTACAAACTCGTATCCGCCGAAATAGAATAAGGAAAGACATGACTGTTACCGTCCATCCGGAGGGAAAAACCAATGCCAACGTTCCCTAAGCGCCCTTTTGTACATCCCGGCGAGCGTGCAACCCCGGGACAATCCGCTGGAACAGGAACAAACCGGTTCCCCCCATCACCAGGAACAACCCGGCGATCACCCAGAAAGGCCATACTGCACCAAGCGTAACGAAGACCGCCGCGATCATCATCGCGCCATACGAAGTCAACCGATTGACCGCCATATACGAACTGCGTTTGTCTTCAGGAGCAAGGTCGGCCAAATAGGTTTCCATGACCGGAATAAACATCACCTCACCGATGGAAATGACCGCCATCGCCGCAAAGAGAATCCACGGATTCACGCTCAGCCCCAATGCAAAGTACCCAATGGTGAACAATCCGATTCCCGTGTACAGAATCCAATGATCGGCATAACGTTTCATCAACGCTGCGACCAACACTGTGAACAGGACGACAACGAGTGTGTTTTCGGTCTGCAGGAAGCCAAGCATTTTTATGCCATCTATGCGGAAGTCGAAAGAACCAGCAGAAAACAGCACTTGCGATGATACTTCTTTTCCGAGCCGAACCCCAATATAGTTGGTCAACTGTTGATCCAGGGAGAACAGCAGCACGCCGGCCGCGACAAACATCATGAATATTTTATCTCTTGCCACCCCGCCATAACTCGAAAAGACGCCGCCTTTTCTCACGTTTTCTTCTCCTGCATCTGCATGAGAATCCGGAAAATAAGTTTCAGAGATAAAAAACATCGTAATCAACAATGAAACAAAGCTGACCACGGCCACGCCGAGAAAGAGTTCAAAATGATATTCCTCAAATAAAAAGGCGCCCAGGGTGCCTCCGATCGCAACCGCCAGATTCATAGACCAATAGGACATGGTGAAAACAAACTTCCGGATTTCCGGGGTGCTGACATCAATGATCATTGCCTTGGCAACCGGCCCCATAAAACCGCCAAAAAACATAGCCGGCAGAAAAAACAAAAATGCTACGTAAGGCGAATCGTACCACGGAGAATTCACAAAAGCGATGCCAATATACATCAGCATATTTGCGCCGTCTGCAACCATCATCAATTTTTTGCGGCCCCATTTATCAGAATAATAACCGCCGACAAAGCCACCGATGATCCCGGCCAACACAATCGCCATCAACATCAATCCAACAACGGTTTCCCCGATCCGCCCGACAAAATAAACAGCCACAAACGGTATAACCGCCATCGAAGCCAAAGTCGTCAAAAACTCGACAGCCAAACGGATTTGAATATTGGGATGTAAACGAAATAATTTCATGTCCGACCTGCTTTCTATGATTCTATTGCCTAGACAGGCTGACTGCCAAGGACGTCAATGTTCAAATGACACCCCTTCATCTGTTTCATTAAGGGAGTCATTCGATAAACCCCTGCGCTCATTCAAGCCCGGCATAATCCGGTGGAAGAGAAACACACTTGCGGCTCCCATCAGCAAAAATGACCCTGCGATCGCCCAATATGGCAAAACGGCGCCAAGAGTAACAAAAATAGCCGCAATCATCATCGCCCCATTGCCTGTCAGTCCGTTCACCGCCATATAAGAACTGCGTTGATTTTCCGGGGCAATTCCAGCCAAATACGTCTGTTTAACCGGAGCATACATAACTTCCCCGATGGAAACCAGCAACATCGCGATAAAAAGAACCCATGGATTCAGGCTGAATCCCAAAACGAAATAGCCACTGGCAAACAATCCGATGCCTATGTACAATACCCAGTGATCAGCAAAACGCTTCATCAACATCCCGATCACGACAGCAAAAGCCACCACAAACAAGGTGTTTTCCGTCTGCAAGAAACCCAACATTTTCAATCCATCGACGCGAAAATCAAAGGATCCGAAAGTAAGCAGAACCTGTGAGGAAATGTGTTCGTCCAGCCGAACCCCAATATAATTGGTCAATTGTGATTCAAGTGTCGCCAATAGCAAACCCGCAATGACATAAACGACAAATATTTTATCCTTCAATACGCCGCCATAACTTGAAAGCATTAACTTTAACCCGCCGCTGTCTTTTTCCTGATGATTTTCCTGTCCGGTCTCAGCCCCTTCCGGATGATACGTTTCCGTTATCCAAAAAGCCGTGATCAACAAAGAAACAAGACTAATTCCCGCCACTCCGAGAAACAATTCAAAATGATAGTCTTCAAACAGGAAGGCTCCTACAATTCCGCCAACGGCTACCGCCAGATTCATTGCCCAATAAAAAAGGGTGAAAATCATCTTACGGTTTTCCTCTGTACTGACGTCAATGATCATCGCCTGGGCTACTGGCATCATAATCCTGCTGAAAAATAAAGCAATCACAAAAAACAAAAAAGTTACATAAGGAAGATCCAACCACGGTGAATTGACAAATGCAATGCAGACGTACATCACTACTGTGGCCGCATCAGCCGCTATCAATAGTTTCTTGCGACCAATTTTGTCAGAGTAGAATCCACCCATAAACCCACCGCAGACGCCCACCACCACAATAACCATTAACATGAAACCGACGATGGTTGCCCCGAGCCGACTTGCAAAGTAGACTGCAACAAATGGAAGTACGGTCATAGTGGCCAACGTCGTTAGAAACTCGACTGCCAATCGAAGTTGAATATTCGGATGCAATTGAAACAATTTCATGAGAACCCCCTACCTTTCCCTATCTATCGGCCCAAACAAACGCAACGCCTGGCCAACAAACATGTTCCAAATCTCATGATCGTGAAAGTCAACAATTGTTAACCGAATCCCATTCAAAAAGGAAAGGTAAGACAACGTAACGAGTTCAGTGTCAATTCGCTCCAGTTCCCCACATTCCTGCCCCTGTTCAATGATGGGTTTGAGCGTTTCATGGAAACGAACCGTAAAATCATCAAGATACTCGACTTCCTCTTCGAATCGCTCTGGTTGGCCAAGTACATATTGAATCAACCGTAAATAAGGGCCTTCCCTGGAAAACACCTTTACCTGCTCTTCCACCATTTGTTGAATTTGTTCCAATGGTGTCCCTTCCTTTTCAGAAACATGGAAGAATACTGGATCCCACCTCTGCAATGGTTCAGCAACCGCTGAACGAAACAAATTTTCCTTGCTTGAAAAATAGGTGAAGACACTTCCGAAACTAACGCCCGATGCTTTAGCGACATCGGAAATCGTCGTTTGCGAATAACCGTTTCGGGAAAACAGGATGACCGCTTCCCGCAAAATCCGCTCTCTTTTTTCCTTCTGTTTTTCTTCCCTGCTTGTTGGCATTCATCTCATCCCCAAAAATGATTGATTGATCAATCAAATATTAGCATGGAATTTTCAAAAAAGCAACGTGATAGAATAAATCTTATGAAAAAACTTTTTTCAAAAAAAGATCCCAACACTTTGCCCTCCTTAAACGTTATACAGGTGAAGGCGGATGAACAAACATTTAATGGCACCATGCGGAAATGAGCTGAGGCTATGCTGGTTGAAGACCTTTATGAAAAACATAGTGAGGAATTAGCCCGATTTGCGCGTTCGATGGCAAACCATGAGAAGGAAGCTGAAGATCTTCTGCAGGAGACCTTCTTGAAAGCTCTGACTCATCTACACAAATTAAGCGGACTTCCCGATTCTGCGCAGAGAGCCTGGCTCTTCAAGGTACTGAGGAATCTTCATTATGATCGCTATCGCAAACAGCGCTTTGAAGTTCCGCTCAAAGAACAAGATGAACCGGAAGATGAACTTGACGCCTATACAGAACTCGAGATGAAAGAATTGATGCAGGCGTTGCCTTCCGATCTTCGGGAAGTCGTTTACAAACGTTATTGGCTCGGGATGACCAGCAAGCAAATCGCCCAACCGCTCGGTATAGCGGATGCCACCATTCGTTATCGCCTTCGAACCGCTATTCATTTGTTAAGAACCACTATCAATAAAT
>DASTWO010000018.1:0-5234 GCA_035776675.1 Caryophanales bacterium
AATCGCTCCGAAACGGGACACTCGTCCGTATGTCGGCTTCATTCCCACAACACCACAGAACGCAGCTGGTTGGCGGATCGAACCGCCTGTATCAGTACCCAGCGCAAACGGAACTTCACCTGCTGCAACAGCCGCAGCTGAGCCGCCGCTCGAACCGCCCGGCACATAGTCTAAATTCCACGGGTTCCGCGTCACCTGAAATCCGGAGTTCTCATTGGACGACCCCATTGCGAACTCGTCCAAATTCAGCTTCCCGATCGTCACGGTTTCCGCATCGCGTAATTTTTCCACGACCGTCGCGTCGTGCATCGGCTCGAAATTTCCCAGCAACTGACTCGCGGCAGTCGTTTTCAGGCCTTTCGTCACAATGTTGTCCTTCACGCCGACCGGCAGTCCGAACAACAACCCGTGTTTTCCATCCTCGCCGCGTTTGGCGTCCATTTGTTCCGCCCGATTCCGGGCACCATCCTCATCCAGCGTCAGAAACGCCTGGATTTGTCCGTCAACCTCGCCGATTCGCTTGTACGACTCGTCGACGAGATCACTTACGGACAGCTCTTTTCTATGTAATAATCGGTGCAGCTCAGGCACACCTTTTTCAAATAGCGTCATGATTTCCCTCCTTTATATTTGCACTACGTCGAATTTGCTTCATAGCTCAAATAGGACCATGTGCCGCGCCCACGATCGGTGTGGCCTCCTTCTACTCCAATACAGACGGTACCTTCACCTGTCCGTTCTGTTGATCCGGTGCGTTCTTCAGCGCCTCTTCCCGTGACAACCATTCTCTCGATTCATCATCGCGAAGGACGTTGCTCATCTCCAACACATGCGTGGTCGGCTCCACGTTCTCCGTATCCAATTCATTCAATTCCTCAGCAAAGCCGATGATATCGTCAAGCTGTTTCGTAAACGTTTCAAGCTCGTCATCCGAAAAAGACAACCGCGCCAAATGAGCAACATGCTCTACGTCATCCTTTGTAATCCGGGCCACATTCTCACCTCCAAAAGTCTTGTCTCCAATACAAAAATAATACCAAACTTCTCACAGGACGGGCAAATGGCGGCCAACCCACGCATCAATAAAAGCAAAATTCCGTCAAAGAAAGGCTCATTATGATACGATATAAATACCGATTCCATATGGAGGTGCTTTAGAATGTACGACATTATTATTGTTGGCGGCGGGCCAGCCGGACAAAGCGCAGCCATTTTCGCAAGCAAGGCCGGCAAGAAAACACTGGTCTTGGACGACGAAAAAGGCTTGACGCAACGCGCCTGGGTGCGCAACCACTACGGTGTACAAGACGCCAAAGGCGGAGACCTAGTGGCCGCTGGCCGTAAGCAGGTCGATCAATTCGGCGCGGAAGTGAAGAAAGCCAGCGCCACAAACGTAACGAAAAACGGCGACACCTTTAAGGTCGAAACCAAAGAAGGCGATACCTACGAAGCCGCACATGTCATCCTGACGACCGGTGCCAATCAGAAATTAGCTGAAACGATCGGGCTTGAAACACGACCGGGTACCGAGCCGTATGTGAACAAAGTAGTTGTCGTCGATGAAGAAGGACGGACGAGCCAAAAGGGGATCTGGGCAGCCGGAACAGCTGGCGGCGTCAGCGTGCACACGATCATCACGAGCGGCGATGGCGCGCGGGTTGCTGTGAATCTACTTAGCGAATTGGAAGGCGAACGGTACGTCGATCACGACGCGTTATAAAATACTGACGTCCTGTTTTCGTGTAATCGAGAACAGGTCGTTTCCGTTTCATTAAGAAATAAGGTACAGGAGTGTGGAGGAGACCGATGACCAAAAGAATTGCCATTGACATGGACGAAGTAATCGCTGACGCGGTTACCAAGCATCTTGATCTATTCAACAAAGATTATAATGAAGCGATCACACCGGCAGATCTTCACGGCAACAAACTGAGAGACTTACGTCCCCATTTGAAAACCGAGATCCGGGATTATTTCAATGACACCACTTTCTTTCGGGATCTTGAGGTCATAGAAAGCAGCCAGGAAGTCATTCAAGAACTAACCGAACACTATGAAGTCTTCATCACAACAGCGGCCATGGAGGTCCCTTCCTCTTTTGCAGCGAAATACGATTGGCTGAAGGAACACTTTCCGTTTCTCTCCGACTTGAATTTTGTTTTCTGCGGTGACAAGAGCATCATCAATGCTGATTATCTGATCGATGACAACTCCCGCCATTTCAAACATTTTTGCGGACAAGGCATCTTATATACAGCACCGCACAACATTCATGAAACCGGTTATGTCAGGGTGGATAACTGGAAGGACGTTCGTAAATATTTTCTTGAGGACAAGGTATCTAGTTAAGAGGCTCGATCCAAAATCAATTGATAAAAACAAACATCTTGCCATTCGTCAAACTTGCGGCCCACTTCACGAAAACAGCCGACTTTCTTGAACCCAAATTTCCGATGCAAACGGACGCTTGGCTCAGCATCATTCGCAATCCCCGCCACAATCACATGATGCCCCAATTGCGTCGCGCGCCGGATTAGTTCCTCCATCAACATGTTTGCCACACCTTGCCTTCGAAACATATTGTGGACATAGATGGAGGATTCAACTGTCCGGAAGTAGCCCGGTTTCCCGCGAAATACCGATAAATAACTGTAACCGATCAACCTTTCATCCTCAACTGCCACGATAAAAGGATGTTTGGCGTCGAATCCGGAAAACCACTGCTTTCTTCCTTCAACGGTCTGTTCATCCAAATCAAAGGTTGTGGCTGAAGATCTCACCACATCATTGTATATGGCCAGGATTTCCGACAAGTCAGACGGTACGGCTTCCCTTAAATGAATCAAACCGGCTTCCTCCCCCAAAATAAAACGATTCTCGAGCACCTGCATTTTTTTCAAAACAACTCATCCATTAAAATAAAGTAGGCTATCTTATCTGAATCAAACCATTCTACTCCGTAAGCCTCTTTAAAGGCATCGACCGCCTCGAGTCCAGCGTTGTTTCTCAGCGTGCGAATCGCGATCCCCAAATCCTGATGTCGATCAGCAACACCTGCCCGCCCCCAATCAATACACCCTTGAAGCTTTCCGTTTCCAACAATAAGGTTGGCCAAACTGTAATCTCCGTGGGTGAAAACCTTATCTTCCTTTCCCGGTCGACCTTCTTCAATCTTCTTCAATAACTCAGCCGCAGTTTTCCCACGATATTCCGGTTCAAAATCATCTTCGTCAACCAACCCTTGTGTCACTCGATGACGGGCGGTGGCGATTCTGACTCCCAGACTCTGATCAAATGGACAGTTGGAAACATCCAATCTATGAATCTCTTTTAATCCCTTCCCCATCAATCGGCCGAGTTCACTTGGGCTGGATAGGATTTCCGGACTCTTAGCCTGCCATCCCGCAATCTCAGCCATCAACAAGTATTCAGTTCCTTCGTGCTCATCATAATAGTATACTTTCGGAACCGGAAGTTTCCCTTTCAACCATCCAAGAACTTCCGCCTCAACTTCCAATCTTTCATCAGCTTCCATAGAAGGTTTCTCCATCTGAGGGCCTGACAAGCTTATAAACGGATGCCTCTGACATGCCAACCTTATCCTGTTCCCAATCAACGTCTGCAATGATCGACTGCAATGGATCAGGCAATTCTAAAGGGAGGTTCATTAGCCATTCCCCCTAATCTTCAAATCTGTTTGTTCATTCACTCTATTTACCACGATAAACAGCAGTCCGCACTCCCTGACTTTAATACATAGGAAGATTCGGGAATATCGAGTGGATTGCCGATGCTGCGGTTTTCCCCTTTATCTAGATCAATTCATCGTGCCGGAAACAATCAACCGTATGGTCATTCACCATCCCAATCGATTGCATGTAAGCATAACAAATCGTCGGACCGACAAATGTAAAACCTCGCTTTTTCAAATCCTTGCTCATTTGATTTGATTCCTCCGTAGTAGCTGGAACTTCATCATGAGTCTTCCAATGATTCACAATCGTTTCGCCGCCAACAAAACGCCATATGTATTCCGAAAAAGACCCAAACTCCTTTTGCACCTTTAGGAAACACTTTGCATTAATAACCGCTGCATTCACTTTTAACTTATTCCGGATGATCCCCGAATCTTGCAACAGTGCATCGATTTTCTCCTGTTTGTAATTCGCGACCTTTTCCACCTCAAAATGATCAAAAGCCGCCAGATAATTTTCTCTCCGTTTCAGGATCGTCGACCAGCTAAGCCCAGCCTGCGCCCCTTCCAGAATCAACATTTCAAACAGCTTCCGATCATCCTTAACCGGCACGCCCCAGTCGTGATCATGGTAATCAATCATCTCCGGATCCGATCCGGCCCACTGACACCTGTTGTTCACGCAAATCCCTCCTATTCTGTTTTAAGTTTAACGAACTACAAGGGGAATGTCCATTCGTATAAATGATTTTCTCGTTTCTTTTTTATGAGGTTTGAGCTTGCCATTACAAGAAAACTTGTCCACCAAAAAATATTATAAAAACACATAATGCGGCAAACAACAAAGATTCCATCTTCCCGCCGGTATGCGTATAAATCGGCAAACGCACTTTCCACCGGACCGGCCAAAACAGTTCGATTCCCCGCGTAGTGGCTGCATCCAAGACCAAATGACTGCAGACCCCAACCAGGATTCCTATGCTAATTTCATTGGGTATGGGCAATTTCAAAAGCAAAACGCCTAATAAGACAACAAATAATAGACTATGAGTCACCGTTCGATGTCCAAATAATAGACTAATAAGACGAGCTAGTACCGGAATCTTCCGCCCGATTTTGGACCCGCCATGACAAATATCCGGCAATATCGCTCCAACCGCACCTGCCCCAAAGAAAAGCAGGCTTTGTGGATAAAACCCCACAAAATATTGAGCTGCCGCACTTGAAGCTAACCCGCCAAGGATATGCGTTTTTCCTGTCATATCTTGTTTTTCCTCCAATTCCAAATGGGTTCTATAGACAACCCATACCGTAAAAAAATTCCTGTTTCAAAAAAATTGAACCCCTCACTCTTACCTCAGTCTAGTGGACAGAACAGTCACCGTCCAAAGAAATTAAGATTCAAATTCATTCGTACCAGGGATGAAAGCTTTGAGGGGGGTGAAAAAAAATACCCCTGTCGAATTCCGACAGAGGTGAAGGTTGATAATGGAGAACTCAAAAATCACTCACGATGTCTTTCAGCCCTTTCTCAAGTAAA
>DASTWO010000019.1:0-28560 GCA_035776675.1 Caryophanales bacterium
AAAACCATATTTCCCGTATGCTCCTAACGATTTCAACTCTTTCAGGTTATCTCGAACGTCTCTCCGAGCAAATTCCAATGCTAGCAAACTCGCATATGGAGCAATTGTGCCATTCTCTTTATAGCCTTGTTTAAATGTCCCGGCCATAGGTACCCCAAAGGCAGCATATCCCGTGGGTGTTGCAGCCGGTGAAATACCCCAGGCAGCGTATCCCTTTTCTTTGGCGTAAGCCATTTGGACCTTAACTTGGCGAGCATCATTCAAACCTAATCCGTTTTTTGCGAGTTTTTGTTCCTTAAGGACAAGAGTTGGCATAAGGGTTTCAAACATGCTGCCACCCCAGCTCGGAACATATTTGATTCCTTTATATGTGTAATGCCCTTCATATACTTCAACACCGTGGTAGGTCCGGGTTATTCCCTCAGGTCTTTGTTGTTGAGCCCACTCTGGTGGAAAGGTACGAAACATCTTCCACCAATGTTCAGGCGGTACGTCGCCTTTTCCAATTGCGATGTAGCTAGCAACTCTAGGTTCGGTGTTAAACATTCCAAATGTATAGCCGGAATCCTGTCCCTTTGCCACATCGTATCCCCCAAACATCTGTCCAACTTTGGCGTTGTACAATAGGGAGAAGTCCATGGATTCCAGAAGCCTGGAAGCACTTTTTTCAATCTCAGGATATGCCTGTCGAACAACAATCAACCCAGAGGCATACCAGCCGTTATCAACGGTCGATATGAACTGTCCCCAGTCTTTTTTAAGTGAAGCGTCCTCTGTGTTATACCAGTTGTAAAGAAATCCGTGCCATTTTTTCATGTCCTCAATTGTATTCAGAGTGTCTCGAACACGATTTACAGCCTGTTCATGATCAATGAATCCTAACTCTTCCGCAGATACAACACTCATTAGGTACATGGCAATATTCGTAGGTGAGGTGCGTTCTGCCCTTGATTTATCAGGCCCAAGACGAATTTCATCTAACGGAAGGTGAGTGACGGGATCCGTATTATCTTTGAAAAAACGCCAAGTATTTTTTGCAACTGCTTTTAATTCATGATGAAATCCATTGTTCAACTTCTCAGGTCCTGGATCATTGGAGTAAGCCATCACAGAAGATAAACTGATGCTAAACATAAATAATACAGTTAAAGCCAGTATTGATAAATTTCGCATTCTTTCACCTCGTTTGTTGATTTGAGTGGGCCTGACAATTGTGCATTTGTCCAAACAGCATCTAAAGCTCCTTTCAATAAAGTTGGGGTGAAACGTTTCGAGTAAAATCATACAACATGAAAATGTAAGCGTCAACAAAAGTTTGAAAAATTCATTATTATTGATTAAATGCTCAGGTTCAAGATAATGGCAGAAACTCACGAGATCTATCTGTAACCTAATTCGGTGGAATTCGACATTATAAAAATTTCGAAAAGTATTGACAAGTAAAAATGCATGGTTTATGATCTTGTTAATCGAAACGTTTCGACGTAGAAAAGGCAGGAATGGATATGGCAACTATTAAAGATGTCGCAAAATTGGCGGGGGTGGCTGTTTCAACAGCCTCATATGCCTTGAATGGGAAAAATAAAGTGAGCTCATCAACCAAAAGAAAAGTAGAGTTAGCAGCAAGGCAACTCAACTATCAAAAAAACGGAATAGCGTCTGACCTGAAAAAAAGTCAGACCAAAACGATAGCATTAATCCTTAGTGATATTTCCGGTCCTTTTTTTTCCGAGATCATTAAAGGTGTTCAAAAAATTACTATGGAAAACGGCTATGATTTAATTGCTTGCAGTTCCTTTGAAGGTGAGGATTCAATAGCCGTTAAATTTCTTAAGGAAAAACGAGTTGACGGGGTTGTCGTTTTTGCCCACACCATAAAAGATGAAACAGTTTTAGATGCAGCCAGGGAAGGATTTCCAATTGTTGTACTTGACCGCTACATTGATCATGAGCTTATCATCAACATTTCAATCGATAACGTTCATGGTGGATTTCTTGCAACAGAATACTTAATTAAGCAAGGACATAAAGACATCGCTTTTATCAGCGGACCGATGGATGCCATTGACAATCAACGTAGGCTTGAAGGGTTTCGAAAAGCTTTGCGGCAATATGATTTATCTGAACATAAACGGTGGAATATCATCGGTAATTTCACTCAAAGTGGCGGTTATGAAGCTACCAAAATGATGATAATGCAAGGGAGATTACCCACAGCGGTTTTTTTCGCAAATGATGAAATGGCAATTGGAGGATTGAAAGCGTTTAATGAAAGAGGAATCAGGGTTCCAGAGGAGATTTCAATCATTGGATTTGATGATATGTTACTTTCCAGTTATGTAAATCCAGCGCTTACAACTGTTAGACAACCAGAATATGAAGCCGGGTCGCTTGCCGCTCATTTAATTTTTCAAGTGCTTGACGGCCAAAAGCCAGATCATTATTATCAGTTCGACACCGAGCTTGTTATTCGGGAATCCATTAAGCCATTGCTTAATTAGCCTTAGCCTGATAGTGTTTTTTCATTGTATTTTTTTTTCGTTCAATACTCACACCAATCGACGGAGAGCGCTATTCAACCATTATTTTCAGAATTTATCTTATATTGTAAAAGAAAGACTGCCTTTTGCTTATTTGTATGGTGGACTGGACTTCGGTTTTTAAAGGGAGTGATGCAATGAGTTCTATCTAAAGTGACGTTTTGTATGACTTTGCGATTATTGTTTCTTTACTTTAGGAACCATTAGATTCATAAGAAATGAAGGTTATTCATTTATAAGGAGAGTGAAGGAGATTTGAAGGAAATCAAAACAAAACTTTCGGCCATAGTGATCTTGGGTGTCATACTTGTTCTTAGTGCTTGTTCGAACGGTGGAGTATCTGGTGAAGGTTCAAACGGGGAATCGGATTCTAATACTTTAGAAGTATGGGAGATGGGCTCTTCCGAGTGGAAAAAGATAGTCGGGCCATATGAAGAGAAAACTGGTATTGATGTCCAAATACAAGGGATCCCTTGGGATAAAGGGCATGCCAAACTGTTAACCGCTGTTGCCTCCGGAAAAGGACCGGATATCATCCTTATGGGAACAACGTGGATGAAAGAATTTGCAAACGCTAACACCTTCGTTGATTTAACTGATTACATTGACCAATACCCTAATTTAGCACCGGAGAATTTTATCGAAGGTTCATTGGAAACCAGTGTATTCAATGGAAAGACATATGGTATTCCTTGGCATGTTGATACACGTTTGCTTTTTTATCGTAAGGATCTATTGGCCGATGTTGGTTATCCGAACGGTCCTGAAACATGGGAAGATATGAAGGATGCCTCGAAGAAATTGGCAGCTCGTGGTAAAGGGAAATATGCTATAGATTTATCTCTGAAAGATATTAATTTGATCTATCCTGTCGCATGGGAGCAGGGATGGGAATATGAACCTGAAAAAGGTGCCGATAACTTTACGAAACCCGGTTTCAGAAAAATGGTGGAACTTTATAAAACGTTCTATGACAACAAATACTCTCAAATTAAGGAAGGCAAGGAGTTAGTTCAAGCTTTCAGTGATGGAACGATGCCGATGTTTTTCAGCGGGCCTTGGACTATCAATACCATTAAAGATGGAGCGCCTGAACTCAAAGGAAAATGGGGTCTCCATGTGATGCCAAAAGGAAAAACGAACACATCGATGATTGGCGGATCACAAATAACGATTTTCAAAGGTTCAGATCAAGTTGAACAAGCTCTTGATTTTATCAACTGGATGTCAAAGGTGGAAACCCAACTCTCATGGTATAAGGTGAAGGGTGAACTTCCGTCGAGAAAGAAAGCATGGGATAAACCCATTTTAGCTAATGATGAAATGATATCCACATTTGGAAAACAATTAAATTCTGTAAAAGCCCCACCTACAATGCATGGAAACACTGCGATTGGAAAGGAAATCAGGGATATGCTTGAGGAAGTAGTTCGTGGCGGAAAGAGTATTGATAAGGCTCTTAATGATTTACATGCAAAGGTGTCAGGAATTCTTGATGAATAAAATAAATCCAGGGTGTTTTTACAACGCCCTGGGTTATTCATATATTTAAGGAGGGCAGCACGATGAATAAATTAAAAAAGAGGATGACCCCCTATTTTTTTATTGGGCCGGCTGTCCTGTTATTGTTGGTTTTTGCTTTCTTTCCCATTATCGTTGCTGCAGGAATCAGCGTAACAGACATGGATTTATTAGGGCTTGCAGATTGGTCAAGCATTCAATTTACGGGTCTGGAAAACTATATTGCACTTTTTAAAGACGAGGATTTCATTGAATCCATTTATAACACTTTCTATTATGTCGTTATTGGAGTTCCTCTAGCCGTTGGCAGTTCTTTTGTTATTGCATTTCTCTTGAATTTAGTTGGCACCTGGTTATCATCTGTTCTCAGAGTTGTTTTTTACGCGCCATCCATTACAAATATTGTCGCAATAGCAGTTATTTGGGGTTTTTTGTATAACTACGAATACGGCTTATTTAATTACATTTTTTCACTTTTTCATATCGGTGCGGTCCCGTGGTTGGAAAGCACCCAAATTGCGAAACTGTCACTCATTTTGTTGTCGGTATGGAAAAGCAATGGCGTAAGCATGTTGATTTTTTTGGCAGCATTACAGTCAATACCAAGGATGTATTACGAGGCTGCTGAGATTGATGGCGCTAACAGATGGCAGAAATTGACGAAAATCACTATTCCTTCAATGGGGTTCGCAACCTTTTTCGTTGTTGTAACTACAATGATCGCCTGGTTTCAATATTTTGAAGAACCCTTCGTAATGACAGAAGGAGGGCCGCTCAACAGTACCAATTCCATTGCTTTATTTATTTATCAAAAGGGTTTCCAATATAATGAATTTGGTTACGGAGCTGCCGCATCATTTGTTCTCTTTGCAATCATTATCTTGATTACACTTGTGCAATTCAGAGTTAGGAAAAAAGTCCAAAAGGGGTGAAACGACTGTTATGCTGTTAAAAAATAACCTTGAAAAAATACTGGTAAAATCCGTTCTTGTTATTGGTGGTATTCTCGTTTCATTGCCATTTTTTTGGATGCTTCTAGGTTCATTTAAAACAGATGATGAAATATTGAGGATCCCGCCAACCATCTTTCCGGAAAATCCCATTATTCAAAACTATATTAATCTGTTCACCAATCTAAATTTTGATGTCTACCTAATTAACACATTAATCATTGTTGCATGGTCAATGTTAGGATTATTATTTAATACCATGGCGGGTTATGGGTTTGGAAAGTTCCAGTTTCGTGGAAAAGAAATATGGTTTATGATCGTGCTTTCAACGATGATGTTACCGGGGCAAATCACGATGATACCGACCTACTTGATCATTAATGAGTTGGGATTTGTAAATACCATGACCGGAATTGTCTTACCGGGACTTATTGCTGCATTTCAAATCTTCTTAATCAGACAATTTATGGTTACCATTCCAGACGATTTAATTGAAGCTGCACGGTTGGATGGCGCCGGGGAGGCTTATATTTTCCTCCGTTTGATTATCCCTTTATCTAAGCCCATTCTTGCAGTGCAAGTTATTCTAACTTTTATTCAATCGTGGAATAGTTTTGTTTGGCCATTAATTATTGCGAATGACCAATCGCTATATACTTTATCTGTTGGATTGTCACTTTTGCAAGATCAACACACAGTAGATTATGGTTTGCAAATGGCCGGAGCAGCCATAATGGTTGTGCCGATTTTGGTAGTATTCACCATTTTCCAAAGGCATATAGTTGAAGGTTTTAATGTATCTGGCATTAAGTAATCATCAAGGAGGACCTGAATTTGGCTGATAGACGAATCCAAAATTTACTTGAACAAATGACATTAGATGAAAAAATAGATCAACTCATACAGCTGGCTACTTTTTTTTATGAAGGAGCTCCAAAAACGGGGCCAATTACCGGACCTATGGAGGACCTGGGCATCACGAAGGAGATCATACAAAATAGTGGTTCCGTCCTTGGGGCCGCTGGGGCAAAGCAAGTCATCTCCATTCAAAAAAAACACCTGGAAAAAAATCGTCTCGGTATTCCATTACTTATGATGGCTGACGTGATTCACGGTTTTAAAACCATTTTTCCCGTACCATTAGCAATCGGCTGCTCGTGGGATATTCATCTCGCTGAAAAAAGTGCTGAAATTGCGGCATTGGAAGCAGCGGTTTCCGGAGTCCACGTGACTTTTGCGCCAATGGTGGACCTGGTTCGTGATGCTCGCTGGGGACGCGTGATGGAATCAACTGGAGAGGATCCCTATTTAAATAGTGAATTTGCAAGGGCGTTCGTCCGTGGGTTTCAAGGCGAAGATTTAACAAACGACAAGAATCATGTAGCAGCCTGTGTGAAGCATTTTGCTGCCTACGGTGCCTCTGAAGGCGGGCGTGACTATAACACGGTAGACATGTCTGAACGCCAGTTGCGCGAGTCTTATTTACCAGCGTATCAGGCAGCTCTTGATGAAGGCTGTGAAATGGTCATGACAGCCTTTAACACGGTAGATGGAATCCCGGCAAGTGGAAACAAACCATTAATGCGTGATTTATTGCGGAATGAATGGGGCTTTAAGGGGGTTCTTATCTCCGATTGGGGTGCGGTTAAGGAACTGATCCCCCACGGAGTCGCCGCAGACGAAGGTGAGGCGGCATACAAAGCCATTGAGGCTGGCGTGGACATAGAGATGATGACAGCATGCTATGTTAAGCATTTAAAAGACTACGTTCATGATGGAAAACTGAGTGAAGAGCTTATTGATGAATCAGTATTTAGGATTCTGCAACTAAAGGAGAAATTGGGATTATTTGAAAACCCTTATCGCGGTGCCGATGAAAAACGTGAAGAAGAGATTGTGTTAAGTAAGGAGCACCGGGAGGCTGCCTATGAACTAGCGACAAAGTCTTGTGTTTTGTTAAAAAATGAAGACATGCTTCCACTGCAAAAAAATCAAAAAGTGGCCTTAATTGGGCCTTTTGCACAAAACGGGGATATATTTGGACCCTGGTCCTGGGGTGGGTCAAAAGAAGACGTGGTCAAAATGGATGAAGGTTTTCAAAGAAAGGCTTATGACTCCGGCCTCTATATAGCTGAAGGCAGTGGTATACAATCTGGAACAGAAGAACAGTTGAAAGAGGCATTAGATGCGGCAGGCAAGGCAGAAGTGATCGTATTGACGCTTGGTGAACGTTCGGATATGAGCGGAGAAGCGGGAAGTCGGGCAGATATTCGTTTACCGAAGGCGCAACTGGAGTTGGTAGCCAGACTTAAGAAATTAAATAAACCGATGGTCGCCGTATTATTTAACGGTCGTCCATTGGACCTACACGGCGTCATTGACGAAGCGGACGCTGTATTGGAAGCATGGTATCCGGGAACAGAAGGAGGGGCAGCTGTTACTGATTTACTATATGGTGATAGTAACCCATCCGGTCGGTTAACGATGTCGTTTCCGCATTCAGTTGGACAGGTTCCGGTCTACTACAACTACTTTAATACTGGCAGACCAAAGGGGGCTCCAAATGCTCAAGTTCGGTTTGTGTCACAGTATTTAGATATTCCCAATGCTCCGTTGTTTCCTTTTGGATTCGGGCTAAGCTACACAACATTTTCCTACACCGATGCGTCATTATCGTCAAATACAATGACAGAGAGTGATTCTATTACTGTTTCCGTTAAAGTAAAGAACACCGGTAAGGTCGCAGGTGAAGAAGTTGTGCAACTGTATGTCCGTGACTTAGTAGGAGAAGTTGTAAGACCGGTGAAAGAGTTAAAAGCCTTTGAAAAAATCAAGTTGCAGTCAGGGGAAGAAAAAGAAATTACCTTTACCCTTACTGAAAAACAGCTTCGTTATTATCATAAGGATCTGGCTTTCAAAAGCGATGAAGGAAAGTTCGCTGTGTTTATAGGTCCCAATAGTAATGAGGGAACAGAGTTAAGGTTTGAATTAATATCGGAATCCGTGTCTTAGTTTTTTCAGTCTACCTAAATGGAGACCTGATAGGTCAAATAATGATAGGAGATGTTTTAAGAATGACCAGACCGAACATATTGTTCATAATGAGTGACGACCACGCATCTCACGCCATGAGTTGTTACGACAGCAAGATCAATGAAACGCCGAATTTGGACCGGATCGCGAATGAAGGAATGCGTTTCGATCATTGTTTTTGCACCAATGCCATTTGTACGCCAAGCCGCGCGACAATTCTAACTGGAAAACACAATCATATGAATGGCGTAAAAACCCTGTTCGATGACTTTGATGGCAGGCAACCGCATGTTGCTAAAATGCTGAAACAAGAAGGCTATCAGACGGCTATTACTGGAAAGTGGCATTTGGGGCATGGAGGCGTGAGCGATCCTACTGGATTTGACTATTGGAACGTCTTTCCGGATCAAGGGGATTATCACGATCCGAAAATGATCGAAATGGGTGAGGAAAAGGAATTTAAAGGATACGCCACAGATATTGTGACGGATTTATCGCTTGATTGGCTAAAGAAGCGTGACGAAAAGGAACCTTTCTTTCTGATGTGTCACCATAAGGCGCCGCACCGGCCATGGGAACCGGATGAGAAGCATGCGCATATGTATGAGGATCTCGAGATTCCGGAACCGAAAACCTTCAACGACGATTACAGCAATCGGTCTCAAGCTGCGGCTGAGGCTGCTATGAGGATCGACGAGGATCTTAATGACGAGGATTTGAAATGGCGGACCCCTCCGGAAAATTTATCGGCCGAGGAACTGAAAAGTTGGAAATATCAGCATTATATCAAAGACTATTTGCGTTGTATCGCTTCAATTGACGATAATGTCGGGCGGTTGCTTGACTATCTGGATGAAGAAGGGATCGCTGAAAATACAATTGTCATTTATACTTCCGATCAAGGTTTTTTCCTTGGAGATCATGGATGGTATGACAAACGTTTTATGTATGAAGAATCATTACGGATGCCTTTTATCATTCGTTATCCGGCTGGAATCAAGGCAGGAACCGTTCAAGAAAGCATGGCTTTAAATCTTGATTTTGCGGAAACCTTTCTTGATTATGCGGGCATTTCTATCCCTGAAGATATGCAAGGTTGCAGTTTACGACCATTATTGGAAGGGGAGACACCTGAAAATTGGCGGACGTCCATGTATTATCGCTATTGGGAGCATAGATCCGATCCCCACAAGGTTTGCGCTCATTACGGGTTACGAACGGAAAAATATAAGTTGGTCTATTACTACGGCGAAGCTCTGGGATCAAAAGGGGCAAAAGATGAACCGAGAACCCCAGAGTGGGAGCTGTTTGATCTTGAAAAAGATCCAATGGAAATGAACAGTGTTTATCATGACCCCACCTATGTTGAAACTGTTTCAGTGTTGATGAAGGAACTTGATGAATTAAAAAAACAGCTGAAAGATGAGGAGTAAGAGACATTGATTTACAGGTAAATACTGATTTCCATTATGAGTAAAGGGTACTTCCCTTTGCTTATTATTTTCGCCTCATATTGGACAAGAGGTGCGGCATATCGTTTACAAGCGCAGAAAGTTTGGAGGTCGGAAAACGATATGAACAGCACCGAGTGGGAAAAAACGGCTGTGTTCGAGCATTCTTTTTGGTTGCAAGTGTTAGGGGATCACGCGCGTTTTCTTTACTATGCTTTTCCGGCAAATGAACGTGCTTATTGGCAACAGGCGCAAATCTTCATTCAATCTTTTGATCAGTTACTCCAAGATGTTCGATCATCCGGTTCTGATGCTTCACGATTGAATCAGATTACGCAGTCGGCCTATCAGCAGGCTCGCGATCTTCGCCAATTTAAATTAACCATTCTCCGCAGGCAATTGGTCGGAAGCCTGAAAATCCATCTTACCCCAACTTTCGTGAATCACATGGTGAATGAAGTGGACGAATATCTTCGAATTCTCGGTTACTTGTTGAAGCAACAAGTTCCGCCGCTCGCTCATCCCATTCACCATCATCTTCTTTGGCTTCTTGATGCTTCCGGTCATTCCGGCGCAATCGAAGCAAGTATGGATCTCACTGAGTCGCAATTAAAGCAGAGGAGTCACCAATTCACTTCGGTTTTTCAGGATTTCTATTTGAAGGCGGTGGAAATGGCCGGATATTTAAGAGCTAATCTTGACCGGTTTCCGGCCCTTTCGAGGTTCAATAACGACGTGAAACTGGAAATGTTGGTGTTTCAGAAATTCTTGAAAGAACTGGAGGAAATGGAACTTCAAAATACGGACTTATCGACGTTTTCTCCGTTGATGGCCGATCACATGTATAGAGAAGAATGCTATTATCTCATGAAATTGGCGGAAGTAACGGAACTTTCTCCTCCTGACTGTAACCCTGCCGAGCCGCGAGTTCAGCCTGCTAAGACAAAGAAGTGAATTCAAAAAAAATAGGCCATTCCTGAGAGGAGGGCCTATTTTTTCAGCTTTCGAACCATTTCTTCGTCAGGAGTGACGAACAGGGTTTGTTGGTTGTCATAGATGACGTAGCCGGGCTTGGCTCCGTTTGGTTTACGGACGTAGCGGATCAAGGTGTAATCAACGGGAACCGAACTTGAGTATTTTGATTTACTGAAATATGAAGCGAGGTTAGCCGCTTCATGCAATGTGGTTTCGTTGAATTCTCTGTTTCGAATGACGACATGGGATCCTGGAATGTCTTTTGTGTGAAGCCATGTATCGTTCGCGTTGGCAAGCCGGTTCGTCAAGTATTCATTTTGTTTGTTGTTCTTTCCGACAAGAATTTCAATGCCTTCCGTTGAACGGTAGATCTCCAATTGCGGCTTCGTGTTTTTCTTTTTTTTGTTTCGCTTGGTTTGGCGGCGTTTGAGGTAGCCTTCCTCCTCAAGTTCTTCACGAATTTCGGCGACGTCCTTCGGGGCCGCTGACTCCATTTGTTGCAACAATCCGTCGAAATAAATAATCTCCCGCTTCGCTTTCCGGATTTGTTTCTTTACAACGGCGACTGAGTTCTTCGCCTTGTTGTATTTCTGAAAATACCGCTGCGCGTTCTCGGATGGTGTTTTCTGCGCATCGAGAGGGATGGTAACTGTTCCGCCGTTTTCATCGTAATAGTTCATCACTTCGGCTTCTTCGTCTCCGCGGTTTACTTCGTGCATATGCGCGGTTAACAATTCTCCGTACAGTTGATAGCGTTGCGCTTTGTCCGCATCATCCAACGTTTTTTCGAGTTTTTTGATCTTCTTTTTATTTTTATTCCGTTCGTTTTGCAGCAATTTCTCCAGGTCATGCGCCTGTTGTCGGACCCGGTCCCGCTCCGCCTTGCCGTAATAATAACGGTCGAGCATTTCCCCTATGGAGACGAATGATTTCTTCTCGCCGTCCAGGTGCGACAATTCAACAGCCGAGAAAAACTCTTTTCCTTGCGAGGTCGTTGCCATTTGCGGATGATAATCGTTTGCCTTCAGCTCAGCTTGCATTCCAAAAAACGCCTTGGTCAACGTATCACTGTTAGCCAGTCCTGCTCGATGGATAATTTCTTTCGCAACTAAAGGTGAAAAACCAGTGAATATAGACACCAATTGTTTGTCCAGGCGCCCGCTGTTGAAATCAACCTTGCGTAACAATGTTTCTTCATCGACTGTAAGAGGGTTGATCTTATTCTGGGGCGGTGGAGCTACGTAATCCTGGCCAGGCAAAACTGTACGATAGCGGTTAATACTTGGCGGAATATGCTTGATGCTATCGAGGATCATGTGCTTATCGCGATCCAACAAAATAATATTGCTGTGGCGGCCCATGATTTCGACAATCATTCTTTTGTAGGTAATGTCTCCGATTTCGTCGGTAGTCTTGAAATCAATCATGACGACCCGCTCGAGATCAAACTGTTGAATGCTTTCAACAATGCTTCCTTCCAGGTGTTTTCTGAGAAACATGCAAAACATCGGCGGGGTCTTAGGATTTTCATAGCTTTCCTTAGTCAATTGGATTCTTGCAAATTGGGGGTGTGCGGAAACAAGCAACCTGTGATTCTTTCCACCGGCTCGTATTTGAAAAATCAATTCCGTCGCTTGCGGTTGATAGATTTTGGACGTACGCCCACCACTTAGTGCTTGTAATTCATGGACAACGGCTCTTGTAACCACTCCGTCAAAGGACATCAGGACCACCTCCATTCTTGGGATTTCGGTGTTTCAGTGTTGATTTAATCATTATTTTGATAGTCCGAACTTCAAATCAATCTCCCCAAGTATAGCATTTTTTCGCTTGTTCCTGAATATAGATGGCTTGTATCAAAGATATTTGAGGCGGGGTGGAAAGATGAGATGGTATGAACATTCTGCGGAAACGATAGAGAATCTTGCAAAGACTGATCTTAACGCAGGGTTAACCGATAAGGAGGCGGAGGCTCGGCTTGCGGAGAATGGCGCAAATGAATTGGACGAGCAGGAACGGCCGTCTGCTCTGCTTGTGTTTCTTGAACAGTTCAAAGATTTCATGGTCGTCGTATTGTTGGCGGCGACACTCATTTCAGGATTGCTTGGAGAATACATTGATGCGATCACGATTATGTTAATTGTCCTGATCAATGGCATATTGGGATTCGTACAGGAACGAAAAGCTGAGAAATCGCTTGAGGCGTTGAAGGAATTATCCGCACCGCAAATGACCGTTTTGCGGGATGGAGTTTGGAGGCGTATTCCTGCAAAAGAAGTCGTGTTTGGCGATGTTGTCAGATTCGAGAGCGGCGACCGAATTGGGGCAGATGTGCGTCTTGTGCGAAGCAGTGAACTGTCCGTTGAGGAATCGGCTTTGACCGGTGAATCAGTCGCTGTGGATAAGCGGGTGGAAGCCATTGTGGGCGATGACATGGCTGTTGGTGACCAGGAAAATATGACATTTATGGGCACAATGGTAGCTCGCGGTAGTGGTGTCGGTGTAGTTGTAGGAACCGGGATGGAAACCGAAATGGGCAAAATCGCTGACTTGCTTCAAAGAGAAGATACTTTGATGACTCCGTTGCAGCGCCGTCTTGAACAGCTTGGGCGAATTTTGATCACCGCATCTTTGGGTTTAACCGCTCTGGTGGTGGTTATAGGTGTGTTGCAAGGACAAGACATCTATAAAATGTTCCTTGCCGGAGTGTCGTTAGCTGTTGCCGCGATTCCCGAAGGTCTTCCGGCGATCGTTACGGTTGCGCTTGCGCTCGGTGTCCAGCGGATGATCAAAAAACGTGCGCTCGTACGACGACTGCCTTCAGTGGAAACATTGGGCTGCGCAACGGTTATCTGTTCGGACAAGACCGGAACGTTGACGCAAAATCAGATGACCGTGACGCGCCTGTGGAGCGGAGGGAAGACATGGGAAGTCACAGGTTCGGGATATGATCCGACTGGAGAGTTCTACGAAAAACGAAGAAAGATCGATGTGGATGACAGAAAATCGTTGAAACAATTATTGACGTTCGGAATGTTATGCAATAACGCTGAGATTACAAAGCGGAAAAAAGAATATATGGTGAATGGAGATCCAACGGAAGGCGCTCTCGCTGCGGCGGCCATAAAAGCCGGATTGACGAAGGAAGCTTTGGCGAGAGACTTTCGAGTTGTTCGTGAGTTTCCGTTTGATTCGGCGAGGAAAATGATGACCGTGATCATTGAGGCGAATAACGGAGAACGTTTCGCGGTGACGAAAGGCGCACCGGATGTAGTGTTGACCAGGAGCCGTGAACTGCTTTGGCTTGATAAGCAGGAACGGATGACGAAAACGTATAAAGACCGTATCAATGAGGAAATCCAGACAATGGGAAAGGGAGCGTTGCGGACAATTGCGGTCGCATTCCGGCCGTTGAAAAGAGGGGAGACGTTCCATTCCAATAATGAGGTGGAACGGAATCTGACTTTCATTGGCCTGCAAGGCATGATTGATCCGCCTCGTGACGAGGTGAAGGATGCGATTCGCGAATGCCAGGAAGCGGGGATTCGAACGGTGATGATTACGGGCGATCATGCCGTAACGGCGACAGCGATCGCGAAAGAATTGAAGATGCTTCCGGAAGGCGGACAGGTCATGGAAGGGCGGACGCTTGGGAAACTGTCCGTGAACGAATTGGGAGAGGTCATCGACAATGTGTATGTGTTTGCCCGAGTTTCTCCGGAGCATAAATTGAAAATCGTGAAGGCGATGCAGCAAAAAGGACATGTTGTGGCGATGACAGGAGACGGCGTTAACGATGCGCCGGCTATCAAAGTGTCCAATATCGGCATTTCGATGGGAAGAACCGGTACAGATGTGGCGAAGGAATCTTCCTCATTGATTTTGAGCGATGATAATTTCGCTACAATCCGGGCCGCGATCAAGGAAGGGCGCAATATTTATGAAAACATCCGGAAATTTATCCGTTACTTGCTGGCCTCCAATGTCGGCGAAATTTTGGCGATGCTGTTCGCGATGCTTCTCGCTTTACCATTGCCGCTTGTTCCGATTCAAATTTTATGGGTGAATCTTGTTACAGATGGCCTGCCGGCAATGGCACTTGGCATGGATGCCCCTGAACGAGATTTAATGAAACGGCCGCCGCGTCCCCAAAACGAAGGGGTTTTCGCCAGAGGACTTGGCTGGAAGATTATCAGCCGCGGTTTTTTGGTAGGAGCTTCGACATTAGCCGTGTTTCTGATCGTATTGAATGCGGCTCCGAATAACCTAACGGCAGCCCAAACAGCCGCGTTTTCTACCCTTGTGATGGCCCAGTTGATACACGTTTTTGATTGCCGTTGTGAACAATCGATATTTGAACGGAATTTCCTCGGCAATCTCTATTTGATTGGAGCTGTTTTATCGTCAGTACTGCTACTGTTGTTAGTTATTTACTATGAGCCGCTTCAGGGAATCTTCCGCACAACTCCGCTGACGGCTATGGGTTGGGGGCTTGTACTTGTATTTGCAGCGGTGCCGACGTTCTTGCCAGCTGTCTTAAAAGCTCTTTCACGCCAGTGATCATTATAGCCCGATCTGTTTCAATATTGAATTGTTTGACCTTTCACAAACCCGGTTCAGGCCGGGTTTTTTCTGTAGAAAGTGCCATTTCTAGACGGAATACTTGTTGACGAAGCGGGATTTCGTTACAATAGGCCTAGAAAGTGAATAATTCGGCGATATTTAAAGCAAGTTCACAAAAGATCGATGGAAGTGGTATAATGATTATGAGTATGACGGGTTATGGCCGTGAATCGGTGGAAACGGAGTCATTTCGGTTGCGGTAGAACTGAGGTCAGTGAATCATCGGTTTATGGAAACTTCCGTATATATCCCGCGGCCTTTCATGATTTATGAGGATAAGGTGAAACGCCTGTTAGGACAATACATAAACCGCGGGAAAGTGGACGTTTATATTTCCATCGAAGGGGAAGGCCTGTATAACAGGGAATTAGACGTTGATTGGAACTTGTTGAGGCAATACATCGAGACGATGGAAGAGGCCATCAATCGTTTTTCTGTTTCGAAAGGAGTGGGTGCCGGCGATTTATTGGATGTTCCCGATGCTTTTGTCGTAACGGAAAAAGTCGGTGAAGTCCAAGAGGCTGAAGGTTTATTGCTTCAGACGGTTGGGGGAGCGTTGGAACAACTGATTGAAATGAGAAAGGATGAAGGCCGGCATCTCTATGAAGATTTGCAACAGCGCCTGGATAAGATCGAATTTTCCGTAAACAAGTTAGTGGAACATGCTCCAAAAGTGGCCGAGGCTTACCGCTTTCGTTTGCTTGAAAGAATGGAAGCTTTTCTGGAAGACAGGGTTCCGATTGACGAAGCACGCATGATGAATGAAGTCGCTGTATTCAGCGACAAGGCTAATATTGATGAAGAGTTGACTCGCTTGAAAAGCCATGTCCGTCAATTTCGTAAATATTTGTCGGACGGCGGACCGGTCGGAAAGAAATTAAATTTCCTGCAGCAAGAGATGAACAGGGAAACGAACACCATTGGCGCAAAAGGCAACGATTTCGATATAAGCGTACAGGTCGTTGAGATGAAAAGCGAATTGGAGAAGATCAAAGAACAGATACAAAATATTGAGTAGAGGAATCGGTAGGAGGACAAATATGGGGCAATTGAAATTAGTCAATATCGGATTCGGGAACATTGCTTCGGCGAATCGTATCGTTTCGGTGACCAGTCCCGATTCGCAGCCCGTCAAACGGTTGATAAAGATTTCGCGGGAAAGGAACAAACTGATTGATGCTACGTACGGGCGCAGGACACGGGCTGTTATCGTTATGGACAGCGACCATGTCGTATTATCGTCGGTTCAGCCGGAAACCGTTGCCCAGCGTCTGCTGAATCAGGATGATTTGTCGGAAGAAGGTTGATGCCATGAGGAAAGCTAAAGGAATTTTGTACGTGTTATCCGGCCCTTCCGGGGTTGGGAAAGGTACCGTCTGTAAGGCTTTGCGGAAGAAAGGGACGTCTTTGAATTATTCTGTTTCCGCAACAACAAGGTCCCCGCGTGAAGGCGAACGGAACGGGGTCGAGTATTTTTTCAAATCAAAAGACGAATTTGAGAAAATGATTGAAAACGACAAGTTGCTTGAATGGGCTCAGTATGTCGGGAATTATTATGGTACACCAATCGACTATGTGAAGGAAAACCTTGCAGAGGGAAAAGACGTGTTGTTGGAAATCGAGGTACAGGGTGCCCGTAAGGTTCGAAGGGTCTTCTCTGAAGCGGTGTTTATCTTTCTCGCGCCACCTAACTTGAAAGAACTCCGAAACCGGATTATTGGGCGGGGGACCGAATCAGAGGATTCCCTTGCCAATCGTCTTTCCGTGGCTAAGGAAGAAATTGAGTTGATGACCCATTACGATTATGTCGTTGAAAATGATGAAGTGGATTTGGCATGCAACCGGATTGAGTCCATCGTGACCGCCGAACATTGCCGTAAAGCTCGCTTGATGAACCAATATTTACGATTGCTGGAGGTGGATAACGATGATGCTTGAACCATCAATTGATGAGCTGATGGAACAAATCGATTCAAAGTATATGTTGGTGACAATCGCGGCGAAAAGAGCCCGGGAATTGCAAAATATCGGGTCCGGGGACTCGGAAGATGCCGCATCCCGCAAATATGTCGGAATGGCGCTGAAAGAGGTTGCCCAGGGAAAACTGGCATACACTGCGGATGAATAATTAATAGGAAGGTTTCGGCCGCGGCAACCTAGTCAATAGGTTGCCCTTTTTTCATCATCCAGCGAGATCAGGCTGAATGTGAACCTGGTACTCGATTATAGTTTATATGTCATTGTTCAATGAAGAGCATAGATAAAGGAGGGGATGAGCATGAAGGGGAAAATGATTCTATTGTGTGTGACAGGCGGGATCGCAGCATTTAAGGCGGCTGCCTTAACGAGTAAACTTTCTCAACAGGGAGCGGATGTCCATGTGTTAATGTCGGAGAATGCGACCCGATTCGTAACTCCCCTGACATTTCAAGCACTTTCGCGTAACGCGGTCCACACGGATATTTTCGAAGAAAAGGATCAAAACGGGATTGCCCATATTGATCTTGCCGACAACGCCGATCTTGTAATGGTCGCTCCCGCTACGGCAAATATCATTGGGAAGCTTGCCGGAGGCGTTGCTGACGACATGATTTCAACGACGATTCTTGCGACAAAGGCACCTGTGTGGATTGCGCCAGCCATGAATGTGAATATGTATGATCACCCGGCTGTTCAACGAAATTTGCAAACTTTGACTGATGACGGTTATCGGCTGTTGGAGCCTGGAGAAGGGTTGCTTGCCTGCGGATGGATCGGGAAAGGCCGTCTTGCGGAGCCGGAAGATATTCTAGACGCTGTGAAAAGACATTTCGAGCAACAAGGTCAACTTCCTTTGAAAGGAAAGAAGGTGTTGGTAACAGCGGGGCCGACACAGGAGAAGGTGGACCCCGTTCGATATTTCACAAACCATTCTTCCGGAAAAATGGGCTACGCCCTTGCCAAAGTAGCAGCCGACAACGGTGCAGAGGTGACTCTGGTTTCAGGTCCAACAGATCTAGATATGCCTGCTGGGGTTAAAGTTGTTCAGATTACCACTGCAGCTGAAATGTACGAAGAAGTCATGCGATATTTTGATCATGCCGATATTGTAATTAAATCGGCAGCGGTATCTGATTACCGACCGAAAGAGACCTATGACCAGAAAATGAAAAAGAAAGACGGCGAATGGAAGATTGATATGGAGCGGACACAGGATATCCTGTCTGATCTTGGGAAACGAAAACAAGGACAAGTCCTAGTCGGATTCGCGGCCGAATCGGAAAAAATGGATGAGTATGCCGAACAAAAGCTTCGTAAGAAAAATCTTGATATCGTTGTGGCAAATAACATATCGGAAGCGGGTTCGGGATTTCGAAGTGATACGAATAAGCTCGCCATTTTCAGGCGGGATGGTTCGAAGCGTGAACTGGAAATGATGTCAAAGCGGGAGGCTGCAGGCGTTGTCCTAGATGAAATTGAAGCGTTGATGAAGGGAAGGCGAAACGATGATTGCTAAAGTCGTCGTGGATGTTCCGGCTAGCGCGATTGACCGTCTTTTTGATTACATCATCCCTGAAGAATTCGCGGGAATGGTTGAGAAGGGCATGCGTGTGTCAGTCCCTTTCGGTCCACGGAAAATTCAAGGATTTGTCGTTGGGATTGAAGAGGAAGGAACCAGTGAACATCAGTTAAAATCGATAAACGATGTTTCCGATGTAGAGCCTGTTTTGACAGAGGAGCTGCTCAAAGTAGGATTCTGGATGGCCGAGCAGACAACGTGTTTTACCATTTCGGCATTACAAGCTATGTTACCTGCTGCGTTGAAAGCCGCTTATCAAAAAGAACTCCGTATTTCATCAAAGGGTGCCAAGAAGCTTCCGAACGAAATGGCTGCACTTTTCTCAGATGAAAAACCGGTCATTTGGGAAACCCTTTCGATCGAACATCCAGAATTGCTCACCCAAATCCAACGTGAGATTCGATCAGGTTCAGTGGAGGTCATTCACCATGTCCGGGATCGAATATCGAAGAAAACGGAACGTGTGGTACAGCCGAATGTTGAAAACCGGGTGTTGATGAAAGAATGTGATTCACTTTCCAACCGAGCAGCCAAGCAGAAACAAATCCTATCTTTTTTTATCGAACATCCGGAACCTGTCGCTATCAAGGATTTAACCGATTCTCTATCCATCACCCGTTCGACCGTCAAAACGCTTATACATAAAGGATTATTATTGGAAGAACAACGTGAAGTATATCGTGATCCTTATGCGGGCAGGGATTATGAGAAAACCGAGCCTTTGCTGTTGACTGAAGAGCAACAAGCCGCCATGGGGCCAATTCTGAGGGCAATTGAAAATGATATACACGAAACAACCGTCTTGCACGGAGTAACCGGAAGCGGGAAAACAGAAATTTATCTACAGGCTATTGAGAGTGTCCTCCAAAGAGGAGAAGAGGCAATAGTACTTGTTCCCGAAATTTCATTAACTCCGCAAATGGTGTCTCGGTTTAAAGGAAGATTCGGTTCCAGTGTTGCCGTTTTGCACAGCGGCCTTTCACGCGGGGAGAAATATGATGAGTGGCGGAAAATCCAACGTAATGAAGTCAGTGTAGTTGTAGGAGCCAGGTCGGCAGTGTTTGCCCCGTTCACGAATATCGGAATTATTATTATTGATGAAGAACACGAATCCAGTTACAAACAAGAAGAGCAGCCGCGATATCACGCCAGGGATGTGGCGATTTATCGTGGATCTTTACACAATTGTCCGGTTGTTCTGGGGAGTGCGACACCATCGCTCGAGTCTTACGCACGTGCGGAGAAAGGGGTATATCGTCTAGCTTCTTTGCAGGAGCGGATCAATCGGAAGGCTATGCCTGGTGTGGAAATTATCGATATGCGGGAAGAGCTCCGTAACGAAAATCGTTCCATGTTTTCCTCAGCTTTATATGATAAATTGCAGGATCGGCTTGTCAAAGGCGAGCAAAGTGTCCTGTTTCTGAACCGACGCGGCTATTCGACGTTCATGATGTGCCGGGATTGCGGTTATGTGACCGAATGCCCGCATTGTGACATTTCTCTTACCTATCATAAAAAAGGGAACGCTCTGAAATGTCATTATTGCGGTTATCAGCAGGCTTTGCCCAAAATGTGTCCATCCTGCGAAAGTCCGCACATTCGTTTTTTCGGGACAGGAACTCAGAAGGTGGAAGAAGAACTGGGGAAAGTGTTGCCGGAAGCAAGGGTTATCCGAATGGATGTGGATACAACTTCACGCAAGGGCATGCACGAAAAACATTTAAAGCGTTTTGCCGATCAAAAAGCTGATATTTTGCTGGGTACACAAATGATCGCAAAAGGGTTGGATTTCCCAAGTGTAACACTCGTTGGAGTGTTGGCGGCTGACTCCACTTTGCATTTACCTGATTTCCGGGCTGCGGAAAGAACTTTTCAATTGTTGACACAGGTCAGCGGTCGTGCAGGAAGACACGAACTTCCAGGTGAGGTAATTGTTCAAAGCTACACACCGGAACATTATAGCATCGAGTTGGCTTCTCACCACGATTTCGAGACTTTTTATAATCGGGAAATGCGGGAGCGCCGAACCCACGGTTATCCGCCTTATTACTTTCTTGCGCTTGTGACAATTTCTGATCCTGATTTAACGAAAGCGGCAGGTATAGCTGAGAAAATCACGAATTTCTTGAACCAGCAATTATCTCGCCAAGCTATTATTCTTGGACCTGTTTCAGCGGCCATCCCCCGCGTCAAGGATAGATATCGGTACCAATGCATGGTAAAATATAAACGCGAACCGAGTTTGCACGACAGTTTCGCGAAAATTGTCGAACATTACGGAAAAGCTGGCAAGCACAAAGACTTGCAAATTTCCGTTGATCTGAACCCGCAAATGTTGATGTAGGGTCAGAATCCTCAGGTGGAACAGAAGAATACGAGTCGGAATTACGACTTTTATTCATTTGATTGAAGAGGCTTTATCCTAAATAGGAATTGGCAATAATGAGGTTAGTGTCCATATTATCCCCTTCTAATCTCTCACTTTCAATAGGAAAGGGTGTGAACGGATGCGTATCGTTTTCATGGGGACTCCTGACTTTTCGGTTCCGATTTTGCATCGGTTAATCACCGATGGCCATACAATCGTGGCTGTCGTGACTCAACCGGATCGGCCGAAAGGAAGGAAAAAGGTGCTGACGCCCCCTCCGGTTAAGGTGGAAGCTGAAAGGCATGATATTCCCGTATTGCAACCGAAGAAGATCAAGGAGCCGGAACCGCTTGAAAAAGTGTTGGCATACGACCCCGACGTCATTGTGACGGCGGCATTTGGACAAATCCTTCCGAAGAGGCTTTTGGAAGCGCCAAAGTTCGGTTGTGTCAATGTCCACGCTTCTCTTTTACCAGAATATCGGGGTGGTGCCCCCATCCATCATGCTATCATCAACGGAAAACAAGAAACCGGCATAACCATCATGTATATGGCGGAAAAGCTTGATGCGGGTGATATTCTAACACAGAAACGGGTAACGATTGATGAAGAAGACAACGTCGGTACGCTTCATGATAAATTAAGCAAGGCCGGTACGGAATTGCTTTCAGAGACATTGCCGAAGCTTGAGGCGGGTGAACTGGAACCGGTCAAGCAGGATGAAAATAAGGCTACCTTTGCCCCAAATGTCAAAAGGGAAGAAGAAAAAATTGATTGGACTGCAACAGGTGAGGCGATTTACAATCGTGTTCGGGGACTGAATCCGTGGCCGGGAGCTTATACATTGCATAACGGACGAGTGTTGAAGATTTGGCGTGTGAAGAAGACATATTCTTCCGGCAAACTACAACCCGGAACAGTAATCGATGTTGATGATGAATCCTTTACCGTTGGCAGTGGTGATCATACCGCAATTCGTGTGATGAGTTTACAGCCAGCCGGAAAGAAGAAGATGGAGGCCGCGCAATTTATGAAAGGCGCGAATCTTGAAAAAGGCGACAGATTGGGAGAAATTGATGGCGAAACAAAAGGTACGTGACACCGCTCTTACTACTCTGCTGAAAATTGAACAGGACGAAGCCTACAGCAATTTATTAATCAATCGTGCGGTTGAGAAAAATCATTTCGATTCGAAAGATACGGCGTTTTTCACAAGATTGGTTTACGGGACCGTTCAACGCAAGAATACACTGGATTTTTACCTGAATTCTTTTTTGAAGAAAGAGCCTGAACTTTGGGTAAGAGTTCTGCTGAGATTGGCGGTTTATCAAATGGCCTTCTTGGACCGGGTTCCGGATAGGGCCGTGTTACACGAATCGGTTGAGATTGCAAAACGCCGCGGCCATAAAGGGATTTCGGGTCTTGTAAATGGCGTATTGCGGGCCATTCAGCGGAAAGGCTTTCCGGATCCCGCCAATGTGAAAGATCCAGTTGAAAAGCTTGCTGTGGAAACAAGTCATCCGAAGTGGTTACTGGACCATTGGTTGTCACAATATGATCAGGATACTGTGCACCAAATCTGTGAAGCCAACAATACATTGCCGGAGGTTACGGTAAGAACCAATAAGGTGAAAACGACACGTGACAGGCTGTTGAACGATCTGGAAGGCGAGGGAATAGAAGCGGAGGCAGGAACGCTTGCCCCGGAGGCTGTAAAGATTACAAAAGGTGTTGTCCAGCATACATCATGTTTCAAGAACGGTTTGCTCTCTATTCAGGATGAGAGTTCCATGTTAGCCGCACATGCACTTGACTTACAAGAAGGTATGAAGGTTCTTGACGGCTGTGCGGCACCAGGCGGAAAGACCACACATATAGCTCAACTTATGAACAACACAGGCTGCGTTACAGCGCTTGATTTACATAAATATAAGATCAATTTAATTGAACAGCAGGCATCTCGTCTTGGTTTGACGAATATAAAGGCAAGTGCCTTGGACAGCCGTAAGGCTCACGAATCCTTTCAAAAGGGTGCTTTCGATCGAATTCTTGTAGATGCGCCATGTTCGGGATTTGGGGTTATCCGTCGGAAACCTGATATAAAGTGGGGAAAGACGGCTGAGGACATTAGAATGCTGGCCACTGTCCAAACGGAAATTTTGCAGGCGCTTGCGCATCTGTTAAAACCGGGTGGAAAGCTTGTTTACAGCACCTGTACGATAGAATCAGAGGAAAATGAAAAGGTTGTCGAGTCATTTTTGAAACAGAATGAGTCATTTTCATGGGACACGACTTTGGCAGATCGTCTTCCGGAAAAGTTAGAGCGTTATATGGTTTCTGGAGAAGGGCAGGTACAAATTCTGCCGCATCAATTCGGAACTGACGGTTTCTACATTGCGGTTTTGCGGAAAGAAGAGGTGAGGTGAAACAATGGAAACGGCTTTTATTACGGATTGTGGGAAAATCCGAATGCATAATGAAGATTCTGGAGGTATTTTTCCCAATGAGAAAGGCTTAATCCTTGCTGTCGTTGCTGACGGTATGGGAGGTCATCGGGCAGGAGATGTAGCAAGCTCCCTGGCGCTTGATTATATTAAAAAACAATGGGCTCAGGTTGGCGAATTGGATTCTGGTGAAGCAGCAGGGCAATGGCTTCGGGAAACGATTAATGATACAAACACCTATATTCTGGCATATGCCCAGGAGCATCCGGAGTGCCGTGGGATGGGAACTACAATTGTGTCTGCATTGTGTTCGAACAAATTTGTGACAGTTGCCCATGTTGGAGACAGTCGTGGTTATATGCTTAAGGATAAGAGATTAACTCAGGTTACGAAAGATCATTCTTTGGTAAGTGAGCTTGTCCGCAGAGGCGAAATCTCGGAAGAAGAAGCCGATCTTCATCCGCGTAAGCATGTGTTGCTTCAGGCTTTGGGTACTGAGGAAACAGTGGAATCCGAAGTGGAGACTCTGTTATGGGAATCCGGGAATGTCGTATTACTTTGCTCAGATGGTTTGACGAACAACGTCAGTCATGAAAAACTCGAAGAAGTCCTTGGATCTGAACAACCGGTTCAGGAGAAAGCGGAGAAACTGACGGAATTCGCCAATATGGCCGGCGGAGACGACAATATTACATTGACTTTGGTTCAACTTCCTCAAGAAGGAAAGGTTGTTTCTGATATGGGCGATCAGGAAAATGTCATTAAGACAAGAAAACTTGACAGTGAAGAAACCTTATCGACCGAGGAGCGAAATGGGTGATGGCGGATGTTAGGTAAACGGATCGGAGACCGGTATGAACTGCTTTCCGTAGTCGGTGGCGGCGGAATGGCAATTGTATATAAAGCGCGTGATTTAATCCTGGATCGATTTGTAGCTGTGAAAGTTCTGCGTTCCGAATTTTCCGATGATGACGAATTCATTCGTCGTTTTCGCCGCGAGGCCCAGTCAGTAGCAAGCCTTTCCCATCCTAATATTGTTAATATTTACGATATCGGAGATGACAGTCGAGATACTTATTATATTGTAATGGAGTATGTTGAAGGGGAAACCCTGAAAGATTTGATTCGAAGAGAAGCGCCGCTGGCGCTGGGCCAGGCGCTTCATATTATGGACCAGATTACTTCGGCGATCGAGCAGGCGCACGAACAGAATATTGTTCACCGCGATATTAAACCGCAAAATATTCTGATCGATTCAAGCGGGAAAATCAAAGTGACCGATTTCGGAATTGCTGTGGCGATGACTTCAGCAACCATCACACACACCAACTCCGTAATGGGATCGGCTCATTACTTTTCACCTGAACAGGCAAAGGGAAGTTACGCTAATACGAAATCGGACATTTATTCACTTGGCATTGTTTTGTTCGAAATGTTAACTGGTGAATTGCCATTTTCAGGTACATCTCCCGTGTCAGTGGCTTTAAAGCATCTTCAGGAGGATATTCCCGATCCACGGGAGCTGAATCCTGGCATACCGCAAAGCATTGAAAATATTATTTTGAAAGCTCTATCGAAGGATCCGATACACCGGTACGAAACCGTTGGGAATATGCGTGAAGATTTACAGACTGCCCTCAACCCTGACCGGTTGAATGAGCCGAAATTTATCATTCCCAATGATGGCGAACAAACGACGAAAGTGATGGCACCGGTCGGACACGGGAACAATGGAAACGGCGGCGGAAATCATCATTCAGGGGATTCCAACGGCAATGAACCGAATAAGCCTGATGATCATAAGAAGAAACGCAAGTTGCCCAAGGTCTTATTAACTATCTTTCTGATATTGTTGCTTCTTATTGGGGCTTCCGTTGCGGCATTCTATGTCCTCCCCAGTCTTTTTCATGTGGATAGCGTCAAAGTGCCTAACGTTGTTGGTATGAAGGTTGACAAAGCGGAGGATTTGCTTAAGAAAAAGGGATTGAAAGTGGAGAAAGAGAAAGTGAACAGTGAAAAATATGCGAAAAACGAAGTGGTCCGGCAGAATCCTTCGGCGAAAACCTCTATAAAAAAAGGACAAACTGTTCATCTGTTTGTGAGCGAGGGTCCGAAGAAAATCAAGATTGATAATTACATTACGAAGGATAAGGAAAGTGTTGAGCTTTTGCTGGAAGAATCGGACATGAACATAAAGTTTAAAGGCCAATACAGCAAAAGTTATCCAAAGGGCGAGGTGTTTGATCAGGAACCGGATGCTGGAACTTTGGTGGTCCCAAGCGAAACGACGCTTGTGTTGTTCTACAGCAAGGGTCCGGAAAAGACCGAGGTTCCTGATATAACAGGCATGACTGTAGAAGAGGCGAAGGAAGCTCTGGATGCCGCTCGGTTGGAACCGGGTGATCAAAGTGAAGAATACAATGATGAGGTTGAACAAGGAAAAGTGATTAACCAGTCTCCGGAACCGGGTACAGAAGTTGAGCTTGGTGAAAATGTGGCGTTTACGATTTCGAAAGGTCCGGGACCGTTTACCTTTACACAGCCGATCAAAGTACAGGTGGATCAACCTGGAAATGGCCAAGGGCCTGGTCCTGGCCCAGGAAAGGGTAAAGGGAAGGACAAAGGTAAAGGAAGATCGGTCCATGTGAAAATCGTTTACAGTGACGCAGCTCACGATCAGGCAGTCTTTACAGAAGAGGATATTACAGAGACAAAGGAATATGAATTGGAATTGACGGTTGTTCCTGAAGGAAGCGTCATGGTTTGGGTTTATACGGACGGCACGCTGAACAGGAAGATTGAGAAAACCTATGAAGAAGCCAAAAATGAAACGAGTGATGACGTACAATAATGGCCGAGGGTAGAATTATTCAATCATTAAGTGGATATTATGATGTCGACAGCGGTGGAGAGATTCACCGCTGCCGGGGGCGGGGAAACTTTCGCAAAAGAAAGATCACGCCGCTTGTCGGTGATTTTGTTGAGTTTGAGGAGGGCTATATCCTCGATGTTTTGCCGAGGAAAAATGAAATGTTGCGGCCGCCCCTCGCCAATCTTGATCAGGGCGTACTCGTGTGTTCAGCGGTTGAACCTGAATTTCACCCGCTGCTGTTGGATCGTTTTCTGGTTCGGCTTGAAGCGGAAGGCATTCATACAGCCATTTGTTTCTCGAAAATGGATATTATTGATGATGGCCAATATGCACGGCTTGAACAATTTGCTCTCGATTATCGAGAAATTGG
Organism: Caryophanales bacterium; assembly: GCA_035776675.1. Taxonomy (GTDB): domain Bacteria; phylum Bacillota; class Bacilli; order Bacillales; family DASSOY01; genus DASSOY01. The sequence continues at coordinate 26,707 of DASTWO010000019.1, forward strand.
TTATGAAGTTATCCTTACTTCGGCTGATGATAAGGAAGGTCTTAATGCATTGCGGGATTTATTGGACGGGAAGGTCTCCGTTTTTGCGGGACAGTCAGGAGTAGGGAAATCGTCGTTGTTGAACAGACTGGATCCTGATCTTCAATTGAAAACCGGAACGATATCCGAATCTCTTGGCCGAGGTAAGCATACGACACGCCGCGTGAAATTAATGCCGCTTGATTCCGGGTTTGTCGCAGATACACCTGGATTTAGCTCCATAGATTTTCGCGGGATTGAAACGGAAGATCTGTCATTCTATTTCCCTGAAATGCGTGAACGTGCGGGCGAGTGTAAGTTTCGGGGTTGTACGCATATTGCCGAACCGAAGTGCGCCGTTAAGAGAGCGCTTGAAGAGGGAGAGATTCCCGAATATCGTTACGAGCATTACAAACAATTTTTCGAAGAAATTCAAGGCCAAAAACGGAGGTACTAAACTTATGAAAATCGCTCCCTCAATCTTAGCTGCCGATTTCAGCAAACTTGGCGAGGAGATTCACGATATTGAAGCAGGCGGTGCCGATTATGTCCATATTGATGTGATGGACGGGCATTTTGTCCCGAACATTACGATGGGGCCGCCGGTTGTCTCAGCAATACGTCCTTTGACAGAACTTACTTTGGACGTTCATTTAATGATTGAAGAACCGGATCGTTACATTCCTGATTTTGTGAAAGCGGGAGCAGACATCGTTTCCGTTCATGTTGAGGCTTGTCCTCATTTGCATCGAACCCTTCACCATATTAAAGAGCAAGGGGCAAAAGCCGGGGTTGTCTTAAATCCTGCTACACCTGTCGAAACCATTCAGCATGTGCTTAATGATATTGATTTGGTGTTGTTTATGACGGTTAATCCGGGTTTCGGAGGACAAAAGTTTATCGATTCGGTTCTCCCGAAAATCCGTGTGCTGTCCGAAGAAATTAAGAAAAAAGGATTGCCTATAGAAATCGAAGTAGACGGCGGCATCAACGAAGAGACAGCCAGATTGTGCCATGAAGCCGGAACCGATGTGTTTGTTGCGGGATCGGCTATTTTCGGGCAAAAAGACAGAAAAGCTGTCATCGAAGCGATTCGTGGTGTATAATAGAAAGCAAACAAGAGAATAAGGTTACCACTGGGGGAGTCCCAATCGAGGGGCTGAGAGGGGAGTCATCTTCCGACCCAAAGAACCTGACCAAGGATTATGCCTGCGTAGGGATTGTGGATGTGTTTTTAAAGGAAAACAGCTTTGTCCATAGGGCATGAAGCTGTTTTTTTTATTGATCCAGCAAAATCATTCTGAAAATGATTTAGGCTCTATTTCATTAAGAGAAAATTTGATTTGTGTTGAAAAAGAGGAGAGTGAAACGATGAGTAATAGAGTGAATTTGATAACGGAAATAGCGATTATGGTTGCCGCCGCTTTTGTTCTGAGTTTTGTCGGTTTTGATGCGCCATGGGCTTATGGGGGATCGATTTCTCTCGAAATGCTGCCGATTATCTTAATGGCCTATCGCCGGGGTGTCAAAGCCGGAATTGTTACAGGGATGATTTTTGGTATTGTTGATTTTTTAACCGATCCTTCTTTTGTTCATCCTATATCGATTTTGGTCGACTACCCTATCGCGTTCCTATTGGTTGGATTTGCAGGCATTCTTAAACCCAATCCGGACAAAAGTCATTTTAGCCAGGGCATGGTCATTACTATTGGAACTCTCTTCGGCACAGCTTTGCGTTTCGTGGCGCACTTTATTTCCGGCTTGGTTTGGTGGAGGGCATTCGCGCCGGAAGGGACTCCGGTCTGGATTTACTCCCTTGTTTATAATGCGGGTTAC
>DASTWO010000020.1:0-5853 GCA_035776675.1 Caryophanales bacterium
GGTAGTGCCCGGCATAACCGCAGGGACAGCAGCGCCGGCCTATGCGGGCATCCCTGTCACTCATCGAAATTACAGCGGCTCAGTGGCATTTGTAACGGGGCACCGCCGCAAGGACGGAACAGATGATATCCAGTGGGAGCACCTCGCCAAAGGTGTCGATACGCTTGCTATATACATGGGCGTAAGCAACTTGCCGCGTATTTGCGGGGAACTGATTCGGCATGGACGTCCCGGAAAGACGCCAGCAGCGCTTGTGCAGTGGGGGACTACTGAAGAACAACGGACCGTCACGGGAACCTTGACCGACATTGTAGAAAAGGCAAAGCAACAAGAAATTCAAAATCCGACAATGATTATCGTCGGGGAAGTAGTCCAGCTCCGGGAAAACATTCGCTGGTTCGACTTGCCGAATCCAGCCGCTCACGCCGAGGTATTCTAGGCGTGCAGGCGGTGTTATTTGTCGGACATGGGAGCCGTGTCAAGGCTGGGAGTCGTCAGGCGGCGGATTTTATCCGGAAATGTATGGATGAAATCGATGTACCGATTCGAGAATTTTGCTTTTTGGAGTTGGCTGAGCCGAGTATTGAGGAAGGAATGGCCCGGTGTGTAGAGAAAGGGGCTACTCGAATTGCAGTATTGCCTTTGTTGCTGCTTACGGCAGGGCATGCCAAGAAAGACATTCCGGCGAAGCTAACGGAAGTCAGGCAGTATTATCCATATATTACAATCGATTATGGGAATCCCCTTGGGGTTCACAACGCCATTATAGATATTTTACTGGAACGTATTCATGAACAGGCGCCAATTGCCGATGACGCTTCCGTGTTGATAGTAGGCAGAGGATCGAGTGATCCCGGAATTAAGACGGATTTTACAAACATTGTTCGTCTTCTTAAGGAAAGGCACCCGTTTCACAAAGTGGAAACAGCTTATTTGGCAGCTGCGGAACCCCGTTTTGAAAAGGGGCTTGAAGACATGCGGACAACGGACAGTTCTCAAATTTTTGTGGTCCCTTATTTGTTGTTCACAGGTGTGCTGATGAAAGAAATGAAAAAACAAATTATGGAAATGAATGCTGGTGGCGAAAGCAGGTTTATACTTTGTGACTCGCTTGGTTACCATCCGAATTTGAAAAAAGTCGTTCTGGAAAGAGTCGGGGAAACAATCCAACCAACGGGGGACGATACCGATGGATCATTATCCATTAATGGTTGATTTAAAAAATAAGAAGACCGTTGTGATCGGCGGCGGCAAGGTAGCGTTGCGGAAGATTCATTCTTTGCTCGAGGCAGGGGCCAATATTGTCGTGGTCAGTCCGGAGTCGGTTCCCGGGATAGGGGAACTAGAAAAGGAAGGAAATCTGATCTGGTGGCGCAAAAAGTTTACTCCAGATGATCTTTTTGACGCCTTTCTTATCATCGCTGCGACGGATAATCAAGAGGTTAATGAGTCGGTTGCGAGGTCTGCATTTCCGCATCAATTGGTCAATGTCGTTGACAATCCGAAACTCGGAAACTTTCATATGCCGAGTGTTTTGGATAGAGGGCGTTTCACTATCGCTGTTTCAACAGGCGGCGCCAGTCCGGCATTGACACGCAAGGTTCGGGATGAAATCTCAGAAGCCTATGATGAGAGCTACGGCCGTTATGTTGATTTTTTACACAAATGCCGAGAGTTGATAAAACTTGGGGAATTGGAACGTGAACAAAGAGAAAGTTTATTCGGACAACTGCTTGAACCCCAATATCACGATCCTGTCCGGCAAGAAGAAATGTTGTCGGAGCTTGAGGGACTTCGGAAAGAAGGTGCAGAGCCATGACGAAGGAAAACATAGAATCGATTCTGGCTCAGTTAGGCAATCGAAGTTGCGATCGGACCGGTGCTGTGAATCCTCCCGTATATTTTTCAACGGCTTATCGCCATGAGGGGATAGGCTCATCGTCAGGCTACGATTATAGCAGAACAGGAAATCCAACCCGGGGTATTCTGGAGGATGCTGTTGCCAGGCTGGAAGGCGGGGACAGGGGTTTTGCCTTTAGTTCCGGTATGGCTGCGATTCAGGCGGTTCTTTCTCTTTTTGGGAAAGGTGATGAATGGATCGCTTCCAGTGATTTGTACGGAGGAACGTACCGGCTTTTCGAGAAAAACGGACGAAAATGGGGCATTTCATTCCGGTATGGAGACGGTCGTGATCCCGATGAGTTTGAGAGCCTTGTAGGGGAACGGACGAAGGCGATTTTCATTGAAACGCCGACCAATCCGTTACTGCGGGAAATAGATATCCGGGCCATGGCGGAAATCGCGAAGAAGAATCATTTAATTCTGATTGTTGACAACACATTTTACACACCTTTGTTACAGCAACCGATCCGTGATGGAGCGGATATCGTCATTCACAGCGCTACAAAATACCTTGGCGGCCATAACGATGTTTTGGCAGGGGTTGTCACAGCTCGGGGCGATTCAGTCTGCGATCAAATCGCTGGTTATCAAAATGCCGCGGGTGCTGTCCTGTCGCCTTTCGACTCATGGTTGCTAATGCGGGGAATGAAAACACTCGCTCTTAGAATGAAGCAACATGAGAGCAATGCCAAACAATTAGCTGAATACTTACGTAGCCACAAGGCGATAACCGATGTACTATACCCCGGACGCGGCGGGATGTTGTCGTTTCGGTTGGCGGAGGAAGCCTGGGTTGATCCTTTTTTACGCCATTTAAAAATGATTACCTTCGCAGAAAGTCTTGGCGGTGTAGAAAGCTTTATTACTTACCCTGCTACCCAAACACATGCCGAAATTCCAGAGGAAATCCGTGTTGAACAGGGTGTGGATAATCGGCTGCTCCGTTTTTCAGTCGGAATTGAGCATGTCGAGGATTTGGCAGGTGATCTTGAAACAGCGTTACAGGAAGCCGGAAAAGCTGCCGGCGGTGAATGAAACATATAAAAAACATCGAGTGAGATGCCGCACGAATTTTTATTGAACTGGAAAATTGAATAACCGGCTTGGTGCAATAAAAAAGAAGTAAGGAGGGCACAGATTGATGAGTGAAGACCAGCTTAGTTTTCAGACACGGTTATTGCACAATCGGCATAAGATCGATTCGCAGACTGGGGCGGTGAGCGTTCCGATTCAACATGCCTCCACCTTCCATCAATTCGATTTTGACTCGTTTGGCCGATACGATTACAGCCGTTCGGGGAATCCGACGAGGGAAGCGCTTGAAGAGGTGATCGCCGAACTGGAAGGCGGGGTGAGAGGCTTTGCGTTTGCTTCAGGCATGGCTGCCATTTCAACGGCTTTTCTGCTGTTGTCAAAAGGTGACCACGTTCTGATCTCAGAGGATGTTTATGGCGGAACGTTCCGTCTTGTTTCAGAGGTTTTGCCACGCTTCGGGATTGAATATACTTTTACCGACATGACCGACTCCCGTAAGGTGGCTGCAAATATTCGCCCGAACACAAAGGTGGTTTATGTTGAAACTCCGTCTAATCCTCTGTTAAAAATCACGAACATTCGGGAAATTTCGCGAATTGCTAAGAAGAATGGCTGTATGACATTCGTCGACAATACCTTTCTAACGCCGGCTTTACAACGGCCGTTGGAACTTGGAGCAGATGTCGTTTTGCACAGCGCGACGAAATTTATTGCGGGCCACAGCGATGTGGTGGCGGGGCTGGCGATTGTGAAAGATGAGTCACTTGCGGAACGGATTGGTTTTTTACAAAACTCGTTTGGCTCGATTCTGGGGGTACAGGATTCCTGGCTGGTTTTAAGAGGGTTAAAGACTCTGAGTGTGCGCATGAAACAATCTTCAGCTACCGCCTGGCAAGTGGCCGAATATTTATCCCGCCATCCGGTTGTTGAAAAGGTCTATTATCCAGGGCTTTTGTCTCATTCAGGTGAACGTTACGATGTCAATCAAAGTGATAGTCCCGGTGCTGTTTTGTCATTTGAATTACGTGATGAGAATGCAGTCCGTGATTTGAAGTCAAGGGTGCGGATTCCGGTGTTTTCGGTCAGCCTGGGAGCGGTGGAATCGATTTTATCTTATCCGCCGAGGATGTCGCACGCCTCCATGCCGAAAAAAGAACGTGAAAAAAGAGGAATTACGGACGGGTTATTGCGGCTGTCAGTGGGCCTTGAAAACCCGGACGATTTGATTGCCGATTTTGAAGAAGCATTGGCCCATCAAAAGGCAAAAGCGCCGATTACGAGGTAGTCATGTGGAACAGAACTTTCATAAAAAAATGAGAGGTTTCTCTAGCTTCTAACCTCTCACATCCAGACTGGAGAGGGAACCTATGGGAATTTTGGAAGATTTGCAGAATCGTGTTTTAATTGCGGACGGCGCAATGGGAACATTGTTATATGCCAACGGCATCGATGCTTGTTTTGAAGAGCTCAACCTTTCACATCCGGAACAGGTGAAGGCTGTCCATCAAGCTTATGTAAATGCCGGCGCAGATGTCATTCAGACGAACACTTACGCGGCTAACGGATTGAAATTAGCCCGCCATGGGCTTGAAGACAACGTGAAGAAAATTAATAAAGAAGCGGTTCGGCTTGCAAACGAAGCGTCTGCTGGAAAAGCTTACGTATTGGGAACAATGGGAGGCATCCGCGGGATAAAGAAAGGCACTGCGACGATCGAAGACATTGAATGCAGCTTTCAGGAGCAATTGTTTGATTTATTATCGGAAAATATAGATGGAATTTTGTTGGAGACCTATTATGATCTGGATGAATTAAAAAAGGTGCTGGCGCTTGCCAGGAAGTCGACAAGTCTACCCATTATCGTCAATGTCTCGCTTCATGAACCCGGAACCCTGCAGGACGGGACATCTTTGACTGACGCTTTTCAGCAACTAGAATCATTGGGGGCTGACGTCATCGGGTTAAATTGCCGGCTTGGCCCCCACCATATGATCCAAGCGTTCGAGGAAATTCCTATTCCAAAGCATGCCTACCTTTCGGCATATCCGAATGCCAGCCTGCCTGAATATGTTGGCGGTAAGCTGGTTTACAATGCCAATCCCGTCTATTTCGGAGAAAGCGCTAAGGCTTTTCACAGCCAAGGAGTGCGGCTGATCGGCGGTTGCTGCGGAACCAGTCCGGAATTGGTTGAAGCCATGGCCAAAAGCACAGCAGGACTTGAACCAGTTCAGAAAAAACAGGTGCGAAAACCCGAGACACCGGTTTCGGTTAATGAGAATACACAGCAAGGTGAGGCAGGATTGCATGAAATTGCCCGGGAGAAGAAATCGGTCATTGTAGAACTTGATCCCCCGAAAAAGTTAAAGATCGATCGCTTTCTTGAAGGGGCCAAGGCATTGAAAAAAGCGGGGATCGACGCATTGACAATGGCGGACAATTCTCTGGCTTCGCCAAGAATCTCCAATATTGCGACCGCCTCTGCTGTCAAAAGTCAATTTAACCTTCGGCCGCTTGTTCATATATCCTGTCGGGACAGAAATTTGATCGGCCTTCAGTCACATTTAATGGGGCTGCATACGCTGGGCGTGGATCAAATTTTGGCAATCACCGGTGATCCGACCAAGGTGGGTGACTTTCCGGGAGCGTCGTCGGTCTATGATTGTTCTTCCTTCGATTTGATTCATTTGTGTAAACAATTCAATGAAGGGATTTCTTATTCTGGAAAACCGTTAGGGGTGAAAACCTCATTCTCAGTGGGCGCTGCTTTTAACCCGAATGTTCATCATCTTGACAAGGCCGTCCGCCGTATGGAAAAGAAAATTGCCGCCGGCGCTGATTATTTTTTAACGCAGCCGATTTTTTCCGAGCACCAGATCATCGACCTTTATGAAGCAACGAAACATATTTCCACACCGA
>DASTWO010000021.1:0-3311 GCA_035776675.1 Caryophanales bacterium
TCGTTTGGGAAACAGCGGTGTGAAGGTCAGTGAGGTCGGGCTTGGAAGTTGGTTGACCTACGGAGAAACTGTCGGCCAGAATACGGCTGAAGATTGCATTCATAAGGCTTATGAATTGGGTGTGAATTTCTTCGATACCGCCAATGTCTATAATCAGGGAGAGGCTGAAAAAGTTGTTGGGAAAGCCATTAAGTCTTTCTCGCGTGATTCTTACGTGTTGGCTTCGAAAGTATATTTCCCGATGGGGGATGGGCCGAACGACCGCGGGCTTTCCCGGAAACATATTATGGAGCAATGTGATGCCAGCCTGCAAAGGCTCGGTGTTGATTATCTCGATCTGTATCAGTGCCATCGGTTTGACGAAGAATCCCCGACAGAAGAGACGTTGATGGCGCTGGATGACCTCGTGCGCCAGGGCAAGATTTTGTATTACGGGGTAAGCGAATGGAGTGCGGCGCAAATTACCGATGCCGTACATATCACGAAAGAGCGCAATCTTCATCCGCTCGTATCCAACCAGCCGGTTTATAACATGATCAACCGTTATATTGAAAAAGAGGTCTTGCCGGTCAGCGAGGAAAATGGGATCGGCCAGGTGGTCTTTTCGCCGTTGGCACAAGGAGTGTTGACTGGAAAATATAAGCCGGGCCAGGAGGTTCCGGCGGACAGCCGTGCGGCGAATGACCAAATCGGAAAATTCGTCGAAAGGTATTTAAAGGACGATTTGCTTGAGGGGGTTGCTCGCCTGGAAGGCATTGCGGGAGACTTGGGCGTTAAGCTTTCGCAACTGGCGGTTGCCTGGATTCTTCGCCAACCGGGTGTCAGTTCCGCCATTGTTGGTGCGAGTCGACCTTCGCAAGTCGAGGAGAATGTTAAAGCGGCTGATGTGGAGTTGACAGATGACGTACTTGAACAAATCGAATCGATTTTGCAGGACATTGGTTGATTTTTTAAGGGAGAGCCACCGAAACGGGGCTCTCCCTTATTTTTATCCATTATATTTTTGTAAATAGTCCAGCGTTGCTGCTGCCAATACCTTTGAGCCATTCAAAAGGGCATCTTCATCGATGTCGAATTTCGGATGGTGATATGGGTGAACGATTCCTTTATCCGCATTGGCGGAACCCGTAAAGAAATAAGAGCCCGGAACTTGTTGCAGGAAGTATGAAAAATCTTCTCCGCCCATATTCGGAGGGATTTCTTCCAGTTTCTCGTTTCCTAAAATGTTAGCGGCAGAGTCAACCAGCAATTCCGTCATTTGTTCGTCGTTTTTGGTGGCCGGAAAACCGCGATCATAGGTGATTTCATATTCCGCATCATACATTTGGCAGGTATGTTGCGTTATTTTTTCAATAGATTTGGAGATGCTATCCCGGACGTCTTCATCAAATGAACGAACCGTTCCTTTCATAAAAGCCGTTTCCGGAATGACATTGTGTGTTTCTCCGGCACAGAATGATCCTATTGTGACTACTGCAGATTTCAGGGGATCAACACGCCGGCTGATGATAGATTGCAGATTATTGGCCAATTGTGTTCCGATCACGAGAGCGTCTTTTGTATCTTGCGGAAAGGCTGCGTGACCACCCAATCCTTTGATTTTAATTTCGAATTCATCGGAGGCGGCTAATATATAGTTTTTACTATAAAGCATGTTGCCTACGGAAGTGTAATTTTCCATATGGGTTGCGAAAATCACATCGACACCGTCCAGGCATCCATCTTTAATCATATCTTTGGCTCCGCCAGGTTTCGATTCTTCTGCATGCTGATGGATAAATACAATATTTCCTTCCAATTCATCCTTAAATTCAACGAAAGCCTTTGACAATCCTAATGCGATTGCCGTATGGGCGTCATGCCCACATGCATGCATCACTCCCGAATTTTTGGATTTATACGGAACATCATTTGCTTCTTCAATAGGCAAGGCATCGAAATCCGCGCGAATGGCAACTGTTTTACCGGGCTTTCCGCCAGTTAATTTGGCCACAACCCCGTTTCCTCCGACTCCGGTTTGAACCTCGAGCCCCAATTGCCGTTGATATTCGGCGATGACTTCAGCTGTGCGTTTTTCCTGAAAAGATAATTCAGGATGCATGTGGAGATCTCTTCTGATTTCGATCATTTCCGGATGCAATTCCGTCAACTTTGCCAAAACGTTGTCTTTCATAATAATATACACCTCTAGCTGTTTATCTTAGGTCAAGCACCTTATTTCCCCGAAACAAGGTGCTTGGTTGACTTTAGTTGTTATGCTGTTTTTTGTTTTGCACGTTTTTCGGTAAGACCGAGGAATATATCGGCCAATATAGCCAATAGGGCGGCAGGGATTGCACCAGCATAGATTTTTACAGTGTTCTGGGTACTAATCCCGGCAATAATCAACTCGCCCAAGCCGTCCGCACCGACGTAAGGAGCAATACTTGCTACACCTACGGCGATTACTGAGGCGACACGAAGCCCGGCCATCAGGAATGGAAAAGATAACGGCAACTGAACCTTTGTCAACAGTTGCAAAGTGGTCATCCCGAAACCTTTGCCGGCTTCCAATAAATGAGGGTCAACCTCTCTTAAACCTACATAAGTGTTGCGAATAATGGGTAATAACGAGTAGAGGAAAAGGGCGGCGACGGCGGCCATAAACCCTAATCCGAAAAATAGCAACATTACCGCTAACAAGGCCAAACTCGGTGTGATCTGTACAAAGTTGGCGAAATTCAGAATCACGGGTGCCGCTTTTTCAAATCTTGCGCTAATAATCCCCAAAGGAATTCCTACAATCAGGGCAAGTACAACCGCAACCAATACCATCAGGATATGATCCCATGTCAATTCCAATATATAGCCCCAGTTATCCGCTGTATATTGAGCCAAGTCTCCTATCAGCGTCATGATTGATCATCCTTTAACAATCCCTCTTTCTTAAGAAATTGAATGGCGACCTCTTTCTGTGTCTTCCCTTTAAATTGCACAAGGTAGATAAGATGGGTCATTTCTTCGGTGCTTATTTTGCCTACCAGCGAAGACAATACTTTTTTGACTTCTGGATAGTTTTTCAATAAGTCTTTCCTTGCAACAAGAGATGCGTCATATGGCGGAAAGAAATTTTTGGTGTCCTTCAAAATACGCAAGTTTAGTTTTTCAATCTGGGGAGCGACGGTATAAGCGAGAATAGCGTTAACTTCATTGTTCTTGACCGCTTTGTACATAAGAGATACGTTCATCCCTTTGACTTCCCCGAATGAAAAATACGTTTCTTTGAAAGCCGGGTAACCGTCTTTGTCACGATGGACCCAACTTGTATCCGC
>DASTWO010000022.1:0-8816 GCA_035776675.1 Caryophanales bacterium
GGTTAAATGATATCCAGATGCTTCATTACGTCGGAACGGGTGTGGCGATGGGGAATGCGAAGGATGAAACCAAAAGAGCGGCGGACATGGTAACCAAAAATGTGTCTGAGGACGGAATCGTTCATGGTCTGCAAACATTGAAATTGTTAGAATAGGATTGATTTGAAATGCAAAAAGACACCGGTGATCCGCTGCCAGGATGCGTCGGCGTCTTTTTTTACGAAATTAACGTTGGACAGGTTTGCTGTTATCCGGGACTTTATAAGGTTGGCTTTCATCAATTCGGTCATAGAACATTACGCCATTCAGATGATCGATTTCGTGTTGGAAGGCAATTGCCGGCAATCCTCGCAGTCGCAATTTAACATCTCCCTGATAAAGGTCATGGCCTTTAATGGTTACACGCGCATAACGAGGAACAAAGCCTTCGACCTCACGGTCGACAGAGAGACAGCCTTCACCGCTTTCCAAATAAGACATTTCAATGGAATGGCTTGAAATCTTCGGGTTAAATAACGCATAACTGTACAATTTATCGTTCTCGTCAGTCAGGTGTAAAGCAATCATCCGTTTGCTGAGGGCGATTTGTGGAGCCGCCAAACCAATGCCAGGGCGCAAGGCATATTGATCAGCCATTTCTGGATCCTGGCTGTTCTTCAAAAACTGTAGCATCTCCTCGAGCGTTTCTTTATCCTCATCCGTTGGCGGTAAAGCTACCTCTGACGCCGTTTCCCGCAGAAGCGGATTTCCTTCTCTTATAATGTCTTTCATCGTAATCACTGGACAACACTCCTCTGTAATTCAAGGCAGTAAGAATAGTTCGTTCAGCCCGCTCATATGTATAGTTTAGCACAAATGCTCTTGTCCCGTCCGGGATGGCAAACAGGGCGACGGGAATCAGATTATTTCTAAATTGACAAACAGTATTGCTATCGGCAGACAAACAATATATGATGAAATTAGACAGATTTAGCATCGAGGGGGGCTTTCCAGTTGTTAAGGACAGTTGGGCGGATTGTGGTGATTCTCACGGTCTTTTCGTTTGTGTTGGCGGGTTGCACATTCGGAAGTAAGCCGGGCGAGGAAATGTATGATCATTTAGAGAAGGCAGCCGGAATTGAACAGGGTTTCGTTGATTATCAAAAGAAACTGATTCAAAAGGAAAAGAAAGAACAAGAATTGTACGGGAAAATCATTAAGCTCAGCATGAAAGAGTATGATCAAATCGTTTCTTTATCCAAGCAAGCGGCGGACTTGGCCGATCAACGAAAACAGTTGATACAGAAGGAGAAAGAAGTTCTCGACAAAGCATACGAAGAATTTGTGAAGGTTAAACCGCTCGCGAAAAAGATTAAAGACGAAAAGCTGGCTCAAAAGGCGAATGCTCTTATTGAAACCATGAACAAGCGCCACGAAACTTACGGCAAGCTGTACGAAAGTTACATCAGTTCGATCGAGCTGGATCAAGAATTGTATCAAATGCTTCAGAAAAAGGATTTAAAGCCTGGTGATCTTCAGAAACAAATCGACAAAATCAACAACAAATATGAAGAAGTCAATCAGGCGAAAGAGAAGTTCAATCAATATACCGAACAATACAATGAGGCGAAGAAAGCCTTTTATAAGGCGGCCGACCTCGATGTAACAATTCAAAATGAAGGTTAATCCGAACGGAGCGCTGACCGCGCTCTTTTTTTATTTGGTATCCCATTTCTTTGCGGGTGTTTGGGAATGCTATGACAGTGAAATTCCTGTTATCAAAATTAATACAGCAGTTGCAGTTGTGCTAATACAGTTTTTTGTTTGCATGTAAAAATCCCCTGAAGTAAAAATTAAATTGAATTCATTGACCGATTCGGCTTGTATCATATAAAATAAACCTTGGAACGAATTGTATCAGTGAAATAAGGTGATACCAGTAACACAGTTTTTTGTACACGTTTCCATGATTATTGAAAAACGTCAACGGGTAATCCTATAAAGGGACGACTTTATCGACAATGTTCACGGCCTTCATTTAGGATTACATACAACTTGAAAGGAAGGGTGAAAACCTTGAGTACCAAACAGTTGGAGAAACTTGAAGATCAATTTGAAACCTTTCAAATCCTTTCGCCGGACGGAGAGATCGTTAATGAGGACGCGATGCCCGATTTGTCTGACGATGAATTGAAAGAATTAATGCACCGCATGGTGTACACGCGAATTTGGGATCAGCGCGCTGTATCTTTAAATCGCCAGGGCAGGCTCGGTTTCTATGCACCTACTGCAGGGCAGGAGGCGTCAATGCTCGCCAGCCAATTCGCTTTGGATCCGGAAGACTGGATTCTTCCATCTTATCGTGATGTTCCGCAAATCGTTTGGCATGGCCTTCCATTACATCAAGCTTTCCTATATTCGAAAGGCCACTTTCAGGGAGGCCAGATTCCGGAAGGGCTTAACGTGTTGCCGCCGCAAATTATCATTGCCGCGCAATGTACCCAAACGGCAGGAGTCGCTTTTGGATTGAAAAAACGCGGGAAGAAAAACATCGCGGTCGCTTATTTCGGTGACGGCGCCACATCCCAGGGAGATTTCTACGAAGGAATCAACTTTGCCGGCGCCTACAAGGCACCAGCGCTTTTCTTCTCACAAAACAATCAATTTGCGATTTCCGTACCGGTTGACGCTCAGAGTGCTGCTGAAACACTAGCGCAAAAAGCTGTGGCTGCTGGAATTCCGGGGCAAAGAGTCGACGGTATGGACCCGCTCGCCATGTATGCAGTAACCAAGGAAGCGCGCAAACGCATTCTTGAAAACGAACGTCCGGAATTGATTGAAACGCTGACCTATCGTTATGGGCCGCACACCATGTCCGGTGATGACCCGACTCGGTATAGAACCGAAGAAACAGAAAACGAATGGGAAAAGCGTGATCCGCTTGTTCGTTTCCGGAAGTTTCTTGAGAAGAAGGATTTATGGTCGGAAGAACAAGAGGAGAAGACCGTGGATCAGGCTAAGGAAGAAATCAAGGATGCCTTGAAGAAGGCGGATGAAGCGCCTAAACAGAAAGTGAGCGACTTAATCAAAATTATGAATGAGGAGTTGCCGAACAATCTGGAGGAGCAACTTAAAGAATACCAGGCAAAGGAGTCGAAGTAACCCATGGCCGAATTGACAATGATTAAAGCCATTAACGAGGCAATGCGAACAGAGTTGGATCGTGATGAAAATGTACTCGTATTCGGTGAAGATGTCGGGGGAAACTATGGCGGCGTCTTTCGTGCAACTGAAGGATTAGCGGAGAAATTCGGCGATGATCGTGTGTTTAATACCCCGCTTGCGGAATCAGGAATTGGCGGATTATCGCTGGGCCTTGCGCTTCAGGGATACCGCCCTGTTATGGAAATCCAGTTCTTCGGTTTCGTTTTCGAAGCGATGGATGCGGTAGTATCGCAAATTTCAAGGTTACATTATCGCACCGGCGGCCAATACAAAGCTCCGATCGTAATTCGGGCACCCTTCGGAGGCGGTGTCAAAACACCTGAATTGCATTCAGACAGCCTTGAAGGCTTATTTACACAGGCACCAGGCCTGAAGGTCGTCATCCCTTCCAATCCTTATGATGCAAAAGGATTGTTGATTTCCGCTATTCGCAGCAATGATCCTGTGTTGTTTCTTGAACACATGAAACTATATCGTTCGTTCAAGGAAGAAGTGCCGGAAGAAGAATATACCGTTGAAATCGGAAAAGCGAATGTCGTTCGTGAAGGAAAAGATGTTACAATCGTGGCTTATGGAGCAATGGTTCAGGAGTCCAAGAAAGCAGCGGATGATCTTGAGAAAGAAGGCATCAGCGCGGAAGTCATCGATTTAAGGACAGTTAGTCCTCTTGATGTCGACACCATTATTGAATCTGTGAAGAAAACGAATCGTGCCGTAATTGTCCAAGAAGCACAGAAAGCTGCAGGCGTCGCGGCAGGGATTGTTGCCGAAATTAATGATCGTGCTATTCTTCATTTGGAAGCACCGGTGGCGCGGGTTACTGCCCCCGACACTGTTTATCCTTTTACTGCAGCGGAAAATACTTGGCTTCCTAACAAAAAAGATGTTGTGGAGAAAGCGAAGCAGGTTATCAATTTCTAATTTTGTGATGACAGTTGAACGAAATTGTGTTCGATCAAGTGTAAACAAGTATAGAAGCCCCCACGGGGGACTACGGTTTTGTTCGAGCGTAGAAGTGAATTCGGCGTAGTGCGAACAAGAATAGAAGGAGGCGGAAAAGGCTGTGGCTTTTAAATTTGAATTCCCGGAGCTGGGTGAAGGGATCGCCGAAGGCGAAATTGTAAAATGGATGGTCCAACCCGGCGATGAAGTCAAGGAAGACGATACAATCGCCGAGGTTCAGAACGATAAGGCCGTTGTTGAACTTCCTTCCCCGGTAGATGGGAAGGTACTTGAACTGAAAGCTGAAGAAGGCGACACGGTCGAAGTCGGCCAGGTGGTCGTGTTGTTTGAAGCTGAAGGT
This sequence comes from Caryophanales bacterium, assembly GCA_035776675.1. Classification (GTDB taxonomy): domain Bacteria; phylum Bacillota; class Bacilli; order Bacillales; family DASSOY01; genus DASSOY01. Next base: position 4,508 of record DASTWO010000022.1, read on the forward strand.
TATGAAGACGAAGGCGGCGAAGATGAGGAAGAAGAAAACGAAGACGAAAACAACGAAGAAGAATCGTCTGATAATGAGCAGCCAAAAGATACAGAAGAAGATAAGGGCGAGAAAGAAGAGTCGAATTCTGAGAATGAGAAGTCAGATACAAATGAAGAAGACGGCGGGGATCAGAAGCGTGTAATTGCGATGCCGTCAGTGCGAAAGTATGCCCGTGAAAAGGGAGTCGAGATTCAGAAGGTCGATGGAAGTGGAGACAACGGCCGAATTCTGAAAGAAGACGTCAACAATTACTTAGAAGGCGGAGCCAAAGCCGAGGAAAGCGAGAAGGAAGAAGCCGCTGAAGAGAAAGCACCAGCAGCTGAAGGTACGCAGGCTGGTGGGGAAACCCGCGAGAAGATTCGCGGAGTTCGTAAGGCGATCTCGAAGGCTATGGTACACTCGAAACATACAGCTCCTCATGTTACCTTTATGGATGAGGTTGACGTAACCGGCTTGGTGGAACACCGCAAAGAATTTAAAGAAACCGCAGCCGAGCAAGGTGTGAAACTGACCTATTTGCCATATGTTGTGAAAGCTCTTGTTTCGGCGTTGCGTGAATATCCGATTCTGAATGCTTCGGTTGATGACGATTCACAGGAAATCGTCTATAAGCATTATTACAATATCGGAATTGCCACTGATACGGAACAAGGCCTCATGGTTCCAGTGGTGAAAGATGCGGACCGTAAATCCATGTACAAAATTGCGAACGAAGTCACCGATTTGTCCGGAAAAGCTAGAGATGGAAAGCTCTCTAACGCAGAAATGAGCGGTGGCTCATGTACCATTACAAATGTTGGATCGGCCGGCGGTCAATGGTTCACTCCTGTTATTAATCATCCGGAAGTGGCTATTCTAGGAATCGGTCGTATTTCAGAGAAGCCGGTTATCAAAGACGGAGAAGTCACAGCGGCGCCTATTCTTGCCGTGTCATTGACTATTGATCATCGTGTGATTGACGGAGTTACGGCCCAGCAGGCGCTTAATCACGTCAAACGGTTGCTAAATAATCCGCAATTACTTATATTGGAGGCGTAAAATATGGTTGTAGGAGAATTTTCAACGGAAGTCGACACATTGATTATCGGTTCAGGCCCCGGGGGCTATGTCGCGGCCATCCGCGCTGCCCAGCTCGGGAAAAAGGTGACCGTTGTGGAGAAGGAAGAGACGCTTGGCGGGGTTTGCCTGAACGTTGGCTGTATCCCATCTAAAGCGCTCATTTCCGCAAGTCATCGTTTTGAAAATGCCGGCCATTCCGATGATATGGGGATTACGGCTAAGGACGTTAAAGTCGATTTCTCCAAGTTGCAGGAATGGAAAGGATCCGTTGTGAAAAAGTTAACCGGCGGCGTTGACGGATTGTTGAAAGCCAACGGGGTTGAAGTTGTTCGAGGCGAAGCTCTTTTCGTCAGTGAAAACGAAGTTCGGGTTAACAGCGGATACGAATCCAACACTTATAAATTCGAGAATTGTATCATTGCTACCGGTTCCCATCCAATTGAACTGCCATCCTTTAAATGGAGTGATCGCGTGATCTCATCGACAGGCGCGTTGGCTCTCGAAGATGTTCCGAAGAAGATGGTCGTCATTGGAGGCGGTTATATCGGAATCGAATTGGGATCGGCGTATGCCAGCCTGGGTACGGAAGTTACCGTTCTGGAAGGAACGAAACAAATTCTTCCTGGTTTTGAGAAGAAAATGGCATCCCTTGTTCAACGCAAGTTGAAGAAAAAGAATGTCACGATCAAAACGGAAGCAATGGCGCAAGGCGTCGAAGAAACGAAAAACGGCGTGAAAGTGACCGCTGAAATGAAAGGTGAAGAAGAAACTTTCGAAGCGGATTATGTCCTTGTAACCGTTGGAAGAAAGCCAAATACTGAAGAGATTGGGTTGGATCAAGCCGGTATTAAATTGAATGACAAAGGCCTGATCGAAGTTGACAAGACAGGAAAAACAAGTGTAGACAATGTTTATGCGATCGGTGATATTGTTCCCGGACCGGCACTTGCTCACAAGGCATCTTATGAAGGAAAAGTTGCTGCTGAGGCGATTAGCGGCGACAAAAGCGCAGAGGTGGATTACCTTGCTATCCCCGCTGTTGTTTTCTCCGATCCGGAGCTGGCTTCAGTCGGCTATACAGAACAGGAAGCGAAAGATGCGGGTTATGATGTGAATGCCGCCCAATTCCCGTTTGCGGCTAACGGCAGGGCATTGTCGTTGAATGATACGGACGGCTTTATGAAGCTGATTACGCGCAAAGAAGATGATCTCATCATTGGAGCGCAGATTGCCGGTCAAGGCGCATCGGACATGATTGCTGAACTCGGCCTCGCTATCGAGACCGGTATGACAGCTGAAGACGTCTCCTTGACCATTCATGCGCATCCGACCTTGGGTGAAATTACAAGCGAGACTGCAGAAGTCGCACTTGGCCACCCGATCCACATTGCTAAATAAATTAATTCCACGAAAAAGAGGAGCCAGCAGCTCCTCTTTTTTTTTGTACATAAGAAAACCGCTTGATTTTCAAGCGGTTCTTGTTAATCGTTTGCTTTTGTAAGGTTCAAGGTTTGTTCAAGCCTTTGCACAATGAAATCTCTGTCTTTGTTTCCTTCTATTCGAACCTTGGCTTCGCCATTGTTCATGATGACCAATCCGGGGGACTGGCTAAGGCCATAGTCTTCCGCTAAATCCCCATCGTATTCGGAATGAATCGTAATTTGCTGGCGCTTTAGAGAATCAGAGTTGACTACTTCCAGCAAAGCATCGAAATAATCATTTTTCACCATGCTAATTGAAGTCTGGTCGTAGAAGAAAATCACCCGGAGTCCTGACTCTCCGGCATGTGCCGTTTCTCCACCTATGGAAAAAGATTGACAACCTGAGATCATGAATAACAATAAAAGCGGAATCACTGCGAATGGTTTCATTACGGATCCCTTCCTTTGGATGAAAATCTATGATGGTGTCCGTGAGTTCATGATTATTTTAACACTAGAACAGCTGAATCTAGTCCATGTACTTGAATTGTTACTCAAATGAAAACCGACTGTCATTTACTTTTCAGGCCCTTTTGCGTCGGTCATTAGTCCCGATTTTCTCGAATTTGCTTTGAGAATGGCGGGTTTTCTTATCTCTTTTAAAAAAATCTTCCTTAAGGATGGTGGTTTCTTATATAATAAAAAGAGATAAACATCACCATGTGGAAGGGGACAACCATGAGAGTATTTATGATGATCGCGGCTTTATTGCTATTGCTGGCCGCATGTTCAGGACAACCAGAATCACAGGGCACACCAAAAACGGGAGATCAAAAAGATCCACCGGCCCAACAGGATCAGAACGATAATAAGGAAACGGAAGAGGATCAATCAAAGGGGGAAGACACGGCAAAAGGGGAGTCTAAGAAAGATGACAAACAAATGGATGAAGACAAAGGGGATCAAGAGAAAGAGAAACCAAAGAAAGAGGAGCCTGTAAAACCGAAGTATGTGATGAACGAGAATTATTATATTGATCCAATTGATAATGCGGATCCGAAGGTGGTCTTGCTTACCATTGACGATGCGCCGGATGAGCATGCCGTTGAAATGGCAAAGACGCTGAAGAAATTACATGCACCAGCCATCTTTTTCATCATGGGTACCTTCATCGATAATAAAGAAGGCAAAAAGGAAATTAAGAAAATCCATGAGATGGGTTTTCCCGTTGGAAATCATACCATTACCCATCCCACCTTGTCACAGATTTCAAAAGAGGAACAACGAGAAGAGATTGTTCCGTTATATGAAGAATTGAAGGACTTAACCGGTGAACCTGTGAAATTCTTTCGTGCACCGCACGGGGATAATACTGAGTTGTCCGACAAACTGGCTGCGGAACGGGACGTGCTGGTAATGAACTGGTCGTACGGTTACGATTGGCACGAAAAATATCAGGATCCCGAAGCACTCACACAAATTATGTTGCACCCGGATCCGGAAGGGCTGTTAAGGGACGGAGCTATCTTGCTCTTACACGATCGGGATTGGACGGCAAAAGCGTTGGATGACATCGTGAAAGGGTTACGAGAGATGGGGTATACCTTACTGGACCCTGCTTTGTTGAAAACACCTCAATCAGGCAAGTAAAAAAAGTGTACCGATTCGGTACACTCAGAGTGTAGAGAAACCCCATGGTTTTCTACACTCTTTTCTGTTCTCATGAGAAAAAGATCATTTAAATGAGGACAATTCAACGAAAAGGAAGATCGCTCACCTACCCGGCT
>DASTWO010000023.1:0-19698 GCA_035776675.1 Caryophanales bacterium
AAGGGAACGTCCCCGCTGTCGTATATGGAAACGGTGTAAACAGCCGATCGATTTACTTTAACAACAGTGAATTTACCAAGGTTATGAAAGAAGCAGGGCGTAACGGTGTTATTACCCTGAAGGTTGATAATGAAGATTATCCGGTAATGGTGCATGATCTTCAGAAGGACAACCTTAAGGATGAACTGCTTCACGCAGACTTTTACAAGGTTGATATGACTTCGGAAGTAGATGCTGATGTAAACGTGCATCTCGTAGGGGATGCCGCGGGTCAGAAAGAAGGCGGAATTGTCCAGCAGTTGTTGCATGAGCTGACCGTAAGGGCTTTACCGGCCGAAATTCCCGATGCTATTGAAGTGACCATTGATGAACTGAATATCGGAGACTCTCTTTCGGTAAGCGAATTGAAAGCCTTTGAAACTTATGAGATCTTAAACGAGCCGGAGGATACAATCGTATCCGTAACGCCGCCTCAGCAAGAGGAAGAGCCTGAAGATGAGGAAGCTGGAGATCAGGAACCCGAGCTTGTCGACGGTGAAGATGACAGCAATCAAGCAAGTGAAGAAGAGGAATAAGCATCCGTTGAACGGAGGCGTAACCACAGACGGTTACGCCTTTTGCTCGCTCGTAGACCATGACGCATTACCCCTTTTCTGAATGTTATGGATGATGTCAACATAAAGTAAGAGGTGAGGCCAATGAAGGTAATTGTAGGACTCGGAAATCCCGGATTTCAGTATAAAAAGACGCGCCACAATGTTGGTTTTATGGTGTTGGATGAGCTGTCAAAGCGGTTAGGCGTGCCCATTAAAAAGAAGAAGTTCAATGCCATTTACGGGTTGGGAACGAGCCAAGGTGAAAAGGTAGCTCTCGTCAAGCCTCTTACGTATATGAACGTTTCTGGTGAGGCCGTCGGGCCGCTTATGAATTATTATAAGGCAGCCGTGGACGAACTGGTTGTGATTTATGACGATTTGGATCTGCCTGCGGGGAAAATCCGTTTACGGCAAAAAGGAGGTACAGGTGGCCACAATGGCATGAAGTCGATTGTGGCTCATATCGGTACAAAAGAGTTTAAACGAATTCGAATCGGGATCGGTCGTCCGGAAGCTTCGGGACAGGACGTGATTGATTACGTGCTGAAACCTTTTTCAAAAAGGGAAAAACCCGCGGTTACCGAGAGTATTGAAAGAGCCGCGGAATCGTGTGAAAGATGGCTACACACCCCCTTTCTGGAAGTGATGAACGAATATAATGTTTGAATAGACAAATTCCTTAGTGCCCATACTAAACGTAGGATGGTAACTAAGGAGGGTTCGGTATGTCAATCACTTACCGCTGCCGCCATTGCGGCACGCAAATTGGCCAGTTGCAAAATGAAATCTATCATGCAGAACAGCTTGGATTTCACCATCTGACGGCTGAAGAACGCCAGGAAATGATCAGCTATGATGAAAGCGGAGAAGTTCTTGTGAAAGCTGTTTGCGAGGATTGCCAGGAAGCCTTGGAAAGAAATCCCGATTATCATGAACTATCATCGTTCATTCAGTAGACTCCGGTTTAAGCCGGAGTGCTTTCATATCGATTGATTCAACAGGCAATGCTCTTGGCGGAAGTTTGTCAAGAGAACCGGAGCCTGTTCCTTGAAGGCATGGGGATCGGAGCCGGCTCCAATTAAGGCATATTATGATGAAAATCGATTTCTGCAGGGATCGTGTTAATCGGGATGATACGCTCCTTCAAAATAAACAATAGACGGACGGAATATCCAGGACAGGACCTGAGGGGAGGAATAAACGTGTTGGGATTGCGTAAATACTTCGAAAATGGAAGTGAGTGTGCTTCCGTAGTCGAAGGATTGAATGAGGGGCTTCGTGAGCAGCTTGTAGCGGGCCTTTCCAATTCAGCCCGCACGATGTTTATCGCATCTGTTTATCAAAATATGAAGCGCCCATTGTTCTTGGTTACACATAACTTGTTCCAGGCGCAAAAGTTATATGATGATTTAACTGAGTTTCTTGATGAGAAAGAGGTTCTCTTATATCCGGTTAATGAAATGATTTCCTCAGAAATTGCCGCTGCCAGCCCGGAGTTAAAGGCTCAGCGGCTTGAAGTGTTGAATACCTTATCTCAACAATCCGGAAAAGTACTTATCACGCCGGTTGCCGGGTTACGACGGCTTTTGCCCCCGAGGAAATTGTGGCAAGAAAGCCGGTATCCCTTACAAGTTGGTGAGGAACTCGAGCTTGACAGGTTTCTCGACACTCTTGTGGCTGGTGGTTACGAAAGAACCCCGATGGTTGCCGCACCGGGGGAGTTTAGTGTGCGCGGAGGAATCATAGATATTTTTCCTTTGACAGAGGAGAATCCAGTGCGTGTCGAATTATTCGATACAGAGATAGACTCCATTCGTTATTTTGATGTGGACAGCCAACGTTCCGGCGACAAAGTCGAAGAAATTGTAATTGGGCCGGCTGAAGAAGTTCTCTTATTCAACGAGCATTATCAACGGGCTGCTGAACTGTTGGAAACAAGATTGTCCGAAACACTGTCCAAGACAAGAAACAAAGCCGTAAAAGAAAAGTTATCTGAACATGTTTCTCATGAAATCGAACAACTTCGTGAACATCAGGCCCCGCAGGGCGCTTTCAAATATATGTCCCTGTACTATGAGCAGCCTGCCAGTTTGCTGGATTATATAGGGCGAGACGCGGTTGTCCTAATGGACGAAATCAGCCGGGTTCGTGAGACAGGAGAACATCTTGACAAGGAAGAGGCGGAGTGGCGAACGACATTGGTAGAACAAGGTGAAATGCCTTCTAATATCGAGGTCGCGCATGAAACGGACCCGCTTGTGGAACCTTTTCAGGTTTTATATTTTTCCTTGTTTTTGAGACACATCCCTCACACCAATCCAGAAAATATTGTGAACATCACTTGTCGGGCAATGCAAAATTTTCATGGGCAAATGCACGTCCTGAAAAACGAGATCGACCGTTGGAAAGGCGGGGATTATGCCGTTGTTTTTCTAGCGGTTAACCATGAAAGGGCCAAGCGTTTAGAGGGCGTTCTGTCTGATTACGGCATCGAAGCTGATATTGCGGATGGGCAAATGATTCAGAAGAAAAGACAGATTATTACCGGCGAAGTGAGCGGCGGGTTTGAACTTCCGCTTGAGAAACTTGCGGTCATTACCGAACAAGAAGTATTTACGAAAAAGGTGAAAAAGCCCCGCAAGCGGCAAAAGATGTCCAATGCTGAGCGGATTAAGAATTACTCTGAATTGAACGTCGGCGATTATGTAGTTCATATCAATCATGGGATCGGAAAATACCTGGGGATCAAAACCCTTGAGGTAAAAGGCGCGCACAAAGACTATCTGCATTTGCGTTATGCCGGAAACGACAAGTTATATATACCGGTCGAGCAGATTGATCAGGTCCAGAAATATATCGGTTCTGAGGAAAAAGAACCGAAGGTTTATAAGTTGGGCGGAAACGACTGGAAACGGGTCAAGAAGCGGGTTCAATCATCTGTCCAGGATATTGCGGATGACTTGATTGCGCTTTATGCTGAACGAGAGGCCAGTAAAGGATATGCTTACGGCAAGGACGGGCTCGAACAGCGTGAGTTTGAAGAAGCGTTTCCTTACCAGGAAACCGAAGATCAGCTCAAGGCGATTGAGGAGATCAAGCAGGATATGGAACGTGAAAGGCCGATGGATCGCTTGCTATGCGGAGATGTTGGTTACGGTAAGACTGAAGTGGCGATTCGTGCAGCCTTTAAAGCGATTATGACCGGTAAGCAGGTAGCGTTTCTTGTGCCGACGACTATTCTTGCCCAACAACATTTTGAGACGGTGAGCGAACGGTTTGCCGATTATCCGATCAATATTGGGTTGCTTAGCCGCTTCCGGACAAAGAAACAACAAAAGGATACTTTAAAGGGATTGAAAAACGGCACCGTCGACTTTGTTATTGGCACACATCGCCTATTGTCCAAAGACATCGCTTTTCATGACCTTGGTTTGTTAGTGGTTGATGAGGAACAGCGATTCGGCGTTTCTCACAAGGAAAGAATCAAGAAGTTGAAGGCCAATGTTGATGTATTGACGTTGACAGCCACGCCGATTCCTCGGACGTTGCATATGTCCATGCTTGGGGTCCGCGATTTGTCAGTTATTGAGACTCCGCCGGAGAATCGTTTTCCCGTACAGACTTATGTTGCCGAATACAGCGGGATGTTGGTGAGGGAAGCTATTGAACGGGAGTTGGCCCGTGGAGGGCAAGTCTATTTTCTCTTTAATAGGGTCGATCAGATTCAACGTAAGGCGGAGGAAATATCGGCTCTTGTGCCGGATGCGCGTGTCGCCTTTGCTCACGGACAAATGAAGGAAAATGAGCTGGAAGCCGTCATGTTCGACTTTCTTGACGGAGAATATGATGTTCTTGTTTCTACGACAATTATCGAGACCGGGGTGGATATCCCCAATGTCAATACCCTGATTGTCAATGATGCCGACAAGATGGGATTATCCCAGTTGTATCAGCTGCGCGGACGCGTCGGCCGTTCCAATCGTGTGGCATATGCATATTTAACTTATCAACGCGACAAGGTGTTGAACGAAGTTTCGGAAAAGCGGCTACAGGCGATCAAAGACTTTACTGAACTCGGGTCTGGTTTCAAAATCGCCATGCGGGATTTGTCCATCCGAGGCACGGGCAATCTGCTTGGCGCTGAACAGCACGGATTTATCGATTCCGTCGGTTTCGATCTGTACTCACAAATGTTGCAAGATGCGATCACGACCCGAAAAGGAGCTCAACCAAAGTCCGAACGGCCACAAGTGGAAATTGATATCGAAGCCGATGCTTATATTCCTGACAGCTATATTGATGATCCAAGGCAAAAGATTGATATGTACAAACGGTTCCGCAGTGTTGAATCGATGGACGATGTTTTGGATCTTGAGGAGGAAATGATCGACCGTTTCGGTGATTTCCCGGAAGAAGTTCAGCGATTGTTTACGATAGCCCGTGTGAAGGCAATGGCGGAGCATCTTGGAATTGAATCGGTGAAGGAAGGAAAGACCGGTTTCGCCGTACTCTTCTCAGAACAAGCGAGTGTTCAGTTGGACCGAAGCGGTTTGGCTGAAATGGTCGGCCGAATGAATGGGACTGTTAATCTCGGAACGGAGAAGAACAAAATCAAGCTTGTCGTTAAGGGACGCGGGTTGGCGATGACGAATCATCTTGAGCGTTTGAAGACAACCCTATCCCATTTAAATGATTCTCAGAAACAAACCGCCTAAATCATGAATAGTTCGCGGGAACCTGTTGGATAATAAGGGAAACAAGATGGTGAATTCTTCATGTACTTCAATTAGGAAAGCGAGGCATCTGAGATGAAAGCAACAGGAATTGTACGTCGCATCGATGATCTAGGGCGGGTGGTTATTCCGAAGGAAATCCGCAGGACTTTAAGAATTCGAGAAGGAGACCCGCTTGAGATTTTCGTCGATCGTGACGGGGAAGTTATATTAAAGAAATATTCCCCTATCAGTGAACTCGGAAATTTCGCCAAGGAATATGCGGAATCATTAGCCGAACATTCAGGGCAACTAGCACTTATTTCCGATCGGGACACGATTATCGCCGTTGCAGGCGGTTCGAAAAAAGAGTATTTGAACCAGAACATCGGAACGGTGTTGGAGAAGACGATGGAAGATCGTCAAACCCATACAAATGAAACCGAAAAAGGTGAAGCTGAAGTTGTTGGGGGACAATCTACGGTGTCTTCATTTGTCGCCGCTCCTATTATTGCAAATGGTGATCCAATTGGAACCGTTGTGTTAACCGGAAAAGACGGAGGTTCCATCGGTGAGGTTGAAAAGAAGCTGGCGGAAACGGCGGCAGGGTTTCTGGCGAAACAAATGGAACAGTAATAAACTTTGAGAGGCCACGGCCTCTCTTCTTTTGTGTCTAGCTGGCAAATCCGTGGCGCGAGCTAAATATGATATAATACGACGCGAAGGAAATGATGATGGAGAAGGAGAACAAACGATGACCTCATCCGTATGGCGAGGTGCACTGATTTTGACCGGGGCGGCGATTGCCGTGAAGATCATGAGTGTGCTGTATCGTATTCCCTATCAAAATATCGCTGGAGATCTCGGCTTTTATGTATATCAACAAATCTATCCCTTTTTTGCTGGGGCTGTCTTTCTTGCAGCTTATGGGTTTCCGGCTGCCATCTCGAAATTGGTCGCGGTACGTCTGGCGGAAAGAAGGACAGGCGGAGCCGAGGAAGTGTTTGTTCGGTCCTTTTTGGTGTTGGCTGTTTTTTCAGGTGCCGTATTTGTTCTATTGTTCGGTGGAGCGCCGTGGATTAGCAATGTTATGGGCGACAGCCGGCTTGCCGGTCCTCTGAAAACAGTGGCTTTCAGTTTTTTATTCATTCCTCCGATCGCGGTGATTCGCGGTTTTTTTCAGGGAAATGACCAAATGAGTCCGACTGCGGTTTCTCAGCTTTTTGAACAATCCGTACGGGCAGCTTTGATTATCGGGTTGACAGTATACGTTGTCTTTCACGGAATGGGTCCTTATTCGGCGGGAATGGCGGCCGGGATCGGCTCATCCGCGGGAATGGCGGCAGCCTCGGTTGTTCTTATTGTTTATGCTTTTCGCAATCGTGTTTTGTTTTGTCAGAAGGGCGAGGTGATTTCGTTTGCCGCAATGGTAAAAGTTTTGACAGTTGATGGCCTTGCCTTCTCGGTTAGTTCTCTCGGACTTGTATTATTTTTATTGATTGATACTTTTACAGTGGTGCCTTTATTGGGGACAAGCCTTTCGGAAGCCAGGGTGCAGATGGGTGTTTACGATCGCGGCTATCCGGTTGTTCAGCTGGCCACTGCAGCGGCTATATCTTTTACTCTTGCATTCGTTCCGGAAATGGCGCGGGCCCATGCGCGAGGGGATCGTGAATTTGTCCGTGAAAAAAGCCGGTTGGCTATTCGGCTGTGTTTTGCCTTTGGAGCAGCAGGTGTGACGGGCCTTGCCCTTATTGTCCGTCCGTTCAACATTATGCTTTTTCAGGATGCCTCTGGATCGCAAACCCTAGCCTTATTCGGTGTGACAATGCTGTTCAGTATGATCGCGATGACTACGGCCGGGCTTTTGCAAGCGCTTGGTGAAACTCGGCGAACGTTCTATCATACTTGGATCGGGCTTATTTTGAAAGGGGCTTTGAATTTCATCCTGATTCCGGCCTTTGGAATCTTCGGGGCGGCTACGGCCACAGTTCTGGCTTTTGCGGTGATCGCCGGACTCAATGGCTTGACGCTTCATAAGAGGACAGAAGCTTTCTTTGCTTTATCCGGTTCGGGACGAAAGTTATTGGCGGCTTTATTGCTTATGGCAGGAGTGGTGGCCATCTGGCAGTATGGTTGGGCCAGCCTGTTTCCCGGACTTGAAAGCCGATTATTTGCCTCGATCAAGGCTCTGGGGGCTGTGGTGGCAGGGGCAGTGGCCTATTTATTGGCCCTCTTACGACTGGGATTCTTCTCAAAGACGGAACTCGCGGCGTTCTCAAAAGGTGAAAAAACCAAACGATCGGCATAAAAATTTCAAAAACCGGCAGGAAAACCCGTTGAAACGGAGAATATTGTTGTTGGACGGGCAAATTCGGTTGTTTCGTTCACGAATGTTATGAAAAAATACCGCCTATGTGTGCGGTGCGAACGGAGGTCTTTCAAAATGAACAGAAATGAATTGGTAAGCAATATCGCTGAGAAGTCGGGGTTGACGAAAAAAGACGTGGAAACGGTAGTAAATGGTGTCATTGATGAAATCACAGGCGCATTGGAAAAAGGCGAAAAGGTTCAATTCGTTGGATTCGGTACGTTCGAAACGAGGGAACGCGCGAGTCGCTCTGGCCGCAATCCACAAACCGGAGAAACTTTGCAAATTCCGGCGACCGTGGTTCCGGCGTTCCGTCCTGGCAACAAATTGAAAGAAACGGTTAAGTAGTGCGCCTGGACAAGTTTCTGAAAGTTTCCCGTCTGATCAAACGCCGGACGATGGCTAAGGAAGTGGCCGACCAAGGGCGGATTCTCATCAACGGCCGGAAGGCGAAATCGGGTACCGATGTGAAACCTGGAGATGAGTTGGAAATCCGCTTTGGCCAGAAGCGTATGATCGTCACGGTGGAAAACATTAAAGAAACCTCGAAGAAGGAAGAGGCGGCTTCCATGTACACGGTACAAAGTGAGGAGCCTGTCAAAAGCGAATAGTTCAACGAAAGCGCCGTGTTGTGAAAGCAGCACGGCGTTTTTGCATACCTTTGACGGTTTTGTGACAAAATGAAGGCAAACCGGCAAGGAGGTTTGCAGTCCAATGGAAAAGCAAAAGTATTACGTTTCAGTCGGTTCCGGAGAGATTCTGAGTGATCCGACTGCTACTTCGTATCAATTCGAGATTGAAGCGACACCAGCTGAGGTTGCCAGGTTGAATGCTTTGTTTGAGAGGGCAAATTCGGCAGCCAATGATGGGTTCTTCCGATTTCGCGACTATGAATGGAGCAAGAATCAGAATTACGACCAAACCTTGTCATCCATTTACCAAACGATTCATGATTTAGGGGATGAGACAGCAAGAGAACATATCGAATCGATGGATATTTTGCACTAAACCTCAGAATTTCCGTATCAGGTTTCCGGTTTTTCCCGCGGGCTTGTTCTAAATCCAGCCCGTCCCTCATAAAGTTCTAGTAATGGACGAACATTCCGCTGTATAGGGCGGCAGCGGGAATTGAAAGGCCGGGAGGAACCCAACTCTCACCTCTCAGTTCCCATTTCCAGAATGGGGGGAGACCGATGGACCAATATCATCAACAATTCGGTTCGGCTAATCAAATGAAAGAGGCTAATCACGATGTGATTATGAAAGGGCGCAAGAAACTTGAGATCACTGGTGTCAAGCATGTGGAAAGCTTCGATCACGAGGAGTTTCTGCTTGAAACAGTGATGGGTTACCTCGCGATTCGCGGAGCCAATCTGAAAATGCAGAACCTGGACGTCGATCAAGGAATCGTCAATATCGAAGGGAAAGTGTTCGATATGGGTTATCTTGATGAACAACCCGGGGAGCACGCTAAAGGTTTCTTTAGCAAGTTGTTTAAATGAACCTCTCCGTCCAATTCATGACGATGGCGGCGATGACGGTCATGGGTCTCTGGATCGGGATATCCGTAGATACCTATGGCCGTTTCTTCTACCGCGGGGGCCGCCGGCGTTGGAATGCGGTGCAGATTGCGGGCGATCTGTTATTTTGGCTGATGCAGGGGCTTCTTGTATTCCTTGTATTATTGAACATCAATGAAGGCGATGTCCGGATTTATATTTTTCTTGCTTTGCTTTGCGGTTATGCTGCCTACAAAGGCTTGTTTCAATCTTTGTATCGTCGTTTGCTGGAAGGAATTATTCAATCGGTCCTTTATTTGCTTCAAACGTTTAGGAAATTCATCGTATTTTGTTTCATTCGTCCTATTCAATTGTTCTGGCAAGTCGTGTATACTGTCGGTAAGATGATTCTTCAGGGCGTCCTAGCGTTACTGCTGTTTGTGTGGACGATTGTTTGGGTTCCGCTCAGATGGCTTTTTCAGCTTGTCCTTCCCGATGCGTTCTTCGAATGGGTGAAAAAAATTTTGCGGAAAGTAGCAGGAATTTTCGAAGGCGTGAAGAAAATTAAAGATAAGCTGAAATCGTTGTTCGCCGGAAAGGATTAGAAAAATCGCACGGAGGTTAAAAGATGGTTACCGACAGACAGAAAAAGGTGACTCCGCTCGGGTCTCCCGCATACATAGAAGACAGGGAACTTTACGAGAAGGTCAGGAAGAAACGGCGACGCGGATTGACGCGCCGGTTAGCGGCCTTTTTCATTTTGGTTGGCGTGGGAGCGGTAATGATGACATCGGCTGTTACGGCTCAACAGGAATTGATTGCTCAGAAACAGCAGAAACAGGCCTATTATGAGAAGAAGTTGTCGCAAATGCAGAAACAGGAGCATATGCTGAAAGGTAAGATTCAAAAGTTAAATGATCCTGACTATATAGGAAAGATTGCCCGCCGAGATTATTTCCTTACGGAAAACGGGGAGACTATATTTACGGTTCGGGAAGATGACGAGAATTGACAGGGTGTTTTCCCTTTTTGTATACTTTAACAATCAAGGCTCATCTGCCGGAATAGCGGCGATGATTTAAAAAACATTTGGGAGGAAGCTTTTTTCAATGTCAACAGAAGTAGGCAACAAGTTAAACGGGACGGTAACGGGAATTACCAGGTTTGGAGCGTTCGTCAAGTTGCCGGACGGAAAGACGGGTCTCGTTCACATCAGCGAGGTTGATGACCGTTATGTCGAGGATATTAAGGAAGTCCTCAAGGTAGGAGAAGGCGTTACGGTTAAGGTTATCAATATTGCGGACGATGGCAAGATCGGCTTGTCGATCCGTAAAGCAAAGGAAGGACATCGTTCCCGAGGTGGTGGGGGCGGCGGAAAACGCCCGAACCCAAGATCGAGAATGTCTTTTGAGGACAAATTGAGCCGATTCATGAAGGACAGTGAGGAAAACTTGGCTACATTGAAACGCCAGACCGAGTCCAAGCGTGGCGGCCGGGGGGCTCGCCGCGGATAAACAACTTGTTGTCTTGATTATGACACCCGCAAGGGTGTCTTTAACATTGTTGTATTGGTTGACAAAGAGAGTTCAATTTCGTAGAATATTCTTTGTGTCTGTTTGGGCGGTGTAGCTCAGCTGGCTAGAGCGTACGGTTCATACCCGTGAGGTCGGGGGTTCGATCCCCTCCACCGCCATAAGAGATCGAAAAGATAGGATTGAAGCTTTGCCTTCAACCCTATCTTTTTTTATATTTGTCGAAGCTGGTGTCGCAAATTGAACTTACGTCGCCTGTTTCTTTTTTATGTAACCGAAATCTCCGCTTATTTCTCTTCTCTTGAACGTCATTCGACGTTGTCTTGTCCCAGGAAATTTGAAGAATGGCAACCATTATGTTCTTTTGACAGCCTGTACAGAATCCCGTCGAGAAGTTTTGCCCTGTCGTCCTGTTGTTTTGACAAAAACTGAAATCGGGATGTGTTTAAATGGGAAGCACGACAATTCTTCACGGGTGGTGGAAATTTGATGGAAAAAGCATTGGAATCAACATCTCAAACGCACGACATGAAGTTTCGAGAGAGGGTTGGGGATGCCTTTCAGAAGGGGAAGTCCTCTTTGATCCGTAAGTTAGGGGATTGGCAGGTTCCCTTTATCTTAGTCGGACTTTTGCTTGGACGAGCCGTTATTCTGGCCGGCATGGCTCCGTTCGCCCTTCCCTTTTTCGCGACGGTTTATCTATTAAAGCCAAAGAAGAAACGGCTTGCGTTTCTGGCCCTTACGGCAGGTGCGTTGACAGCAGGGCTTTTGCAAACGGCGTATGTCGGAATTGCTGTCGTCATTTATTTGTTATTACAGAAAATCATGAACAAGTGGCAGCGCGACCCTGCGAAGATGTTGCCGGTTACGGTGTTTGCGGCAAACTTTCTGGGAAGGCTCGCGTTCACCTATTTTTTCCATGGCGGCATTACGGATACAGCCTTGCTGTTGGCAGGGGTCGAGGCGGGGCTTAGTTTTGTCTTGACGATGATTTTCTTGCAAAGTGTCCCGCTGTTGTCGACGAAAACCTTGAAACGGTCTCTGAAAAATGAAGAAATCATTTGCTTCATTATTTTGCTCGCTTCGATATTAACAGGGATGACGGGTTGGGTGATCCAGGGACTTTCCATGGAACACATTTTCTCGCGTTATTTTGTGATCTTGTTTGCTTTTGTCGGCGGGGCGGCTATCGGTTCAACCGTTGGGGTTGTGGTCGGCTTGATCTTGAGCTTGGCGAATGTGGCGGGCTTGTACCAGATGAGCTTGCTTGCCTTTTCGGGATTGCTGGGCGGTCTTTTGAAAGAAGGAAGGAAATCCGGTGTCGGGCTCGGGTTGCTGATCGGAACCTTGTTGATCGGGTTGTATGGCAGCAGTGATACGGATCTTGTCACGATGGTTTGGGAGTCCGCGGCGGCAATCGCTCTCTTTCTCCTTACGCCGAAAGAGTTGACGACACAACTTGCGGGTTATATTCCCGGGACCTCGGAGCACGCTCTCCAGCAACAACAGTACTTGCGGAAAATCCGTGATGTCACGGCGAACCGCGTTGAGCATTTTTCGAATTTGTTTCAGGCCCTCGCGGGGAGTTTCTCGCATCAGGGTGCGGCTTCACCGGAGGAAGAGAGTGAACGCGAAGTCGATCTGTTCTTAAGTAATGTGACCGCGGACACATGTCAATCCTGTTTCTTGAAAGAACGGTGCTGGGAAAAGAACTTCAATAAAACTTATGACTATATGCAACGGATTATGTACGAGGTTCAGGAAGAACCGGTTCTCAAGGATCATCTGCTGAAAAAGGATTGGGGCAATTACTGTATCAAGCCGAAAAATGTGGTCGATGTGATCCATAGAGAAATGAATCAATTCTATGTGAATCAGGAGTTGAAACGGCAGGTGCAGGAAAGCCGTCGTCTTGTGGCAGATCAGTTATTGGGGGTATCCCAGGTTATGGGGGATTTCGCCCGGGAAATCCAGCGTGAGCGGGAAACGCATCAGTTTCAGGAAGAGCAAATTGTGGAGACCCTTCGGGAAATTGGTCTTGAAATTCGCCACATTGAAATCTTCAACTTGGAAGAAGGGGCCGTCGATATAGAAATGACGATTCCGTACTGTGAAGGGCGCGGGGAATGTGAAAAAATCATTGCGCCGATGCTTTCGGATGTGCTCGGAGAAACGATCGTTGTTAAAGATGAGAACCATTCGCCCTACCCGAACGGATTCTGCCAAGCGTCTTTCGGTTCAGCAAAGGATTATGTGGTGGATACCGGGGTAGCCAATGCCGCGAAAGGCGGGGCATGGGTGTCCGGGGACAGCCATTCAACGCTTGAATTGAGTTCGGGGAAATATGCGATCGCCATTAGCGATGGTATGGGGAACGGAGAGCGGGCCCATTTGGAAAGCAATGAAACGTTGAAATTATTGCAAAAGGTCTTGAAATCCGGGATTGATGAAACCGTTGCCATCAAATCGGTAAATTCAATTTTGTCATTGCGGACGACGGACGAAATCTTTTCAACCTTAGACTTGGCGATGATTGACCTTCAAAATGCCGGGGCGAAGTTTTTGAAGATCTGTTCGAGTCCAAGTTTTGTAAAACGAGGCGATCAGGTGATGATGATTGAGGCTGGGAATCTGCCGATGGGCATGATTCAGGAGTTTGATGTGGATGTGGTCAGTGAACAGTTGAAGGATGGCGACGTACTGATCATGATGAGTGACGGGATCTTTGAAGGGCCGAAGAATGTGGAGAATCATGAGGCGTGGATGAAGAGAAAGATCCGTGAGTTGGAAACGGATGAGCCTCAAGAAATTGCGGATTTAATGATGGAGGAGGTTATTCGGACAAGATATGGCCGGATAGATGACGATATGACAGTGGTTGCGGCAAAAGTGAAGCGGAATATCCCGAAGTGGGCGGCGATTCCGCGACATTCCAAAACCGAGGAGGTTAAGAAAAAAGCATTGTAATCGTAAAAGCCGTATATTTCTCCCTATTTCCGTCGATGATGATAATGTTTTTCAAGGCGTAGAAGAAGGCGCTGAAATTGAATCTCATCATAGGTTTCAGGAAAAGGGAGATGGCTTTATGAGCGAAGGAACATTACGGCAAATCTTGTTGATTACCGATGGTTGTTCGAACGACGGCGAAGATCCTGTGGCAATGGCGGCTCTTGCCAAAGAACAGGGAATGTCCGTCAATGTCATTGGTGTTGTTGAAAATGATAAGATCGGCGATCGTGGAATGAAAGAGATTGAGAGTATTGCCATGGCAGGCGGAGGAATCAGCCAGATTGTTTACGCCGAACAGCTGTCGCAGACCGTACAAATGGTGACTCGGAAGGCAATGACCCAAACCATTCATGGTGTGGTCAATCGCGAATTGCAGCAAATTTTCGGCGAGGATGAAGAAATGGATGAACTTCCTCCGGAAAAGCGCGGGAAGGTGATGGAGGTTGTCGATGAATTAGGTGAGACACTCGACCTTGAGGTGCTGATATTGGTAGATACGAGCGCAAGTATGCGGTCCAAACTGCCGACGGTCCAGGACGCTTTGACAGATTTGTCGCTCAGCTTAAGTGCGCGAAGCGGAGCGAATCAGTTTGCGCTATACACCTTTCCCGGGAAAAAGCATGAAACCGAGAAGGTTCTTGATTGGAGCCCGAAGATTGATGCGATCCATAAAGTATTGGCCAAGTTATCTTCAGGTGGAGTAACGCCGACAGGTCCGGCGATTAAGGATGCTTTGACGCGTTTCAAACGGTCGAGAAGGAGTCTGATTTCCAGTGATGAATCCTACATTGAAGAATCAGGCTCGTAACGTATCGCCAGGGACGATCATTCGCGGTAAATGGCATCATTGCAAGTATCGAACGGTTCGGTTGCTTGGCCATGGGGCGAATGGCAATGTTTATTTGGCGGAATCCTCAAATGGACGTGTGGCAGTCAAGATTGGCCGGGAAAGCATGTCCATTACATCGGAGGTTAATGTCCTCAAACAATTTTCAAGGGTTCAAGGCAATGTCCTTGGGCCTTCTTTAATCGATGTCGATGACTGGGTCACCACCGATGGAACGCATCCCTTTTATGTGATGGAGTATTTGCGAGGGCAACCGTTGCTTTCATTTATTCGCGAAAAGGGCGAGGAATGGATTGGAATCTTGACAGTCCAACTGCTCGCCGACCTCGATAGGTTGCATCGGGAAGGCTGGGTGTTTGGCGATCTAAAGCCGGATAACTTGTTGGTCAGCGGCCCTCCGCCTCGTGTGCGGTGGTTCGATGTAGGCGGTACAACATTAATAGGGCGTTCGATCAAGGAATACACGGAGTTTTTTGACCGCGGCTATTGGGGGCTTGGCTCCCGGAAGGCGGAGCCTTCTTACGATTTGTTTGCTGTTGCGATGATAATGTTAAACTCAGCCTATCCAAAACGGTTTGACCGAAAGAAAGAGGGACAGCGGCAATTGCGCGAAGCGTTATACGAGAGTAAGGCGTTGGCCCGTTATCGGCGAGTCATAACGTCGGCTTTGGAAGGGAAGTACGCCGATGCGCCTTCCATGCGCCAAGATATGGTGAAGGCAATGAGTGTGCCTCCTTCCAAGCCCAAAAGGACAAGCCGGACGCAGAGCCGGAAACTGAAGAAACAAACAAAGAAAAGCCGTGAATGGCTTCAAACTTTTTTGTTTGCTGCCTTTTTGTTTGTCGCTTATTTTTTATATTTATTTGGCGCCCACTAATGGCGGATGCCAATCCATCGTTATATTTGACACGGGAAGGGCGCTTTCTTACACTTTCTTCGAGGGGAATGATTTTTCTTCAAATACAAGGCGGTGGAGAGCTTGAGGCAAGCGGTTGATCGATTTATTAAACGCCATCATTTATTGGAGCGCGGCGCTGTTGTGGTTGTCGGGGTATCCGGCGGACCTGATTCGATGGCTCTGTTGGATTATTTGGAAAGTGTCAGGTATTTATGGGACCTGAGGTTGATTGCCGCAAGTGTGGATCATGGATTTCGCGGGAAGGAATCTGCCGCGGATTTATCCTATGTTCAAGCTTATTGCCGTGAGAAGAATATTACATTTGAAGGAACCAGTCTTGACGTGAACGCATACAGGAAGGAAGAAGGAGTCAGTTTACAGGAGGCTGCCCGTGAATGCAGGTATGAATTTTTTGACAATATTGTGAAGAAATTCAACGCGGATTACCTTGCGCTTGCTCATCATGGCGACGATCAAGTTGAGACGATGCTTATGCGTCAGGTGCGGGGGAGCAGTGGGATTGCGAGAAGCGGTATTCCTGTTCGGCGCCGTTTTGGCACTGCGGAAATGATTCGCCCTTTTCTTGATGTTGACAAACGTCAAATTGAAGAATACTGCAAGAATCAAGGGATTCAGCCGCGCCGTGACCCGTCTAATGACAGTGATGCATACACACGAAACAGATTTCGCCATCATGTATTGCCTTTTTTGAAAAAGGAAAATCCCAATGTACATGTTCGTTTTCAATACGAAAGTGAAAGAATTCGGGAGGACGAATTGTATCTGGAACAGCTTGCGGAAGCCCGTCTAAGCGATGTTATGATCTCTGAATCCCCCAAACAGACTATCCTTTCGGTTGAAGCTTTCTCCGATATGCCGATGGCTTTACAAAGGCGCGTGATTCATCTAATATTGAGTTATCTTTACAGGCAAATTCCTCCTTCTCTCTCCGTTATACATATTGAAGGTATTGTACAATTACTCAGCCAGGAGCAGCCCTCGGCCAGGCTTGATTTGCCGCTTGGATTGCAGGCGATTCGATCATATGGCCGTCTTGTTTTTACATATAAGAAGGAAGAATACGGAGATGAGGAATATCAACATCAGCTTGACGTTCCCGGGAAAGCTCATTTCCCTGTAGGGACAATTGTTGCGGAATTTGCCGATGAATATCAAGAACATCCCGATGATGATGATGGCTTTGTGTGTGATCCCGATCTAATCAACCTTCCGCTCTTTGTCCGTACGAAGCGGTCGGGAGATCGTCTGTCGCCGAAAGGAATGAAAGGATCAAAAAAGGTAAAAGCTATTTTTATCGATGAGAAAATACGGCGTGATCTGCGGAACAAGTGGCCGCTTGTGACAGATTCGGAAGGGACGGTACTGTGGGTCCCGGGTCTAAAGCATTCCGGTGTCGGATTGCCTTCAGTTGAGACAAAGCAAAGAATCGTGTTACGCTTTCGCCGGTCGGGAAACATTTAGGAGGAAGTTGAACAGTGAGAGAAGATCTCGAAGATATTCTGATTACACAAGAAGAGATCGAAGAGAAAACGCAGGAGTTGGGAGCGGAACTTTCCAAAGAATACGATGGGAAATTCCCGCTTATTATCGGCGTTCTGAAAGGGGCCATGCCGTTTATGGCCGATCTTACCAGAAAGATGCCGATCCATCTGGAAATGGACTTCATGGACGTATCAAGCTACGGAAACTCGACGGTTTCCTCCGGTGAAGTGAAAATTATCAAAGACCTTGATACATCTGTAGAAGGGCGCGATATCCTGATTGTAGAGGATATCATTGACAGCGGTTTGACGTTAAGTTATCTCGTCGAACTGTTCCGTTACCGCAAGGCGAGATCGATCAAAATTGTGACGATGCTGGATAAACCGACAGGCCGACAGGTGGATTTGGCTCCTGATTTGGTTGGATTTACGGTCCCCGACGCGTTCGTAGTGGGCTATGGGCTTGATTATGCGGAACAGTATCGAAATCTTCCTTGTATCGGGATTCTAAAACCCGAGATTTACAAATAATATTTGTTGTGGACGTTTCCTTTTGTATGATACGATATACTATGGTTCTTTTGCTCGTGGGAGGAGGTAAGGGATGAATCGCATCTTTCGAAATACCATTTTTTATTTACTAATATTTTTGGTGATTATCGGGGTTGTCAGTTTCTTTAACAGTCCCAACCAAAACACGACTGAAATGTCGTACGATGTATTTAAACAACACCTGCAAGGAGGGGACGTGACGACGGTCACGATTCAGCCTGACGGCGGGGTTTACACAATAAGGGGTAAACTGGAGGGTTATAAAGAGAATCAATTCTTTGTTACCCACACGCTTCCAATTGAGAAAGACATCAGCCAGATTACCTCGAAATATCAAAATATGGGTATCGAGGTAAAAGAAAGAGAAGAAACGAGCGGATGGGTCACTTTTTTTGTGCAGATTATTCCGTTCGCGATTATCTTTATTTTGTTCTTCTTCCTGCTGAATCAGATGCAGGGCGGCGGAAGCCGGGTCATGAATTTCGGGAAGAGCAAAGCGAAGCTTTACAGTGAGGAAAAGAAGAAGGTTACCTTCAAGGATGTTGCGGGAGCCGATGAAGAGAAGCAGGAGCTTGTCGAGGTTGTTGAGTTCCTTAAAGACCCTCGTAAGTTTTCGCAATTGGGTGCGCGGATCCCGAAGGGTGTATTGCTTGTCGGACCTCCGGGTACTGGTAAGACATTACTTGCGAGAGCTGTAGCCGGCGAAGCCGGGGTTCCGTTCTTCTCGATCAGTGGTTCTGATTTCGTTGAAATGTTTGTCGGGGTCGGGGCATCCCGTGTCCGTGATTTGTTCGAAAATGCTAAGAAAAATGCGCCTTGTATCATCTTTATAGACGAAATTGATGCAGTTGGACGCCAGCGTGGCGCAGGCCTTGGCGGCGGCCATGATGAACGTGAACAAACCTTGAACCAGTTGCTTGTAGAGATGGACGGCTTCGGTGTGAATGAAGGCATCATCATCATCGCGGCGACGAACCGTCCGGATATTCTCGATCCGGCGTTGTTGCGCCCGGGACGTTTTGACCGGCAAATTCCGGTTCACCGTCCTGACCAGAAAGGCCGTAAGGACATTCTGGAGGTTCACGCACGGAATAAGCCTTTTGGTGAAGATGTTGACATTCCGACCATTTCAAAGCTGACACCTGGTTTCACGGGTGCAGACTTGGAGAATTTATTAAACGAGGCGGCGTTGGTTGCAGCGCGCTTTAATAAGAAACATATTGAAATGGAAGACATTAATGAGGCAATCGAACGCGTTATTGCCGGCCCGCAAAAGAAAGGGCGCGTCATTTCCAAGAAAGAAAGGGATATCGTCGCCTGGCACGAATCAGGTCACGCGGCAATCGGAATGGTGTTGGATTCAGCCGAGTCCGTACACAAGGTTACCGTTATTCCCCGTGGTCAAGCGGGCGGTTATACGGTTCCATTGCCGAAGGAAGATCGTTTCTTCATGACGGAGCCGGAATTGCTTGAAAAGATTGTAGGTCTGCTTGGCGGCCGTGTGGCGGAGGAACTTGCTTTCGGCGAAGTTTCCACCGGCGCAACGAATGACTTCCAACGCGCGACCGGAATGGCGCGGCGTATGGTCACAGAATTTGGTATGAGCAAGAAGCTCGGCCCGATGCAGTTCGGCGAGAATCAGAACAGTCAAGTATTCCTGGGACGGGATATTCAAAACGATCAGAATTACAGTGATGCGATCGCTTATGAAATTGATCAGGAGACCCAACGAATTATCAAGGAATCCTATGAACGTTGTAAGAATATCTTGACGGAAAACCGGGATAAACTCGATTTAATGGCGGAAAAGCTTCTTGAGGTGGAGACGCTCGACAATGAACAAATACGTTCGTTGTGGGATACCGGAAAGCTTCCGGAAGGTTCTGAAGGATCCCCGCGTGCTTCGCGCAAAGAAGAAAGCGAAGCCGACCATGAAGTGAACAATGATGTGAAAGTAAATATTCATTCCAAAAAAGAAGATGAAGAAGACGAAAAAGAATAAAGACCATCAAAAGGATGTCTCTTCAAGAGGCATCCTCCTTCTTGTGTGCCCGGCATGGGTGCAGGCTATAGGGTGAGAGTCCCGAACAGTGAAGGCAGTAGTAGTTGTAGCTTAAGGCAAGGGCATGGAGGGCGACCTCGTGTCTGGAGGAAGCCGGTGGCAAACTTCCGCCCTGAGG
>DASTWO010000024.1:0-17812 GCA_035776675.1 Caryophanales bacterium
TAAATATAACAAGGTCAAAGCTGAAATGGTTTCATTCTATTCTTCCCAATAAAGACCCACGACAAAAAAAGCACGGGTTATCCCGTGCAGATAAGGTTGTTTTTCAGTTTTTCTGTGAACTTTCATTTTATCGACTCAAGCGAGCGGGCAACCTCCTCCAGATCCTTGTAAGAGATTTGTTTCAGTTTGGATGTAAGGGTGATGATTTTTTCATCATAAAGTCTCAAGGCATAATACACCTGATCCTCATTTTTCATTTGAAGCCATTCTGCCTTTTCCCGATTAATTCCAACCTGTTTAATTTCTATTCCTTTTGATTGATAACCACCTTTTGGCCGATTGATCTTCAAGGATATCTTGAATGAATTAAATTGCAAGACCAGAAACGGACCGTGAGGACCGTAAATCGAGTCATTTTGAGCAGTTGTGATTTCCTTTAATTTCGTTCCTTCCGGTACACGGCCAGGAATAAATGGAGCTCCCCTCATATTTTCAGCACTCAATTGGTTAAGGACATCATGGATTTCTTCAACTTGTGAACCTTTCATATGCAAATCTTCAAAAACACTTAAGTCATCTTTTTGATAAAACTTTTCAAAGCTTTTGTCTTGATCCTCTTGTTGATCCTTTGCCATATCCGTCTTGGAAAATACAACAGAACCGTCTTCTTCGTAAATCTTTATAGAATCCAGTATTCCCATTTCCCGATACCAAAAGGTTTTCCCGGATTCTAATTGAATGGTTTTAGGGCCATTTTCTCCTTGATTGACCCGCACCTTGGAAATATCGGACCCATAGACCCCATAAATAAACGCTCCATCGTTTTTCTTTGGCAATGTGTTGTAATAACCATCCTCCGGTATGATCACATCTTTGCTGCCCACTACCCATTCCCATCTATCGTTTTGTTCATGTAATTTCCCTACTGCAACCCGATCATCCATTGTTTTAAAGATAATGAAAGCAGCATCTTTAGCCTCATCATAGTTGGTGTCATATCTTTCTACCCAAATCACCTTTTGATTGGCGATTCCCTGTTCTTCCAGAAGCTTTGAAAATTTGTGGTTATCAGAACGGTAAAGCCCTCTTAGAAACTGTTCAGCTTCATCTTCTTCACCTGTCTTAAGAACAATCCCTTTTGTGTCAAAGAAAATATAATAGGGTTTGTTGTGAGGAATGTAAAGCTTGGGATACCTTTCGTCGGGATCAGGTCTATAACTAGCCTGTGTTACAAATTCACCAAAATCGACTTCCCTCATAAACTTTGGATTCGACATGTAATTAGCAATCAAGACGGCGTATTTCCCTTCTTTTCCGGACAGCAACAACGGGTAAGGAAAACCAGTTTTTTCTTTCAAATAATCAATCACAAACTTTCCGGTTTCCTTCCAATCACGGGTACGGAACGCAACTCCCTCAGTATCAAAAAAGATATACGTAGGAGCTTTTTCGACATTAAGCTCGGGAAATTCTTCATTTACCTGCTCAAGTGACATTTGTATATTTTTCGAGATCGTCTTTTTTTCAACCGGATTGGTAAAGCTGAACTGCCTTTCCTTCTCATCACCCTTACTGACATAAAGAAGAGTCAGCTTCCCTTCTTTATCAGGCAATAATGCTTGCAAATTCTTCTTTTGATCCGCCGTAAATAATTGTTGTTCCGAATGCTCCACATCCTGGTCATTCACAATATAGACCGCACCCATAAAAAGCAGAAGACAAACGGCTACACTTAATAAAGGCTTGAGCAAGGATCCGAACCGCTGGAAAATGCCAAAGGACTGACCTTGCTCATATTGTTCAATTTTTTCACGAGTGCTTATTTTATCTTGCTCCGTGAATTCGCCGTCCTTGAAAGTGGTTTCGTCCAACGCGGAACGGAGGTTTTTCAATTTATCTTCCATTGCCCTCGGCCTCCTCTTCGTACATTTTCCTCAGCAGTCCTCTCGCTCGCCGCAATCGCGTGCGCACGGTTTTCACGTTTTGCCCTAATGATTCGCCGATTTCCTCGGATTTCAAGCCGGAATAATAGTGAAGCACGATCACTTCCTTATATTTCAACGGCAAAGCCATCACTTTGTCCGCCAGCAATTGGTTTTCATTTCGACGCAGAAATTCTCCCTCAGGTGAAGGGGAAATCCCGACCTTCTCTCGCATGAATTTCGGCCACCCGACGCGAATATGACGAAAAGGCCACGATTTCATCCAATCTTTACACCGATTCACCGTAATTCGATAGAGCCACGTTTTGAGGGCGGAATCTCCTCTAAACATTTTGATTTTTTTATAGCAGATAACAAATACATCCTGAGAAATGTCCTCAGCCTTTCCCCAATCTTTCACATAGGAAAAAGCGAGCTTTTTCAGGTCGGACCCGTACTGTTCCATTAGAGCCTCAACCAATTCGTCCGCTTCATGGCGTCGAATCCATTCCATTTCCTCGGTGTGTTGCCGAATTTCTTCATGATCCATTCGGGTGGCCTCCAAATTGCGTCTTCATTCGGTTAGACGACGCTCGGGAAATAAGTGTTTCATAGTGGTTACAGAAATCTGATTGTTTTGATGCATTCAGAAGGATAAACCCGTCCAACTATGAATATTTATATAGCGAAAGCTGCAATCGCGGCAACATCATTCATTACATCCAAAGGAGTTGAACTTATGTTTAAGTCGGTTACCCTGTTTTTCGATCGTTTGGT
Source organism: Caryophanales bacterium (assembly GCA_035776675.1). Lineage (GTDB taxonomy): Bacteria > Bacillota > Bacilli > Bacillales > DASSOY01 > DASSOY01. The sequence continues at coordinate 2,700 of DASTWO010000024.1, forward strand.
TCGTCGCTATTTACCGGACGCAGTTCTATTCGCTATTGTGTTGACTTTGATTGTGTACATTTCGGGGTTTGTGTTCACTGACAGTTCTCCTGTGGACATGGCAAAATATTGGGGAGAAGGATTCTGGGATTTACTTGCATTCGCTATGCAGATGACGTTAATTGTCGTAACAGGCTATATTCTCGCCAATACGCCAGTGGTGAAGTCTTTATTGAGCAAACTTGCCCATTTCGCACGGACACCCGGGCAGGCAATTATTCTAGTCACTGTCGTCTCTGTTATTGCTTGTTTAATTAACTACGGGTTTGGTCTGGTGATTGCGGCATTATTTGCTAGAGAAGTTGTCCGGGTTGTCCCGAAGGTCGATTACCGCCTGTTAATTGCCAGCGGTTACACCGGATTCCTTGTTTGGCATGGAGGATTCTCGGGTTCGGTACCTTTAAAAATTGCCACGCCCGGACATTTTCTCGAGGACATGATGGGAGTCATCCCGGTCACCGAGACGCTTTTCAGCAGCTACAATATCTTTATAGTGGTGACCTTATTTATCACCTTGCCCATCTTGAATCGTTTGATGTTAAACGCGACGGAAAACCAGGGAAGCATTGATCCCGAACTGTTGAAACAGATGGATGAGCCTACCGAACCTGAAGAGGAAACCTTACAGAAAAAAGATATGACACCTGCCCAGCGAATGGAAAACAGTGTCATCCTTTCAATGCTTATCGGGCTGCTTGGTTTGGGATATCTTGTCTACTATTTTCTCCAAAATGGATTTGACCTGACGATCAACATCGTGAATTTCATCTTCCTGTTTGTGGCGATTCTCCTGCACAAGACGCCGCGTAGGTTCTTGAATAATGTGACGAAGGGTGTGCAGAACGCTGGCGGAATCATCATTCAATTTCCCCTTTATGCTGGAATTATGGGAATGATGGTGGCCTCTGGGTTGTCGGAACAACTTTCTTCCTGGTTTGTGCAAATTTCAACTGATGCCACATTACCATTCTTCACTTTCCTCAGCGCCGGAATCTTGAATATTTTCGTACCTTCTGGCGGGGGACAATGGGCTGTTCAAGGCCCGATCATGATTCCTGCCGCTATTGACCTCAATGTCTCGACAGCCAAGACCGCAATGGCCGTGGCCTGGGGCGACGCCTGGACAAACATGATTCAACCTTTTTGGGCGCTGCCGCTATTGGCGATTGCAGGACTCAAAATCAGGGACATTATGGGATTTTGTGTCATGGCTCTGTTCTTAAGTTTTATCGTCATTTCGATCGGCTTCTTGTTCTTTTAGAGAAGCAAAACAGGCCCTTGGGAGATCCCGAGGGCCTTTCTTCCGGTGTTTCTACCCTTATTATACCACATTTTTCTAATTATTTTGAGACTGTTTTTATGATTCAGTTAGCTATAAAATTCATTTAGGAGGTGGATGCCATGATCGAAGGATTCGCAACTTTACAGGACAGCCAAGACTATTTCTCTGATAAACAGGCAATAAAACGATCAACACCATGGTTTTCAGTATCACCAATCGCCCTGGGAACCCATCTTGGGGAGATGACAGAGGCCAACTCTCAGCTATACCGGGAAAGTATGGAGCACGCTCTGAACAATGGAATCAATTTCATCGATACAGCGATCAATTACCGAGGCATGAAATCAGAAAGAGATGTCGGCAAGACATTGAAAAAGCTGATCGAAAAAGAACAGTCCCTCAAACGTGAGGAAGTCGTCATTTCAACAAAAGCAGGCATTATCCCCGGTGATATTGACGCCGGCCTTGTCCCGAAAGATTACTTGCAAAAAAGATTATTGGAAGGCGGTGTGATTCGAAAATCGGATTTAAACATCGTTGAACATCAACGCCACACACTGGCTCCGTCCTACTACAGCTTTGCAGTCGGGGAAAGCCGAAAACATTTGAACCTTGAAACGATCGACATCCATTACATTCACAACCCTGAACTTTCGATGATGGTGCTGGGGCCGGAAGACTTCTATCAGCAACTTCAACAACTCTTTGTCTTATACGAAAAACTTGTGAAACACGGCCACATTCGTTTTTATGGGATAGCCACATGGGATGCCTTTCTGAATGATCCGGAAGAATCCGGCTATATAAGCCTTGATAAGGCATTTCGGATAGCGGAATCTATTGCGGGAAAAGACCACCATTTCCGTTTTGTGCAAATGCCATACAATCTCGTAAAGAACGAAGCAAATCAGAAAGCAAGCCAACCTGTTTCAGGTAAAATGCTAACGCCGATCAACGCCGCAGCCGAGCTCGGATTGTACGTCACAGTCAGTGCACCGCTCGCGCAGGGCAAGCATTTTAACAAAAAAAGTTGCGCGAGAGACTTCTTGAACCATGCAGTCAACACAAAAGGCGTCCTATCTGCCATGGTAGGCACAAAACACGTCGAACATGTACGGGAGAACCTATCTTTCCTCCAAAATGGTTTGTTTGAAAGAATGGATCCAAAAACGAGATAATGCATCCGTTATACTTGGAATTGAGCGAGGCCGACCATTTAACATACGGACACTAAATTTCAATAAACGGCCTTCATTATCCGCTGCAATTCCTCAGTCATTTGCTTTCGCATTTCCCCGTGTTTTTCATCAGAATACTGGTATTGATCATCCGTCCACATTGTGCGCGGGTATTGCCATACCGGCATTGGCCGGCGTTCTTCCGGCTCCCTTTCGTATCTTGGAAAGACATGAGCATGCAGAAAGGGGTCCGAATTCCCGTAAATCGAGTAATTGATCCGTGAGCAAGAACAAACAGACTGAATGGCCTCACCCAACAGGCTCATATCCAGAAGATAATTACTTCGTTCCCTAACCTCAAGATCATTTAAATCAGCTGCCTGGCGAAGCGGTAACAAAAGACAATAGCCAGGCAAAAACTGCGTATCCCCGATTACAGCAAACCCGCCTCTCATTCTACTAAGAACCATCGGATTTTCCCCGCGGACAGCAGAACCAATCCGATCCTTTTTCCAGTCATTTTTCAATTTGAATTCCCCTCTCGAACAACCTTCAAGTCACTTTAAGGTTTATTTTATTAAATAAATCATCGTCCCTCCGGCAAAATCCTCGCCACATCCCGTGGCTCCCATTTCTTATGATGATGTTCTTTAACAAAAATCAGATCGGGATCTGCCTCGACTTCATCATAGGTGCCGTCCGGATAAACCCCAACAACAAGTGTAGCGTGGAATTGGCTGTAAAACACAATATCACCTACCTTAGGCTGAGCCGCTTTCTCAATCAAGAGCCCATTCCCTTTCGCAAAATCATACACATTTCGTACCCGGCGGAAGAAGTAGTTCGTCGCGGGCGTATTTATGCCATTTTCAGTGTTATAATGATCCGGATTTTCTCGATAATCTTCTGTGAGGAGCTGTTGAAAATAAAGGCCGGCATCAGCGTATGCGATCCTCGGAACATCAATACACACGATAAAGCCCATTCGACCTCCGATATTGTTAAATCCCCCTTTCAGCGGATCATATAATGTACCCACAAGGCTTTCAGCCTTTGTCGCAATTTCTTTGTGATTACCAATCCCATTTCCATTGGCATCTGCATCCCGCAAATTGCTAACGCCGTCTCCATCTACATCACTGTCCTGGCCATTCATTACCTGATCTCCATCTAAATCGGCATTTGAGGATGTTCCATCATGATAACCGTGAAAGAAATAGAGATAGCCGCATAAAGCAACAATCAATACAATGACGATCAGAGCCCCGCGCCCTAAGATTCTAAGCCATTTAATCATAGGATTATTTGCCCCTTAATAGAGCCGACACTCTGTGCTTTTCTTTCTCGGAAACCGTAAAATAATAAAGCCCGTTCATTCGTTCCGCAGAACCGTCCAAATGAAGAACTTCAATATCCTTAATGCTATTTTTATTGTCCTGATAGAAAGCCATCATGTCACGGAAAGACATATTCGTCTTGCTGCCATTTTGAAAATGGGCAAATACTTCTTTCAGTTTGTTCGCGGAAGACAAACTTGTGATTTTGTCCACTACGGATCTCAACACCTGACGCTGACGATCCAAACGTCCTTTCATCCCGGCAGGATCTTTTTTGTACATACTGGAGTAAGCGAGTGCTTCTTTTCCATTTAACTCGATCTTCCCTTTCGGAAACTCATACCCATGAAAACGAAAGGTCGCGTGATTCTGAACCGTTATTCCTCCGATTGTATTGATGATATCCGCAAAAGCTTCGTTATCCATGCTTAAATAATAGTCAACATCAATGTCGAAATAGGATCCGACCGTATTTGTAAGCGATTCCGGATTTTGCACTCGAAACGCATTGCTCAGCTTAGCGGGAGCCTCTCTTCCTACCTTCAAGTCCCTGGGTAAACTCAGTAAGGTAGCTGTATGATCGATTGGATCGACGTTCAATAACATCATCGCAACAGGCATTTTGTGCTTTGTCTCGGTTCTGACCCATACAACCGAAACGGGGCCCTGTCTTTGGGACATAAGCGCAAGTTGGGAGGCGTGTTGTCCTTTTTCCTGAATGACTTGATGCCATGCAAATTGCACAACCAATACTATCAAAGCCGCACAAACCGCAAAACTGAAGTAAGGCATCCAACGTTTTGGCTTTGGCCGGGTACGAGAATGAATCTTTCGAAGAACCTTATGCTTATGCCTCTCGGTGAAATGAGTCCCTTTATACACACTCTCATCAAGGGTTTTCTTTAAGTTTTTCAACTCATCTTCCATGATACCCGTCCTCCTCCATAAGCCTTCTCAATTTCTGGCGAGCCCGATCCAACCTGGTTTTCACCGTGTTGGGTTTGATTGACAAAAGCTCGCTGATGCCGTATATGGAAAACTCCTCATAATAAAACAATAAAATAACCTCGCGATACTTGACGGTCAACGATAAAATATGGCGAGCCAGCTGTTTTTCCGTTTCTTTCTGAACGAGAAATAGTTCCGGCGTATGGTCAGTTTCTCTATTAGCTATAAAATCGAACTTCCCAAACAAGGTCTTACGGAAGACCGAACTTTTCAAAACATCCTTGCATTGGTTAATGGTAATTCGGTAAACCCATGTTTTGACCGAAGACTCTCCTCTGAAATCATCATAATGATCGTAACAGCTGACGAAAACGTCCTGAACAACATCTTCGGCCCGCCCCCAATCCTTCACGTAATGGTAAGCGAGCTTGGTTAATCCTTCCCCGTATTGATTCATAAGAGTTCCCAGCCATTCTTCACGGTCCTTATGGCCTTCCGTTGACAATGGAATCTTTCTTTTCCCGTCATCCATCCCCTTCACCCCTACCCAACAATCATTTGAACCGGTTCTTCTATTCTTTAGACGAGATTTCACCGTCCAGGTTTCGTAAATGATAAAAAAAAGTAGCGAAACCCCATTTTGTGGGCTACACTACTGATTTTAGCATGAATTTCACCAGGCTTTTCATAAAGGAATCGACCTTACCGATCATGAAGCGATCAAAACGTTCAGTTGTGACATCCATTTAAGGTGTTTTGCAAAATAACAGGTCCCAACTTATTTGTTTCTGAATTTGAAAGACGCACTTGTACAACTGTTTTCTCAGGAAGTTCTGAGGTAATCTCATCAAATTTGCCTGCCCAAGGAGTCCCACCGAACCAACTCGGAACATCCTGCTCAACGGGATACATCTGAAATCGCCAACTGATGACATCCGGAATTTGGGCGAAACCTTCATATTGATCATAATCTCCGAGTGAAGATGGCGACGGAAGCCAATCCGCATAGATCCCTATACTTTGCCGTTTTCGCACAGGACTTGATGGCGCATCGGAATAAGGTTTTTCTACATGTGCAATTAAAGCGGTGCCCATGGCGTTAGGAATATCTCTAACCGGTTTAAGGACCACGCTGCATGGATAAAACACATTTGAGGGAGTCTGGGCCAAGGAGATATCCGGATGAGACAGAACAATGATGAAACTTATCATTAGGCAAATGAACCAGGAAAATCGCCCTTTCATTCTTTTTCCTCCTAACATTGAGTTGGCTTTATTTTCTTCCTTCTATTTTCTTCTTATACTAATAAAAAGAAGGACAGCCTTTAGCTGCCCGATTTACATATCCTCATTGGTCCTGGTTCGTTTTTCTTTGCTTTGCCCTGCATCCTCGAGGATTTTCGGCGTGATTACATCCCGGCTAGCGGGGGAAGCATGCACACCGAATTCCTCTGCAATCTCTTCTTTGTGCTGTCGGAGCATATCTTCCGCTCCCGAAACGACGAGTTTATTTCTGGCGCTCATTTTCGGCCCCCTTCACAAATGGTGTATTCTTTAAACTAACCCATTTGGAAGAATATTATTTATCCGTCTGGCTTTGATCCAACCGATAAATAAAAGCAAAGACTTCTGCGACAACCTGGTAAAGATCCGGCGGAATGGCATCATTCAAATTCAACTGAGCCAGCAAACTGACAAGAGATTGGTCTTCCTGAATGGGGATTTCATGTTCTTTGGCAAGGCGAATGATTTTCTCAGCCAATTCGCCCTCACCTTTCGCGGAAACATAAGGAGCGTCTCGTTTTTCCTGCTCATAGGTTAGGGCAACTGCCTGTTTTCTTTTATTATTCATATACGGAAGTCCACCTCACTTAAGGAACCTGTTCCATCATTGGCCCATTCCGATCCTGGCGCACCACCTTGCGCCTGCTTTAATGACGATAACTGATAGCCACCATCCTCAAGCTGTTCTTTTAATATGGGTTCAAAGTGCTCAATCAAGGCACGAAGATCGTGAGATTCATTAAAAATGCGAATCCCGACAAATCGCTTTTGAATATTCACATCTACAACCGTTTCTTGCAAATGCTCCAATTCCAAATAGAAAAGCACGCGGCAAAAGTCAGCATCGAAGATACCGTCCTTCTGTTTCTTTCCTTCCCATTTAATCGTGGCTTCTGAAAGATGAGAACCTGATTGGACAGGAAGTTGGATGATGGTTTGAAATTCACCCGAAGCGTTGAGCTGTTGGGAAGTTATATGTGCCAACAGCTGCCGGGATTGCTGTCTTACATCGCTTGATTGGGTTTGCTGAATAACCTGCATCAACAGCGGCTTTAAAGTCGCCTGATGTTGCATCATTTGTGTCTGAATCAAGCGAGAATCCGCTTCAAATGAAAATCCAAATCGAGACAGGACCCGAAGTAATTGCGGTTGAATCAGCTTCTCTACATCGATGAGAGTTTGAACCTGTTGTGAATTCATTTGAGCCAACACTTGCCGGGCATGACGCTTGACCTCGCCAGGGTTTTCCTCATGAATAATCTGCGTTAACGCAGATTTCAATGTTTCCAAACCGCCGCTTTTGGGGAGATTTTGCAATTGACCGAGATCATGTTCAAATGACAGTCCCAAGCGAGCGACCCCTTGTTGCAAAGATTGTCGCATTTCCGCACCTGACATGCTTGGTTTAAGAATCAGTTCAGGAAGCAATTTCCGCAACTGCTGAAACTCCGGTGATTTCTCAGATACCTTGTTCAATGATTCCATTAGCTTTCCTAATTGTTCATGTAGTGGAGGAGCCTGTCGTTCGGCAACCAACATCTCAAACATAGCATGGGTCGCAGGAAGCCGTCTTGCTCCCATTTGTTTGAGAACGTCTAAGGCATCTTGTTTATTTTCCGTTGTATGGAGCCATTCCGAACCTTTAACAATCAGTTCTTTTGATAATGGCAGTCTTTCATCGATGAAAGACTGTACAACAGCCTCACGCGACTTTGTTGAAGACAATCCAAGACTTTCGAGCAATCTGGAAACGGGATTTCCTTTTTCCGCAATCCCTTCATTTGCTTGCAACACTTTTAACACTGGGGTCCCTTTTGCATTGGCTACTTGCAGCCAATAAGAACGCCCCGCAACCAAAGGGGCATCCAATTGAGCGTGAATTTTCAAGCCGCCAAGTTGGACCAGCGCGCGATTATGGGGAAACAGCTTCATGATTTTCCCTGAAAAAATTTGTCCCTTAACAAGGGAGATGCTTCTCACACCGGTTGATCTAACCGGTTGAAGGGACGCCAGGACAGCCCGGAGATTCACTCCCGTCTCCTCCTCATACAAGATAGATTTTGAAGAGAGCGTTTCTGAAAATCCTCACCCGACCTCCGGACTTGAACCTTTGACTTCCATACGTACTCGCTCTCTTACAGGTGCAAAAGAACGACGATGCGCCTCACACGCCCCGTAACGTTCAAGGTTCTTCAAATGTTCAGCGGTCGCATAACCAAAATGGCGGGAAAACCCGTATTTCGGATAGGTTTTGTGAAGCTCTCTCATTAAACGATCTCTTGTCACTTTGGCGACAATGGAACCGGCCGCTATGGAAACACTGCGGCTGTCTCCTTTAACAATTGACGTTTGCGGCATGGAAATTGGCAGTTCCATGGCATCGGCAAGAACATGCTGAGGGGCGACTCCCAATTCCTCGATCGCCTCAACCATCGCACGTTTTGCCGCTTGATAGATATTCAGGCGATCGATTTCCGGTGCGCTGACAATCCCTACACCCACTGCTTCCGCCTTGTGATAGATTTCCTCAAATAATGTTTCACGTATAGTTTCGGTTAATTGTTTGGAATCGTTAAGCCCTATTAGAGAAATTTCTTTGTTCAAAATGACAGCTCCCGCTACAACCGGACCGGCAAGCGGACCACGACCCGCTTCATCAACACCCGCAACCAAAGGGCTGCCCTGCTGCCAAATTTGATTTTCATATGTACTCATTTCAATATATTTTTTCTTTTGATCCATTCGTTTACGTTGCTGCTTTTGCCACGTGGCCAATAACTGTTGCACGCCTTTACGCTCATCTTGTTGCAGCTTTTTGATTTCCTCTTCGGACATCGACGCGGTTTCCTCGTACAACCGCTCTTTGATTTCGCGTATTGTTTTCCTCAACAGTTCCTCACCTCTGCACAAAAAAACTTCACCTATCTATATTTTCAACGTACGGAAGGTGAAGTCCTCTTTAGCTCTATATATTTACATCATCTGGCGTTTCAAGTGATAGGTTGCCGATTTTCCCTGTTTGCAAATCCCGGAGAATCAGGGCCCCGGCTTTGTCGTAATCAATTTCTCCACCGCGGATGATACAACCGCGTTTCCTGCCGATTTCATCGAACAATTCAAGGTCATCTTCCGGAATCTCCTCAAGCTGATAACGCGTCATTAATTTCTTCGGATAACGTTTCTTCAATAAGCGGAGCACGAATAAAGCCACATCTTGAGATTCAAACAGTTCATCCTTGATCGCCCCTGTCGCCGCAAGACGCATCCCGGTTGCCTGATCCTCGAATTTCGGCCATAGAATGCCCGGCGTATCGAGTAATTCCAATTTGCCTTTGACCTTAATCCATTGCTGTTGTCGCGTGATGCCGGGACGATCTCCAACCTTGGCGGTTCTTCTACCTGCAAGCCGGTTGATTAAAGTCGATTTGCCGACATTCGGAATTCCCAGAATCAAAGCGCGGATTGCACGAGGATTCATGCCTTTCGCCTTCATTTTCTCATGTTTATCATGCATCAGACGTTCCGCGGCGGGAATGATCTGATCGGTTCCCTTGCCGGTTTGTGAATTCAAAGTCAAGATTTCTTCGACACCTTGATTTTGAAAATCCCGTTGCCACTGCTCGGTGACAGAGGAATCAGCCATATCGGCTTTATTCAACAAGAGCAGCCTGGGTTTTCCGGCAGCCATTTCATCCACCATCGGATTTCTCGAGGAATCCGGAATTCTTGCATCGACCAGTTCCAGAACAATATCGATTTTTTTGATCTTTTCTTTGACTTCCCGTTTTGTCTTAGCCATATGGCCCGGAAACCATTGAATTGTCATGAATGGAACACCTACTCTACTATATGAAAATCACCAATCGGCCAAAATTGCAATACAACCTCGCCCACTACGTCTTCCAGCGGAACCGGTCCTATAATTCGGCTATCCTTGCTACGCCTGCGATTGTCTCCCATTACAAAAAGATAAGCTTCTGGAACTGTTGTTTCAAAATGCTGTGTTAAATCTCCAGTTACCTGTTTTTTGTAAGGTTGTAAATAAGGTTCAGGGATTGCTTTTCCATCGACATATAATGTGTCGTTCCGATAGGCGATATGCTCACCCGGCAGCCCAATCACACGCTTGATAAAATCTTTCGTTTCCGTTGCATGAAAAACAATGATATCAAAACGCTCCGGATCCCCGACATTATAAGCCAATTTGTTGATGATCAGGCGATCATGATTATGTAAAGTCGGCATCATCGACTTGCCGTCAACGATAATCGGTGCGAAAAGCACGTATCGGACCAATGCCGCCAGAATGAATGCAATCAACAACGCCTTGACCCATTCCCACGTTTCTTTCTTTGCAGACATCGTTTTTCCCCCAAACGCAAATGTTCCAGAATCATAAAAATTAATCGCTACAGAGCCGTTGAAACTTTTCTCTAAGAAAACAGCTCCAGTGCCCACACCTTTATTTCGTTACGGGTTTAAGCACAGAGCAATTGGAATCTTCACCTTTAGAAACCGCCTCGTTCTGCGAGGTGCCCAAACCTGCAATGCGTTACGGGTTTAAGCACAGAGCAAAAAAGGGACTTGGTGTCAAGTCCCTTTCGCTTATGCCTCTTTGATCCGTGCCGCTTTTCCGCGTAACGCGCGCAAATAGTAGAGCTTCGCACGGCGGACCTTACCACGGCGGACAACATCAATTTTCGCGATTCGCGGAGAATGAACCGGGAACGTTCTTTCCACGCCGATTCCGAATGAAATCTTGCGGACTGTAAACGTTTCACTGATTCCTCCACCACGCCTCTTGATGACAACACCTTCGAACACCTGGATCCGTTCGCGTGAGCCTTCAACAACTTTGGCATGTACACGGACAGTGTCACCGGCACGAAATTGAGGAAGATCTTGTTTCAATTGCTCTTTCGTAATTTCCTGAATCAAATGATGCATCGTGATTCCCTCCTTCTGGCCATGCTCATTCTCAAACGCGACAGCGGAACATGGTAATCACTCGGGCATTTTGCCACGAGATATATCGTATCATAACAAAGTGCAACAATCAAGGATGCGCTTTGCCGGACCGAGCTTTCATTTCACGAATCCATTCTTGTTCCTGCTCAGTAAGATTCCTTTCCGCCAACAAATCGGGTCGGCGTTCAAAAGTTCTCTTAAGAGACTGGTAATGGCGCCATTCTTCAATTCTGCCGTGATGACCGGAAAGCAAGACCTCAGGAACTTCCAATCCACGAAAGTCAGCCGGCCTTGTGTAATGAGGATATTCAAGCAATCCGTCACTGAACGAGTCGTTCTGGTGAGACAGTTCGTTTCCCAAAACCCCAGCCAACAAGCGCACAACACTGTCGATGACAACCATGGAAGCCAATTCCCCACCGGTCAGCACATAATCCCCGATCGATATTTCATCATCAGCTAATTCCTGGCGAATGCGTTCATCATAACCCTCATAATGGCCACAAAGGAACAATAAATGGTCTTCCTTCGCAAACTCTTTCGCCTTTCTCTGAGTAAAGGTTTCGCCTTGAGGTGACATTAATACAATTCGAGGCTTGCCTTCGGATTCTGAAGAACTTAGGGCATCCACCGCGTCAAAAATCGGCTGTGGCGTCAGGACCATTCCTTCCCCACCACCATACGGATAATCATCGACTTTACGATGCTTATTTTCGGTAAACTCCCGAAAATCAGTTAACCTGAAAGAAACTTTTCTGTCTTCCTGAGCTTTTTTCAAAATGGACTGGTTCAAAACCCCGGCAAACATCTCCGGGAACAACGTAAGAACGTCGATTTTCATTCAAGCAATCCTTCCATCACGTGAATTTTCACGGTCTTCCTGTCTATGTTAATCTCTTTCACAACATCATCTATGTATGGAATTAGAATTTCTTTACCGCCATGCCCTTTGACCGTCCAAACGTCATTGGCACCGGTGGCAATAATATCTTTAATCTTTCCCAGCTCTTTACCCTCTTCTGTGATAACAAGACAACCGATGATTTCATGGTAATAGAACTCATCGTCCTCTAATGAGAAAAGCTGATCTTCCGGAACCTTTAACGCAGCACCATTCAATTTTTCCACATCATTAATATTCTGATAACCTTCAAAAGTTAACAGCTCGAACTGTTTATGCCTTCGGCGCGAAGCAATAACAAGCGGAACCAAGTCTCCACTCTTCCCTTGATCCATATACAAGGTGTTTCCAACCGAAAAGCGTTCATCCGGAAAATCGGTATTGCCAAAGACCCGAACTTCACCCTTTAATCCGTGGGGTTTTGTGATTTTCCCGACGCGAAACCATTGTGTCATTTTCAAAATCCTCCGCCTCAGCGAATTTCGTAAACCTTGCCATCCTTAATAATGATAGCTGATTCAGCTGCCGCCTTATCCCAATCATCACCGATATTCACTTCCAAAATGGTCTCCACTTCACCGTCATTTAATTCACTTCCGAGCGGCAAAATTTCCAACTGTTCAATTTGGTATTCTAGAAGTTTGCTTTTTTCATGGCGGCGTTCGATTTCATCTTCGAATTTGAGACGTAACGAGCCCTTGTCATATTTACGTTCCCGCTCATTTCTGCGCATCTCAAATCGAAGTTGCTCGCATTCTTTCTGCAACTGAAATATCTGGCTATTGAATTTATCCAACATCGCCTGTTTGCTTGATTCCGTCAATATCTGCTTAACCGTTACGGGTTTAATCATCTTCATAGAAACATCAGCTCCGGTGAGAAAAAGACTTGACATTCGACAAGCCTTATGCCGCAGGTGAATGCCGAACAAGGCCATGGGTAAAAAGGGACGCCGGCTAAAGCGCTTCTTTCGAAGCCAAGCCAGCGCCATTATTCCTACGTCAGAGGAAGATCGGCTCCTCCTCCACGTTATTCTTCGATGTCTAAGAAAACACGCTTGTTCTGCCCTGAGCCTGCAGCACTCAGTACTGTACGAATAGCTTGGGCAATCCTGCCTTTCTTTCCGATCACTTTCCCCATATCTTCTGAACGGACAGACAGCTTGTAAGTAATCGAGTTTTCTTCCGAAACCTCGGTTACCCGAACATCTTCCGGATAATCAACAAGCGCTTTGACAATCGTTTCAATTAAAGACTGCATAGATGCTCACCTATTCAGCTTTTTTCTGTTGCTTCGCGTTGTGGAGTTTCTCCATCAGGCCTTCATTCGAAAACAAGTTACGAACGGTATCGGACGGCTTGGCGCCGTTCAACATCCATTGCAAAGCTTTTTCCTCGTCAATCTTGACTTCTTTAGGAGAAACAAGCGGGTTGTAAGTCCCGATCTGCTCGATAATACGGCCGTCACGCGGCTTGCGGGAATCTGCCACAACCAAACGATAGAACGGGCGTTTCTTTGCTCCCATGCGTTTCAAACGAATCTTTACTGCCATTTTCATCATCCTCCATGAATTTTATTCTACATAAATGGTATATTAAAGGGATTTTTCTTGCCTTTTCCCTTCGAAGCGTTCGTCATCTGTTTCATCATCTTCTTCATTTCCTCAAACTGTTTCAGAAGCCTATTGACTTCACGGACCGATGTTCCGCTGCCTTTCGCAATTCGTTTCCTGCGGCTGGCATTAATCACTTCCGGCTGCTCTTTCTCCTTACCGGTCATCGACTGAATGATAGCCTCAATATGGCCGATTTGCTTCTCATCGACCTGCATGTTCTTCATGCCCTTCATCTTGCCTGCGCCGGGCATCATCTGCAGTAGCTCATCAAGCGGCCCCATATTGCGAACCTGATCTAACTGCTCAAGAAAATCGTCGAGCGTGAAGCTTGCGGTCCGCATTTTCTTCTCAAGGCTCTTCGCCTTATCTTCGTCGACGGAGGTTTGCGCCTTTTCAATAAGGCTAAGAACATCCCCCATACCAAGAATTCGAGAAGCCATCCGTTCAGGATGAAAGGGTTCAAGCGCGTCCAATTTCTCACCGGTTCCGATAAACTTAATGGACTTACCGGTTACAGATTTAACGGACAATGCTGCGCCACCACGGGTATCGCCATCCATTTTCGTCAGCACAACGCCAGTCAGATCCAACTGCTCGTTGAAGCTTTCAGCAACGTTAACGGCATCCTGGCCGGTCATTGCATCGACAACCAACAAGATTTCATCCGGTTGGACAGCTTCCTTAATGTCCGCAAGTTCTTGCATAAGCTTCTCATCGACATGAAGTCGACCTGCGGTATCTATCATGACGTAGTCATTGTGCTCTTCTTTGGCTTCAGCAACCGCCTGCTTTGCGATTTCAACAGGATTTTGCCGATCTCCGGTGACAACAGGCATATTTAATTGTTTCCCCAGTGTTTCCAGCTGATCAATAGCTGCGGGACGGTACACGTCGGCAGCCGTAAGAAGCGGATTCCGGTTATGTTGCTTCCTCAAATGGTTGGCGATCTTGCCAATATGCGTTGTTTTGCCGGCGCCTTGCAAACCGACTAACATCACGACTGTCGGAGGTTTATTGGCCACGGCAATCTTACTTTGCTCGCCACCCATCAATTCCGTTAACTCATCCTGAACGACCTTGATGACTTGTTGGCCCGGTGTCAGGCTTTTCAGCACCTCTTGTCCGACGGCACGTTCCTTCACGCGTTTCACGAAGCTTTTGACCACTTTAAAGTTAACGTCCGCCTCAAGCAAAGCAAGGCGAACTTCGCGGGTCATTTCCTTAACGTCTTCTTCGGTGACTTTGCCTTTGCCGCGAATTTTTTTGAATGTATCCTGGAGCCGGTCGGCCAATCCTTCAAATGCCATATATGCATTGCCTCCCAACGTGAAGTCTAATCAAGTTTCTCAAGTGAATCGATGACCACAAGCGCTTCTTCGTTATGAGCGGCCAACTCCTTCAAGTGCTCAAGCAACGATGTACGCTTTTGAAATTTCGATAGCAATTCCAGTTTACTCTCAAACTCCTCCAACATCGATTCAGTACGTCGTAACGTATCATAAACCGCCTGCCGGCTGACATCGAACTGTTCGGCAATTTCACCGAGTGAATAATCATCCAA
>DASTWO010000025.1:0-2527 GCA_035776675.1 Caryophanales bacterium
CGTAAAGCCGGGGATCTCGATTGTGCCGGTTTGTCCATTCACCCCAATGGCCAATGAGAAAAAGATATTGGCAAAGGCGTGGGACAACCGTTACGGTTGCGGTCTCGCGGTAGAGTTGTTGAAAGAATTGCAAGGTGAAAATGTACCGAACAGGCTGTATTCGGGTGCAACCGTGCAGGAGGAAGTCGGATTGCGTGGTTCAGCAGCAGCAGCCAATATGGTGGAGCCGGACATTTTTTATGCTCTGGATGCTTCGCCGGCCAATGATGCATCAGGAGATAAAGAGGCATTCGGCCAACTTGGAAAAGGAGCTTTATTGCGGATTTTCGATCGTACGATGATTACGCATCGCGGGATTCGGGATTTCGTTCTTGATACAGCGGAATCCAATGACATTCCGTATCAATATTTTATTTCCCAGGGCGGAACGGATGCAGGGCGTGTCCACACTTCGGGCAGTGGTGTTCCTTCCGCAGTGGTTGGCGTTTGTTCCAGGTATATTCATACCTCGTCTTCCGTTGTCCATGTTGATGATTATGCCGCGGCCAAGGAACTGCTGGTAAAGCTCGTCAAAACTACCGATCAAAACGCAGTGGATACGATCAGGCAAAATGGCTGAGAAAAAACTGCATGAGTTGGAGAATGTGGCAGTAGGTTCATTTAATCCGGCAAAAGTGGGAGCCGTCCGAGAGGTGTTTAAGGAAGTCCTGGGCTTGGAAGTTTCCTCCGGAGTATCGGATCAGCCGATGTCAGATGAGGAAACGAGGACGGGAGCTCTGAACCGGGCAAAGGCCTGTGTTTCGCAGGGTGCTGCTGTTGGTATCGGCCTTGAAGGCGGCGTGATGGAAAGCGAAGCAGGATTGCTCTCCGTCAATTGGGGCGCGCTGGTCGATGAAAATGGCTGTGAGATTGTGGCTGCCGGGGCGAGGTATCCCCTTCCCGAGAATATTGCAGATGGAATTCGTAATGGACGGGAATTGGGAGACGTAATTGACGAATATACCGCTCGTAGAAATGTACGGAAAAAGGAAGGGGCAGTCGGTATTTTCACAGACGGCGGTATGACTCGTGGTGAACTTTATATCCATATTGTTCGTCTTTTGGCCGGCCAATATCAATTTATACAAAAAAATACCCAGGATCAGGAGCGTTCCACTTGATGGAGCGCTCTTTTTTGGTATGTGACAACCTGCAAATGCCATATTAATGAATATCTGATCGACGACGAAGGGGATTTCAACACCTTTCATGATCTATATCAACTTCTGGATTTTATAATTAAGCCATTTTACTTTTTGCGGAAATCAGCATAAAGCATTGGGAGGAATTGCAATGGGGGAGAACTTCGATTGGCAATTGATTATGTTTACAGCAACATCGATGTTCCATGATTATTGGGTTCATGTGAGGCTTCCGAAAATCTATTATTTTGATTTGCTGGAAGGTGAGGTTTCGGAGGTCAAAGCTGCATGAAAAAGCCGTCCCGGTTGCGGGACGGCCGAAGGACTATTCCGTTTCGAAAATATAGGAGAGGACTTGTAAAGCTTGCTTGGGGCTCTCCACAACGACTTGTGCCTTGTTTGCCAGTTCCTTAAGTGGATGGTGGAGCGATTCCGGGCGAACCAGAATAAGCGGCTTTCCAAGGGTGATGGCCGCGGAGGCATCCATCGCCGTGTTCCATTGTTTATATTTTTCACCGAACAGGGCGATAACTACATCGGATTTTCCGAGCAGTACTTGCGTGCGCAAGTTATTGACAGCAGAAGCCGCTTCATCTTTGAACACCTTATCGGGCTGGGTACCGAGAATTTCTTCGCCGATATTGTCGGAACGATCATGATTTTCCATTGGTCCTACAAACTGGAGGGGCAAGCTTTGTTTCTCGGCCTCATTTTTCAGTTCACCGCGCCAATTGTCGTGAATCTGGCCCGCCAAATAAACGGTCAATTCCATATGTATCCCTCTTTCCGCTTTTTCGTTATTTTAACATAAAGTGAAACTTCAATCAGTTGGGAGGTTCTTTCTATTCCCATTGAATGTTCGTTACGACTTTATAGGATTGTACTAGCCCCGATGTCACGTTTTTAGTTGGATAATTAATGGCCGTTTAATGCGGGAAAACGCCCCTTGCGATTCACAAGAGGCGTTTTTCGATTCAATATTTTATTTGTTTTTCTCATTGTCTTCCGTGGCAGCTGCCACCTCTTCTGTTCCGGCGGTTTCTTTTTCAGCCCTGTAAGCTTCTTCGCTGCTAAGTTCCGCTTCGGAAGCCTCGGCTATGTTTTCCTCATCCGATGCCTCTTCCAACAGTTCCTCAGTTACACCGCTATCTTTATCCTCGTTGATCAACTGAAACAGGCTGACTTCCTGCTGCAGATCCATCGCAATGTTTTGCAATTCAAATGCTGCCTGATTGACTTGCTCAATCGCTTCTTTCTGATGGTCACTTGATGCGGAAACCTGCTGGGCGCTGGCCGCAGATTCCTCGGAAATCGCACTCACTTCTTCCAGCTTCGCAGAAAGATTT
>DASTWO010000026.1:0-3872 GCA_035776675.1 Caryophanales bacterium
TCTTCCCGACCCTGTTGGATTTTTGAGTTTTGTCGAGAAAGGAGCCGGGCGCTCTTAATGAAATAATATTGACACCGGGGGCGAGCAGGTCCGGTTTTGAAACATCTCCGCAAGCTGGTCCGCGACTTGAAAAGGGTGCGATCTCATCGTCGGAACGGTCAATTGTATTTTTGTCGTCAATAGCACCTACCGTAACGACCTTCGGACTGATTCCGGGACTGCCAATGGTCCGTTTGTCAGGTCCCGAATTTCCGGCTGCGACACAAACGACCAATCCTTCGTCCCAGGCTGTTTCAACAATTTGGACGAGTGGATCCTGGCAATTGGACTGGTCTGCTTTAGCTCCCAACGATAGAGAGATGACATCAATTTGATATTCGGTTTTGTGATCTAAACACCATTGAATGCCGGCAACTATTGTTGATAGCGATCCTGTTCCAGTCTGGCTAAGCACCTTAACACCAACAATTCCGGCTTTCGGTGCCGGTCCACGGTATTTACCGTCTGAAGAATAGCCGTTTCCTGCAGCATCACCGGCGCAATGAGTACCGTGTCCGTTATCATCGTAGGGATCTTTCTTCCCATTCACGAAATCTTTAAATGCTATAATTCGATTGGTGGGCTTGGTCAGATCTTGATGGGGATAGACACCGGTATCAACTATTGCAATATTGATGTTATTCCCGGTTATACCTTGTTGGTTTAGTTTTCTTGAATGAATGGAGGGAGAAGCCACATCTAGAAAGGCGTTCACCTTTCGGTCATAGTGTATTTTTTTTACAGATGAATGGTTTTTGATCAATCTTTCAATTGTAGCTGCAGTGAGCACAGCGGAAACCCCTGATATACTCGGGTATTCGTATTTGATATTAGATCGTGGCTCTGTTTTGACAAATTGGTGGACACTTTCCAAAGTCGGTTTGAAAGAAGTATTTTCTTGATCAAATTCAATGATAACCGGGAATCTCTTGAATTTCTTTGCCAAGTTTTCCAACGGTCGATGCAAGAAACAAGGAATGTGGCGGAATGGCCGATAGAGATGGATAATTTCATCCCGCAGTTCTTTATCAAACCTATGACTATGTTTCCAAACAAGTTGAATCATAGAAAAGCCTAACATCATATTTCACCACCATGTTTTGATATATGGCTCATTCTATGGATTTACGGAGAAATAGTAGCGGTACGAGTGGAGAAATGGAACAAAAAGGTTGATGTCTATGACCAATGGGGAATTGAAAGAGCTGCAACTGATGGTTAATTGAAATCGCCTGATCGCAGTTCCTTTCTTTTTTTTTACCTGTATTTTTGCTATAATGTACTAGTTAATCACCGATTTAAGCAGGGAGGTCGCAAGATATGGCCACTGATACGTCCAACAAAACCACCGCGGATTTCGCCAAGTATTTTCAAAAGACGTTTCAGGCACCGGACCTGAAAGAAGCAAGAAGAAGGCGAAAGCATACCGTTCAGCATTTAGATGATTTTCACATACCTGATGATATAAAAGGTCTCGGAAAAGGGAAGAAGTTTCTCATTCGGACCTACGGATGTCAGATGAACGAGCATGACACGGAAGTTATGGCCGGTATTTTCGAGGAAATTGGTTACAGTTCGACCGAAGATGAGAAGGAAGCCGATATCATTCTTTTGAACACATGTGCAATCCGAGAGAACGCTGAGAACAAGGTGTTTGGAGAACTCGGTAATTTGACGCACTTGAAAAGAGAGAAACCTGAGCTGGTTCTCGGGTTATGCGGCTGTATGGCGCAGGAAGAAGCTGTTGTCAATCGTATTTTGAAAAAGCATCAGCACGTCGACTTGATCTTCGGTACCCACAACATCCATCGTTTGCCGCAGCTTTTGAAAGAAGCGCTTTTCAGCAAAGAGATGGTCATGGAGGTCTGGTCCAAGGAAGGCGATGTTATTGAGAACTTGCCGAAGGCCCGCAAAGGAAATATTCAGGCCTGGGTGAACATCATGTACGGCTGTGACAAGTTTTGTACTTACTGTATTGTCCCTTACACGCGGGGGAAGGAAAGAAGCAGGCATCCTCATGAGATTATTGATGAGGTTCGCCATTTGGCGAGACAAGGATATAAGGAAATCACTTTATTGGGCCAAAACGTCAATGCCTACGGAAAGGATTTGGAAGGTGTCGATTATCGGCTCAGTGATTTAATGGAAGATATGCGGAAAATTGATATTCCCCGTGTACGTTTCACGACAAGCCACCCATGGGATTTCACGGACGGATTAATTAAAGTTCTGGCTAAAGGCGGCAATCTCGTTGAACATATTCATCTGCCTGTTCAATCCGGTAATTCCGATGTTCTAAAGATCATGGGGCGGAACTATTCCAGAGAATCTTATCTTGAATTGTTCCACAAGCTTAAGAAGGCGATTCCGCATGCTTCTTTTACAACTGACATTATTGTCGGCTATCCGAATGAAACAGATGAACAGTTCGAGGAGACGTTGTCTCTCGTGGAAGAATGTCAATTCGACAGTGCTTTTACATTTATATACTCACCACGTCCGGGGACCCCGGCCGCGCGGATGGAAGACAACATCCCGATGGAAGTCAAAAAGGAACGGTTACAGCGGTTAAACCGACTTTGTAATAAAATTTCCGCAAAGAAAAACGCCGTTCTCGAAGGCCAGGTTGTTGAGGTGCTCGTGGAGGGTGAAAGCAAGAAAAATCCCGATGTCCTTTCCGGCCATACCCGGACGAACAAGGTAGTGAACTTTCGCGGGCCGAAGTCTCTCATCGGTGAGCTTGTATCCGTACGGGTAACAAATACAAAAACATGGACGCTGGATGGCGAATGGCAGACAGCAGTTGAGGTGAATGGGTAATGGCGAAATATGAGAAAGTAGAAGTGATCGCGAAAGCCAAGGAATTGGCACGGATGATGTCTGAAACCGAGGAAGTTGATTTCTTTAAACGTGCCGAGAAACAGATTAATGATAACAAAAAGATCAGTCAGTTGATTGAAGATATTAAGCTAAAGCAGAAAGAAGCCGTCAATTTGCAGCATTTCGGGAAACAGGGAGCTTTAAAACAGGTTGAGGAACAAATCAATAAGATGACCGACGAGATCGAACAGACTCCCATTGTTCAGGAGTTTAAGCAATCACAAACGGAAGTGAACAATCTGTTGCAGCTCGTGTCTACAACGATTTCCAATACCGTAACCGAAGAAATTATAAAAACCAGCGATACCGGGGGAGAAACTTCTTCCAACCTTACCGGTTCGTCAGATAAGAAGATTCTTTAAGGCTGAATGGCTCCTTATTTAAGGAGTCTTTTTTTGTCGGCCTTCGACTTTCAATCTCGAATTTCCGAAAAAACCTCATTTGGACTTTTTCTCGCACACTAGTCATTCGCCCTGCATAGGATGTGATTGAGATTGGAAGGGGAGGTATGAATAAGCAAATGTCGAAGGAATACGAAAACAACTACCGCGAAATTATTACGAAGGCGGTTTGCGGAAAAGGAAGAAAGTTTTCTCAAAGTGCCCATACGGTCACCCCATCGCATAAACCGTCAAGTATTTTAGGCTGCTGGATCATTAACCACCAATACAAAGCGTACAAAGACGACGAGGTTGTCGTGGTCGAAGGAACTTACGACACCAATATTTGGTACTCCTACAGTCACAACACAAAAACAGAAGTTGTTACCGAAACAGTTGGGTATAAGGATGTCGTACCGCTTACCGACCGGGACAAAAACTGTGACAAGTTCGAGGATTGCAACGTTCGGATTTTGCAGGAACCAAACTGTCTGGAAGCCAATATTTCTCCAAACGGCAACAAAATCGTCGTTCAGGTGGAGCGCGAAGTCATCGTTGAAGTCATTGGTGAAA
>DASTWO010000027.1:0-5488 GCA_035776675.1 Caryophanales bacterium
TGCGCATCTTCTTTATCCACGAACCGCAGCTTGAATTCCTTCGGCAGTTCCTGTCCTGTCGCCTGTTTTACTGCTGCATGTGCGTCAGACAGACACAATTTGCGAAACCCCTCATCCGTCAGTGCCTTCTTGTTGATCTCCTTAACCGCTTCCTGAACTTGTTCTTCACTCCATTGACTCATCGTCAACACCCCTTAGATTGGTATATTTGCATCCGGATCGAAATCCGGTAGATGCCGATTGATATTTTCCCTCAAAACATGGTCATGATGAAATTCCAGCAACACACCTATTTTTTCACTTGCCTATGTCGGCACCGATAGCTATAAAAGGAAGGCCAATTTGGATACCGCCTGATATTGTTCCGCCCGCCACTTCTTCCAGCTGGTCGTCTGACAATTCATCATCCTTGGCCATGTCCGGCAATACGAACAAATAGTGCGCATCTTCTTTATCCACGAACCGCAGCTTGAATTCCTTCGGCAGTTCCTGTCCTGTCGCCTGTTTTACTGCTGCATGTGCGTCAGTCAGACACAATTTGCGGAACCCCTCATCCGCCAGTGCCTTCTTGTTGATCTCCTTAACCGCTTCCTGAACTTGTTCTTCACTCCATTGACTCATCGTCAACACCCCTTAGATTGATATATTTACATCCGGATCGAAATCCGGTAGATGCCGATTGATTCGAACCTTTTAAACTTCTAATCTCCCATAAAAGCTATTTCATTTTATTTTCACATGGGCATCACCCTTTCTGTTTAACTCATATTCATTCTACCTGCCAAAGTTAAAGTGTAGTTAAAGTGGGGCTAAAGCTTTCTTAAAATGATAAACTTTCACTATTTCAGCCCATATTTTTTGAAAATGCCATTTAAAAATGGTTGATTCAGTCGCAAATAGCTATTTAACCAGGAGAGCAAATGAGGATTTTCATTGTTAACGGCAAATGCCAGATAATCAATATTGTGATCCATCGTTTCCATTTTCAAACGAAGCGACTTTCCCGGATGATTTTTCAGATACTGTTCAACTGCAAATTCATCATAGAAAGCCGCAAGCACCTTATCATTGTAGGCCGCATCCATGATATTCTGATTTTCGTTGTACTGGATAATGTCGGCCTTTGGAAAAAGAGATTTTGCATAGCCGACATAAGAGGTTCCCGCCTTCACAGCTATCTTGAAATCCATTGCCTCCAATTGTTCAAGTAAATCGCTGTCTTCTAACGACTTCTTCGCCAGTAGCAATCGATTGATCAACAGCGCTTTGTGTAACTCCAGATAAGGATCGGTGAACAGCACTTTCTGGGCTCTTGGCAAGGTGATGCTTAATTTCGAAATGGCGACATCCGCCTCTCCCTTTGCCACAATATCCACTACCTCATCAAATGAATCGCCCTTGCGCACAAATTGTGCTTTTACATCAAGGTGAGCAGCAATATCACGAGCGATGTCCACATCACTTCCACTAAGTTTTCCTTGATCGTTTTCATAAAAGTAAGGGAATCGTTCCCCTTTGAACATAGAAACCCGCAATATCCCGCGCTCATGAATATCTTTCAAAGCCTCCGGCAACATCTTAAGTTCTTCTTTAGATAACGCCGCATCGTTATCTGTCGTTTCTTCTATATCCTGAGGATTATTCCCGTCTCCCTGTTGCCGCTCCTCTATTTGTCCACTACTATTCGTTGCACAGCCCACAACCACCAAAACAGTCATCAGCCCTATCACCATTCCTGCTATAACGCGGAGCCCCATTTTCCTTCTTCCTTTCATCACGATGCTAGGCTAACTGCCGTTTTGCCAGCGCGGCCAACACGCCGTTATATGCCATTAATTCTTCGTAAGTCCCACCTTCAACAACTTTTCCTTTTTCAATGACATAAATCCGGTCAGCATGAATGATCGTACTTAACCGATGGGCGATGACAATACGGGTGACTTTCAACCTTTCCAGACTTTCACTGACGATCGCCTGTGTCCGGTTGTCCAATGCGCTGGTAGCTTCATCAAATAATAGAATGCGAGGTTTTCGCACAAGCGCCCGTGCGATCATCAGCCGCTGACGCTGCCCGCCGGACAACGTCGAAGCGCCCTCACTCAGCACCGTATGCATGCCCATTGGCATCTCCTTAATATCGTCCGCAAAACCGGCCATCTCCGCGGCTTCCCAGGCGTCCTCAAGCGTAAGGTTGGCAGATCCGATAATATTGTCAAAAATACTGCCTGCCATCACTTGATCGTTCTGAAGGACGACGCCGATCTGTTCTCTGACTGAGCGGATGTCCACTTCACTTAAATCTTGCCTGTCATAATACACGCCACCCCTCTCCGGCGTATCAAAACCCAACAACAAGCGGAACAATGTAGACTTACCGCTTCCTGACGAACCGACGACCGCCACGAATTCCCCGGGGTTTACTTGCAAGGAGACATCTTCCAACACATAAGGGGCCTCTGGACTGTAACGAAAGTAAGCATGGTTGACTTCCACTTCACCCTTTATCTGACCGATCTCGGTTTGCTCGTCATGATGTTCCGGAATGGCTTGCAATATCGGCTTCGACCGTTGATATAAGGGGATGATCTCCAAGATAGACAAGGCGGATGTTGACATAGCTAAAATGGCGGTTAATGAACTTGTAAACGCCGCAAGAAAAGCAAGAAATGTCCCCGTACCCATCTGTGGGTGGCTCATCATCATATAAAACAAAACCATGGAACTGACAAGCGAGAATCCAATGTTAAAAACAGCGGAAGCAATGTCGATTTTGCCGACAAACACCGTTTTCTTTTGCTGTTCAATATACGGCTTCACCCATAGATGGAATGCGCGATTTTCCGCACCGGCCACCCTGAATTTCGCAATGCCTTGAATGAGTTGAAACAAAATACCGGATAATTTCCCTTGAATGTAGAGAAGCGCTGCATTTTGGCGAATTTTTAACAAACCTAAGCCAATACTGACCATCACCGATAAAAGAATAAGCCCGATGGCGGCAAAAGCCATGTTTGCATCATAAAAAAACAATAAAATGATGTTAAATAAAGAAAAGGTGCTCGATAAAATGGTCGACAGCGTTGCACCGGATAATAACTGGCGAATACTTGAAATCCCTTGAATACGCTCGGAAAGGTCCCCGGCCGTATAATCTCTGAAAAAGCGAACAGGCAAGCTTAACACGCGGTCCCAAACCGCCGCCTGCACGGTAGCACTCATCCTCCCTTCCATACGAACCATCGCAATCGACTGTGTAAGACTGAAAAGAAAGGCGGCAAATACACTGACAATCAATGCCAGCCCCAGGTAAAACAATTGTGTATGTGATGATTGCGGAATGACATTATTGTATAAAAATCCGGTCATGATCGGGGTCAACATTCCAAGCAGCCCCGCTGCCACACCAAGGAGAACGATAAATACGATATCCCGTTTCCAAGTGAAACGTGTTCCGAATTTCAACAAATCAAAAACGTTCAATTTCTTATTTGGAAAAGGAGCATAAAATGTGTAAGCCAGCGGCACGAGTTGATCTGCGATTTCCGGAGTCACTTTATACTTTGCATGCGATTGCAAATCAACATATTCATAGCTCGAAGCATTTTTCGGAATAAGCGCCACCGGATGGTCATTTTCCTCAAAATAAGCCAACAATGGCCCCTGATCCACTTCCCACCAGTTCCCTTGCAGTAATACCCGCCGCTTACGCATCCCTGTGTTTCTCATGATCTGCTTCAAGCGTTCATCATCTCTGGCATCCGGTGATTCCGTCGGTGGATTGACCGTCACACCGAGATTTTTACCGATGGCCTGCATGGCAAACAAGAGCAGGTCATCCGTGTTCACCGCATCAACGGTATTTTTATCCGGTTGTAGAATCGACGCCATATTATGTAGGGAGTCGTTTAACACATTTCGATCTTTTTTTGATTTTTCCTCAATATGTTTTCGTTCCCGAAATTGTTCTTCCTTTTGGCGGTTCTCCAAAAAATCAAGCAGTACACTTTGAAGATTCCTCATTTCTTCCAACCCGCCGTTTTCTTTTATTAAAATATCGCCCGTGGCTGTTACGGAAAGTCGCTCTTCATCAGGCAATACTTTGAGCACAGATTGAACCCATTCTTCGGCTAAATGGAGCAATGAATCCTTAAAATTCGGACGAGTCATCAAATCCATCCATGTATCCCACTCGACCCGCAATAATTGGGTTCCAATGTGGCCATTGATGAAAAACCCAAGTTTTCGTTCGTGTTCAAATGTAAAAAATAATTTCCCCTGCGAAAGCGTCATGACATGTTGCTTCCGGCCTTGTGGATGACCACTCTCTATATCTACCGCAAACAATTCTGCCGCGCCTTCCAAAACAATCCATACATGATTCGCACCGTAAAGCGCTCTTGAATATTTACCTGATACATCGATGATTTCTCCAAACTCGGATAAAGAAGATAGATTCATAACGATGTTCTCGCCTCCCTTCGTCGATCATGATTGACATTGATTTAATTCATTGCGGTCAATCCGGCGTAATAACCGCCCATATGCATCAATTCTTCATGCGTGCCTCGCTCCACAACTTTTCCTTGATTAAGCACGACGATTTCGTCACAATCACGGATTGTGCTCAAGCGGTGGGCGACAATCAAACATGTACAACCGCGTCGCCGCAAGCTTTCATCTACTTTTTTCTCGGTATTGGGATCCAACGCGCTCGTCGCCTCATCCAAAATCAACAAGGAAGGATTCCCGGTAAGTGCGCGGGCAATCTCCATGCGTTGTCTTTGTCCGCCGCTGAAATTTTGTCCGCCTTCATCAATCAGAGAATAATAGCCGCCTGGACGACTCACAATATCCTCATGGATGCAGGCATCTCTGGCGGCACGGACAATATCCGTTTCCGGAATGGCCGTATCCCAAAGTGTCAGATTATCCTTAATCGTCCCTTCAAACAGACTAATCTCCTGATCCACGACCGCAACGGATTGATTCACAATATGTCTTGGCCAGTTTCGCCGCGCCCGGCCATCCAGCAATACTTCCCCTGACCACGGTTCATATAATCCTGCGACAATTTTCGAGACTGTGGATTTCCCGCTACCTGAACCGCCGACTAGAGCGACACGAGCCCCGGGAGTCAATTCCAGGTGAAAATCCTCAATGAGCGGGGCTTCCAGACGGCTGTATCCAAATGTCACGTTCCTCAATTGCAATTGTCCATCTAACTTGGCACGCATGGGTTCATCTGTTTCTTCATTGTCTGAATCAATATTCGGATCCGTTTGATAATGAAACACATCGTCCAAACGATTCATGTCCCCTTCAAGCTCTTGAAAACGTCCGCCCAAACCGACCAATTGGTTAATCGGCCCGAGAAAACTCATCATTAACGTTTGAAAAGCTACGAGTGTTCCGATCGTCAGATCCCCGTTCATTATTTTCAATCCGCCCAATGCGAGGACAACCGCATTGGCCAGTCCCGTCAACATGG
>DASTWO010000028.1:0-5408 GCA_035776675.1 Caryophanales bacterium
TCTGGAGAAATACATTGAGGACTTCCGTCACGTGGAAATCCAGGTGCTTGCCGATGGTCATGGAAACACAATACACCTTGGCGAAAGGGATTGTTCCATTCAGCGACGGCTACAGAAGCTTCTTGAAGAATCGCCTTCACCTGCAATCACTGAGGAAAAGCGGGAGGAAATGGGCAATGCTGCCGTGAAGGCTGCGGAAGCCGTGAATTATACGGGAGCCGGCACCATTGAATTTATTTATGATCATCGAAACGGCAGCTTTTATTTTATGGAAATGAATACTCGGATCCAGGTGGAACATCCGGTTACAGAATGGGTGACAGGAGTCGATTTGGTTAAAGAACAAATTCTGGTTGCTTCCGGCGAAGAACTTCGTTACAGCCAGGAGGACATTTCTTATGAAGGATGGGCTATCGAATGCCGCATCAACGCTGAAAATCCGGATAGAGATTTTATGCCGTCTCCTGGTACACTCGAGATGTATCTGCCACCGGGAGGTTTCGGTGTCCGAGTAGATTCAGCCGCTTATCCCGGTTACAAGATTCCGCCGTTTTATGATTCCATGATTGCGAAAGTGATTACTTACGGGAATACTCGGGAAGAAGCCGTTTCTCGGATGAAGCGGGCGCTTGACGAATTTGTCGTTGAAGGCGTTGATACGACAATTCCTTTTCATCTACGGCTTTTGAACCATGAAAAGTTTGTCGGAGGAGATTTCAATACAAGATTTCTGGAAGAATATCCTTTAACTAGTCATGATCGGAGGTGATTGTCATGGCAGAACAACAAACATTTGAGATGGAAGATCACGAGCTGGGGACTGTGGAGATTTCCCCTGAAGTCATCGAGGTTGTGGCCAGTATCGCTGCGACAGAAGTCGAAGGTGTGGCTGCCATGCACGGAAATTTCGCTACTGGTGTTGCCGAGAGATTGGGCAGGCGAAATCATGGAAAAGGCGTTAAAGTCGATTTGAAAGAAGATGGCATTACGATTGATGTATATGTCTTGATCAACTATGGCGTATCCATTCCGGAAGTCGGGCAGAAAATACAGGACAATATATGCCAGACTTTGCGCACGATGACATCGTTGGAGGTATCGGCAGCCAATATTCATGTGGTTGGTATTCAGTTCGAAGAGCAACAAGAATTGGAAGAAGGAATCAATGAACAGTGAAATCAAGGGGAGCGATCCCTTTGATTTTTTACTTCATACAGCAGAAGTTCTGTTGAGGTTACGGGATTCAGGCTGTATGCCTGTGTTAGCGCGGAAACAGATAAAGTCATCAAGAAGCGTTGCATCCCGGAACAACGGTGGACTGAACTACCAAGTATAATCCAGACTAGAACACAACGCGCCACTCCAAAAAGCAAAGAGCGCTTTTCTGGATCCGAAGAGACCAAAAGCCTCCTGTGGATGTCAACTATGAAGCAGGCATCGAGAAAGGAAGTTGAGTAGAAATGAACAGACGAACGGCAAGGCAGAAAGCTGTCCAGTCGCTGTTTCAGATAGACATAAGCGGAACTGAACCGACTGCGGCCATCGCAAATGTGCTTGAGGAAGATGAGCGAGCCGATCCTTTTTTGGAAAGTCTTGTAAACGGCACTCTCCAACATTTACAGGACATTGATCCGTTAATTGAAAAGCATCTTGAACATTGGAATATGAAACGGATCGGAAACGTAGACCGATGCATATTGCGGATGGCTGTATTTGAATTAGGTCATATGGAGGATATTCCGCGTAATGTTACTTTGAATGAGGCAGTGGAATTGGCAAAAATGTTTGGCGGTGAAGAATCGAGCCGTTTCGTCAATGGTGTGTTATCGAAGATTGCTAAGCAGAAAGGGGAAGAGTATGACGGCGGAAATCATTAGCGGCAAAGATTTGGCAGCTACGAAGCGTGAAGAATTAAAGCAACAATGTGAAGAATTGGGAAAGAAGGGGATTACTCCAGGTTTGGCGGTCGTCCTTGTCGGGGATAATCAGGCATCGCAGACGTACGTAAGAGGCAAACAACGCGATTGCGAGAAAGTAGGAATTCATTCCCTGTTGATTGAGCTCCCCAATACGGTTTCCGAAGATGAATTGCTTGCTGAAATTGACCGTTTAAATATCGAGGAAGATATTGATGGCATCCTTGTTCAGCTTCCGCTTCCTGTTCATATATCCGAACATAAGGTGATCGATCGGATCTCACCTGAGAAAGATGTGGATGGTTTTCATCCTATCAGCATTGGAAAAATGATGATTGGTGAAGAAGCCTTTTTGCCATGTACACCATTCGGCATTCTTGAAATGGTGAAATCAAAGGGGATCCAAATAGACGGCAGGCATGTTGTTGTCGTTGGACGAAGCAATATTGTCGGTAAGCCGGTTGGCCAATTGTTCTTAAAGGAACACGCCACCGTTACATACTGTCATTCCCATACTGAGGATTTACAAGAGATGACAAAGCAAGCTGATATTTTGATTGCGGCTGTTGGTAAGGCGAAAATGATTGGTTCTGAAGATATTAAGGAAGGGGCCGTTGTCATTGATGTCGGAATGAACCGGGATGATAATGGCAAATTATGTGGTGATGTTGCGTTTGACGAGGTCAAAGAGCGGGCTTCCTATATTACTCCGGTTCCAGGGGGCGTCGGTCCTATGACACGGACAATGCTGTTAGTCAATACGATTCAATCAGCTAGACGGAGAAAGCTGTAATGAGTGGACAAGACCGCTATATTAGCGTGACAGCTTTAACCCGTCACGTGAAACGATTGTTTGATAAAGATCGTGGACTTCGTGACGTTTGGGTTCGAGGAGAATTGTCCAACTTTAAACATCACACCCGCGGTCATATGTATTTCACCCTTAAAGATCGGAATTCCCGTGTTCAGTCCGTAATGTTTGCCAGTCAGAATAGGTCGCTTAAATTCAAGCCGGAGAGCGGGATGAAGGTTTTGGTCCGCGGAGAGGTTTCTGTTTATGAGCCTTATGGCCAATATCAGTTATATGCGAAAGAAATGCTGCCTGACGGCATAGGGAACCTGTATTTAGCCTTTGAAGAATTGAAAAGAAAGCTTGAAGGTGAAGGGGTGTTTGCGGAAGAGCATAAAAAATCACTGCCCTCATACCCGGCTGAAATAGGAGTGATAACTTCACCTACTGGTGCTGCCGTTCGTGATATTTTCACTACTGTGAAACGCCGTTTTCCCTCGGCTAGGATTACCCTCTTCCCTGTCCTTGTTCAAGGAAATTCGGCAGCAACTTCTATTGCAAACGCTATCGACAGAGCGAATCAATTGGGAATGATCGACGTACTGATTGTTGGCCGAGGCGGTGGTTCAATTGAAGAATTATGGGCATTTAACGAAGAGATTGTGGCCCGTCGAATTTTTGCATCGGTTGTTCCGGTCATTTCCGCTGTTGGCCATGAAACAGATTACACGATTGCTGATTTTGTATCAGATGTTCGAGCTCCGACGCCGACAGGGGCAGGGGAATTGGCCGTACCGCACTTTGAGGAATTGTCAGATCGGATCACAGATCGCCAAACGCGATTGAAGAGAGCGATGATTGAAAGGGTTGCGGCTGAGAAGGCGAGAACCAACAGGCTTCAGAAATCATATGCTTTCCGTTATCCTGGTCAATTGGTAAAGCAGAAGGAACAGGAATTGGACAAGTTGCTCGAACGGTTGGCCCGTGAATCAAAGCGGCAAGTCCAAAGGAAATCAGATGATCTGCGCCAGATTGATAAAGGATTAAGAAGAGAACATCCAGAGGAAATGGTCCGCGTCGCCGAACAGAAAAGACAGCAATTGGTGAAACATTTGCGCCGTGAAATGGATAAGCTTTATAAGGAAAAAGGGACAGCTTTTCGGCAGCAGGTTTCCAAATTAAATGTACTGAGTCCGTTAAATGTAATGGAACGTGGATTCAGTCTGACATACGGAGAGAACGGGAAAGTTGTGAAGTCTGTGTATCAGGTGCAGCCTAGCGACCTTGTGAAGGTAAACCTGAAAGACGGTACGTTGGATTGCCAGGTATGGGGAATTGAGGAGAGTGAAACAAATGAGTGA
Organism: Caryophanales bacterium; assembly: GCA_035776675.1. GTDB lineage: Bacteria > Bacillota > Bacilli > Bacillales > DASSOY01 > DASSOY01. The sequence continues at coordinate 4,068 of DASTWO010000028.1, forward strand.
AATGGAAGAGCGCGAAAGCAAAGAACAGGAAGAGAAGTCATTCGAAACGGCTATGGAAGAAATGGAGAAGATTGTCGGGCGGCTTGAGGAAGGCGATGTTCCCTTGGAAGAGGCGATCCAGCTCTTTCAGGAAGGGATGACTTTGTCCAAGACATGCCACCAAAAGTTGCAACGAGTCGAGGAAAAGATGGATCAAATCATGCAGGAAGACGGAGACATGAAGGCGTTTTTCATTCAGGAGGACGACGGCGCGTGATCGAAGAATATTTTCGTGAAAAAATACAAAAGGTAGATGCCTTTTTATATGAGCAAATCAAGCAAAAGGACGCTCCGGACGAATTGACGGAGTCCATGTTGTATTCAGTTGAGGCTGGCGGCAAGCGACTTCGGCCGATATTGTTGTTGGCGACAATGGAAGCGTTCGGTCAGAATGCCGAAAGAGGATTGCCTATTGCTTGCGCAGTTGAGATGATTCATACATATTCCCTCATCCATGATGATTTGCCTGCAATGGATGATGACGACCTTCGGCGTGGGAAACCGACGAATCATAAGGTGTTTGGTGAGGCGATGGCTGTTCTGGCCGGGGATGCGCTTTTGACATTAAGCTTTGAACTTGTAGCGGGCATTGAAGATCGGCATGTTTCCAGCCAAATGAAAAGCGATCTTGTCGCGCGACTTGCCCGGTCCGCAGGAGCCGAAGGAATGGTTGGCGGACAGTCAGCCGACCTTAGAGCTGAAGGCCGGACGCTTTCCCCTGAAGAGCTTGAAAACATTCATTTACATAAAACAGGAAAATTACTCAGTTTTCCAGTTGAAGCAGGGGCATTGTTAGCAGGTGCGGCTCCTGGCCAAATTGACTTGTTGAATCAGTTTTCCCGTCATTTGGGTCTTGCCTTTCAAATTCGTGATGACATACTCGATGTTGAAGGAGATACTCGACGGATGGGAAAGTCGGCCGGTAGTGATGAAAATAAACAGAAGAGCACTTACCCGCAGCTTTTAACTATGGAAGGTGCCAAACAGAAGTTGGCGTATCACCTTTGTGAAGCAAAACAGTGCTTGCATCAATTGGATATCAACTACAGAAGACTTGATGAAATTGCAGATTATATTGTTCAAAGAAATCGGTAACAGGCGAACGAACGTGTGAATTCCATTGAAGAGATGCGCTAATTGTGGTAATATAATGGTATAGAAGGAAAGTGGTGCAGTATTCTAGTCGGCTTCCCATTTCTGAGGGCGGGCCTAAAAATCCGCCAAAGGGCATATCGATGAAGCTTCTTGTGTCGGCTCGAGGCGCCCAGCCTTGGGTCCATGCTGGGAGTTAAGGTTGTAGGG
>DASTWO010000029.1:0-4316 GCA_035776675.1 Caryophanales bacterium
TTCGTCAAATGCAGTTGTTTCCCCTGCTTCGAACGATCCTTTTCGCGCAAATCATCCACCCACGGCCCTGCAGCGTTAATGATTTTCTTCGCGCGAATGTCCCGGCTCTCGCCTGTCAACTGATCGACTGCGCGTACCCCGACTACCTTGCCGTCTTCATACAAAAACTCTTCCGCCTTCACATAATTCACGGCCTTCGCTCCCAGCGCAACCGCTTCTTTCATCACCTCAAGCGTCAAACGGGCATCATCGGTACGGTATTCCACATAGTACCCCGCACCTTTTAAACCGTCCCGGCGAAGCAACGGTTCCTTCTCGATCGTCTCATTTCTCTTCAACATATGGCGGCGCTCATTGCGCTTTACGCCAGCGAGCCGATCATAAACCGCCAATCCGGCGGATGTCGAGAATTTCCCGAATGTGCCTCCTTGTACCAGCGGCAGCAACATCCACAATGGTGATGTGACATGCGGCGCGTTTTCATACACGATCGCACGCTCCTTGCCGACCTCCGCTACAAGTTTCACTTCTAATTGCTTCAAGTACCGCAGTCCGCCATGAACCAATTTCGTCGAACGGCTGGATGTGCCCGCCGCAAAGTCCTGCATTTCGATCACACCCGTCTTCATCCCCCGAGATTGCGCGTCTAGCGCGGTTCCCGCACCAGTAATACCGCCCCCGATCACAAGCACATCCAAATCCTCGGCCGATAAGCCATCAAACACAACCGACCGCTGAATGCTGGAAAATGAGTTTTTCATAAAAATGGCCTCCTATCCCTTTAATTCCATAAAAAAGACCGCACACATCCCCCTTGTAAAAAAGAAAGATGTTGCGGCCTCTCCGTTATCTCCGACCTCATATGAACTTCTACTCTATTGTATCACATTTCCACAGAATTGGCACTCTTTTCAAACACAATTTCGAGATCCAATTCCTATTCTTAACCTATACTTTAAAAACCCTCGTCGCCTCAACTGCCTTTTGCCATCCTCCATACAAGCGATCTCGTTCCTCTGAGCCCATTTCATCCTCAAAATTCCGATCCAGCTTCCAATTCTCGGCGATTTCTTCACGGCTTTCCCAGAATCCTACCGCAAGGCCGGCCAAATACGCCGCTCCCAGCGCTGTCGTTTCGTTGACTTCAGGCCGTTCTACCGAAACCCCGAGCAAATCACTCTGAAATTGCATCAACAGATTATTTTTCACTACGCCGCCGTCGACCCGAAGGGTTTTCACCGGAATCCCGGACTCTTTCACCATTGCATCGAGGACATCTTTCGTTTGATAAGCCAGCGATTCCAACACTGCACGGACAAAATGTTCTTTTTCCGTACCACGGGTCAGCCCAAACACCGCTCCCCTGGCGTCATTGTCCCAATAGGGCGTCCCCAATCCGACAAAGGCCGGCACAACATAAACGCCGTCCGTCGAACTTACTCGTTGCGCATATTTCTCACTTTCCGGCGCTGAGTTCAACATCCGCAATCCATCACGCAGCCACTGGATGGCTGATCCCGCCACAAAAATACTGCCTTCCAACGCGTACTCCACCCTGCCGTCTAACCCCCAGGCAATTGTCGTCAGCAAGCCCTTCTCTGACGAAACCGGCTGCGTCCCCGTCTTCATGAGCACAAAGCAGCCCGTTCCATATGTATTTTTCACCATGCCTTCTTCGAAACAAGCCTGGCCGAACAGGGCCGCCTGTTGGTCACCCGCCGCTCCGGCAATCGGCACATTTTCTCCAAAGAAATGATGCTCCACGGTCTTTCCATACACCTCTGAAGAAGAACGGACCTCCGGAAGCATCGCCCGCGGGACATCCAGCATTTCAAGAAGCTCATCATCCCACTTCAACTCATGAATATTAAACAACATTGATCGCGATGCATTCGAATAATCAGTCACGTGCGCCTTCCCGCCGGACAATTTCCAAATCAGCCATGTATCAATCGTACCGAACAACAAATCACCGCTCTCGGCTTTCTCACGCGCGCCTTCCACATGATCAAGAATCCATTTGATCTTCGTCCCGGCGAAATACGCATCAATCAGCAGGCCTGTTTTCGCCTTAACGATCTCCTCATAGCCGCCTGCTTTCAATTCCTCACAGATCTCCGCCGTCTGCCGCGACTGCCATACAATCGCCCGGTAAACCGGTCGCCCCGTATGTTTGTCCCAAACAACCGTCGTTTCCCGCTGGTTCGTAATCCCGATCGCCGCAACCTCTTTCGGCGATGTATCCGTTTGCGACAACACTTCGGCAACTACTGCCATCACCGAACCCCAGATCTCCTGCGCATCGTGTTCCACCCATCCGGTTTCCGGAAAGTATTGCCGGAACTCCTTCTGTGCCGCTCCAGCGATTTCTCCGTCATGTCCAAACAACATCGCCCGCGAGCTCGTCGTTCCCTGGTCGATCGCAAGGACGTACTTTTCACCCACCAGAATCCCCCCAGACTTATTTTTCAAAAAAGTATCGTTCCTTTTATTTTAAACCATTTCCATATCGTAAAGAAAAAATCTTATGGATTTCCCGTCGAAAAATTCACCCTTAAGGAGCGTAATGTTTCCATAACCCCTCACGCGAAGTGGTCACAGCTTCTGAACCGGCATCAAGGGCGGCCTCCACATCTTCAGCTGTCCGAATCAATCCGCCGGCAAAGATCGGAATCCCCGCAGCCTCCTTCACCTCACGAATAATGTGCGGCATGACACCTGGTAGAACCTCGATGTAGTCAGGTTGTGATTTTTTCAACAATTTATAACTGGTATCCAGCGCAATGGAATCCAATAAAAACAGACGCTGAATCGCTGTCAATCCTTTCTTTCTCGCGGTCGCCACAACATTGGTCCTGGTCGAGATCAGTCCGTCCGGCCTGATCTCCTGGCACAGAAATTCCGCCGCATATTCATCGGTTTTCAACCCCTGTATAAGATCCGCATGTAAAAAAACCTTTTTCCCATGTGCCTTTGCAAACTTCACAATACCTCGAAGCTGCCCTACATGGGTATCCAGCAGGACAATGTATTGATATTGACTCTCCACCAATTTTTCAAAATCCTTCATTCCTCGTACCGCCGGGAGAATTTTTTGCCCGTAAAATGCCATTTGGTCACCTCCATCACCTGAAAACCTTTCAATTAAAACCCTGTGTCAATCTCTTAACTGGCCGCCTCATTTTTCTCCCTCAACCAACGGATAATATCCTGATAGACTTCTTCCCTATTTAATTCATTCAACATCTCATGCCTGCCATCCTTGTAAAATTTCACATCAATATCCTTAACACCGGCTTTTTTCAGATGATTGGCTACCTTAAACACACCCTTCGTGTTGTTGCCGACCGGATCCTTATCCCCGGAAATAAAGAAAACAGGCAAATCTTTTGGCATTTGCTTCAATCGCTCCGGTTTATCCAACATTTTCAGGCCCGTTAACATATCATAGTAAAATCCAGCCGTGGCCATTCCCCCGCAAAAAGGATCCTTGATATACTGATCCACAGCGTTCTCATCCCGGCTCAGCCAGTCAAAATCCGTCCGTTTCGGCTCAAATGACTTGTTGTAATTCCCGAAGGAAAGCCTGGTTAGCCGTTCGCTCCGCGCCTTTTTTCCATGTTTTTTGATTTCACGTTTCGCAATTCCGATCGCAACTGAACTTAACACACCTTGATCGGCCCCTGTCCCTGATAAAACCACACCCGCGAGCTCAGTACCGTATTTTTGAATGTAACGCCTGGACAAAAACGAGCCCATACTGTGCCCAAATAAAAAGACAGGCACCCCGGGTTGCTCCTCCTTGGCGATCTTTGTTAATTCATGCAAATCATCGACAACCAACTCCCAACCGTTTTCATCAGCAAAATAACCGAGATTTTCCTCCTTCCCTGCTGTTTCACCGTGCCCTCGATGATCGTTGGCGTACACTGCGTAGCCTTCATCAACCAACGCAGCGGCGAATTCATCATAGCGGGCGGAATGTTCAGCCATTCCGTGCGCGATTTGCACCACCCCGACGGTCTGCCCGTCAGGAAGCCATTTTCGCGAGGAGATTTCGGTTCCGTCAACGGAAGAGAAAGTAAAAGACATAGCCTCCATCTTTGGTCAACTCCTTATATAGCAAAAATAAAATAAAAAAAATCCACATACGTCACCCGGGGGAACAAATGTGGATCTCCAAATCTCCGTCCAATGTTAACTTGTTTTTGAATATGAAAGGTGATGTTCATTCATCTGAAAACAAATCGCCCAAACGGATTTGAATGCAGGAAAAATGCGGCGAAGTAATCGTATCTTCCATTTGATACACCTGA
>DASTWO010000030.1:0-5386 GCA_035776675.1 Caryophanales bacterium
GGCGTTTTCTGCGAATCGAGAGGGATTGTTACAGTACCGCCATTCTCATCGTAGTAGTTCATCACTTCGGCTTCTTCGTCTCCACGATTCACCTCATGCATATGAGCGGTCAACAGTTCCCCATATAATTGGTAACGCTTCGCTTTGTCTGCGTCATCCAATGTCTTTTCGAGTTTTTTGATCTTCTTTTTATTTTTATTTCGTTCGTTTTGCAACAGTTTCTCCAGGTCATGTGCCTGTTGGCGGACCCGGTCCCGCTCAGCTTTGCCGTAATAATAGCGGTCGAGCATTTCACCCATAGACTCAAATGATTTCTTCTCGCCGTCCAAATGTGACAATTCCACTGCCGAGAAAAATTCTTTGCCTTTTGAGGTCGTGGCCATTTGCGGACAATAATCGTTTGCATTCAGTTGGGATTGCATATCAAAAAAGGCCTCAGTCAATGTATCCTGGTTGGCCAATCCGGCGCGGTGGATAATCTCTTTCGCAACCAGGGGTGAAAAACCGGTGAAAATAGACACCAGTTGTTTGTCGAGGCGTCCGCTGTTGAAATCAATCTTTCGCAACAAGGTTTCCTCATCAACGGTGAGTGGATTGATTTTATTCTGTGGCGGCGGAGCCACGTAATCCTGTCCCGGCAATACCGTCCGGTAGCGGTTGATGCTTGGCGGAATATGCTTGATGCTATCGAGGATCATATCTTTACCGCGGTCCAACAAAATAATGTTGCTGTGGCGGCCCATGATTTCAACAATCAATCTTTTATAGGCAATATCGCCGATTTCGTCGGTTGTTTTGAAATCAATCATCACAATCCGCTCGAGATCATGCTGGTGGATTCCCTCAACGATGCTTCCTTCCAAATGCTTTCTTAAAAACATACAAAACATCGGCGGTGTTTTCGGATTATCATAGCTTTCATTTGTGAACTGAATTCTCGCGAATTGCGGATGTGCTGAGATGAGCAGCCTGTGATTTTTTCTGCCAGCTCGTATTTGAAAAATCAGTTCAGTCGATTGCGGTTGATAGATCTTTGTTGTACGGCCACCGCTTAGTGCTTGTAATTCATGGACAACGGCTCTTGTAACGACTCCATCAAAGGACATTGGGACCACCTCCGTTCTGGGTTTATGGTGTTTCCGTTTTAATTTTTTATCGTGATTTTTCAAGTCCAAAGTTCAAAGCAATCTCCCCCAGTATAGCATTTTTTCGCCCGCTCCTGAATATAGATGGCTTGTATCAAAGATATTTGAGGCGGGGTGGAAAGATGAGATGGTATGAACATTCTGCAGAAACGATAGAAAACCTTGCGAAAACCGATCTCAACGCGGGGTTAACTGATAAGGAGGCGGAAGCCCGGCTTGCGGAGCATGGCGCGAATGAACTGGACGAGCAGGAACGGCCGTCTGCTTTGCTTGTGTTTCTGGAGCAGTTCAAGGATTTTATGGTCGTCGTATTGTTGGCGGCGACACTGATCTCAGGATTGCTGGGAGAATACATTGATGCAATTACGATCATGTTGATTGTCTTGATCAACGGGATTTTGGGATTTGTCCAGGAAAGAAAAGCTGAAAAATCGCTCGAGGCGTTAAAAGAACTGTCTGCTCCGCAAATGACTGTTTTGCGGGATGGAGTATGGCGGCGTATTCCTGCCAAAGAGGTCGTGTTCGGGGATGTTGTCCGCTTTGAAAGCGGCGATCGCATCGGGGCGGATGTGCGCCTTGTGCGAAGCAGTGAATTGTCGGTGGAAGAATCGGCGCTGACGGGTGAATCTGTCGCTGTGGATAAGCGGGTGGAAGCCATTGTCGGCGATGACCTGGCCGTAGGTGACCAGGAAAATATGACGTTCATGGGCACGATGGTGGCTCGCGGAAGTGGTGTCGGCGTGGTAGTCGGAACCGGAATGGAAACCGAAATGGGAAAAATCGCCGATTTGCTGCAAAGGGAGGATACCTTGATGACTCCGTTGCAGCGGAGGCTAGAACAACTTGGCCGAATTTTGATCACCGCATCCCTCGGGTTAACGGCCCTGGTTGTAGTTATCGGTGTTTTGCAGGGACAAGACATTTATAAAATGTTTCTTGCCGGAGTCTCGTTAGCCGTTGCAGCGATTCCTGAAGGCTTGCCGGCGATCGTTACGGTCGCCCTTGCGCTCGGTGTACAGCGTATGATCAAAAAGCGTGCACTCGTACGGCGCCTGCCCTCAGTGGAAACATTGGGTTGTGCGACGGTGATCTGTTCGGACAAGACAGGGACGTTGACACAAAACCAAATGACTGTGACGCGCCTGTGGAGCGGGGGAAAGACATGGGAGGTCACAGGTTCAGGATACGAGCCGGTCGGTGAATTTTATGAGAACCGCAGAAAAATAAACGTGGATGACAGAAAATCGCTCAAACAGTTGTTGACGTTCGGAATGTTGTGCAATAACGCCGAAATTACAAAACGGAAAAAAGAATACATGGTAAACGGCGATCCGACAGAGGGCGCACTTGCGACGGCCGCAATTAAGGCCGGTTTGACAAAAGAGGCCTTGGCCAGGGATTTTCGTGTTGTGCGGGAGTTTCCCTTTGATTCCGCGCGAAAAATGATGACCGTGATTATTGAAGGGCGGAACGGGGAGCGTTTCGCAGTTACGAAAGGCGCACCGGATGTTGTGTTGACGAGAAGCCGTGATCTGCTTTGGCTTGATAAGCAGGAACGGATGTCGAAAACGTACAAAGACCGGATCAACGCGGAAATCCAGACAATGGGAAAAGGGGCGTTGCGGACAATTGCGGTTGCCTTTCGGCCGCTGAAAAAAGGTGAAACGTTCCAGTCCAATAATGAAGTGGAGCGGAATCTCACCTTCATTGGTCTGCAAGGCATGATTGATCCGCCACGCGATGAAGTGAAGGAAGCAATTCGGGAGTGTCAGGAAGCGGGCATTCGGACAGTGATGATAACGGGTGATCATGCGGTGACGGCGACCGCGATCGCCAAGGAATTGAAGATGCTCCCTGAAGGCGGACAGGTGATGGATGGAAGGACGCTTGGGAAATTGTCCGTAAACGAATTGGGAGAGATTATCGACAATGTGTACGTGTTTGCCCGGGTTTCCCCGGAGCATAAGCTGAAGATCGTGAAGGCCTTGCAGCAACAAGGACATGTAGTAGCCATGACGGGAGACGGTGTCAACGATGCGCCGGCAATTAAGGTATCCAACATCGGCATTTCGATGGGGAGAACTGGTACGGATGTAGCGAAGGAATCTTCCTCGTTGATTTTGAGTGACGATAATTTCTCGACGATCCGGGCTGCGATCAAGGAAGGACGCAATATTTATGAGAACATCCGCAAGTTTATCCGCTATTTGTTAGCTTCAAATGTCGGGGAAATTTTATCGATGTTTTTTGCGATGCTTCTGGCCTTACCACTGCCTCTTGTACCAATTCAAATTTTATGGGTGAATCTGGTGACCGACGGGCTGCCTGCGATGGCTTTGGGAATGGATGCCCCGGAGCGGGATTTGATGAAACGGCCGCCTCGTCCGCAGAACGAGGGGGTTTTCGCCAGAGGGCTCGGCTGGAAGATTATCAGTCGCGGTTTTTTGGTTGGCGCCTCGACGTTGGCTGTTTTTTTGATCGTATTGCATTCCGCGCCGAATAATTTGACAGCTGCCCAGACTGCTGCATTTTCTACACTTGTGATGGCTCAGTTGATTCACGTTTTTGACTGTCGTTGTGAACATTCAATATTTGAACGGAATTTCTTGGGCAATCTCTATCTTATCGGGGCTGTGCTGTCATCTGTGTTGCTGTTATTGCTCGTTATTTACTATGAGCCGCTTCAGGGTATTTTTCGCACGACTCCGCTCACGGCTTCGGGTTGGGGGCTTGTGCTTGTATTTGCCGCTGTGCCGACATTCTTGCCGGCCGTGTTAAAAATACCTTCGCGTCGATAACATATTCGGAGATTGATCAAATTTTCCGGTTATCCATATTTTATATCTTAGATCAAAACCCGGCTCTGGCCGGGTTCTTTTTTGGGAAAAGGCCCTTTTCTTGTCGGAATACTTGTTGGGGGAGCAGGTTTTTCGTTACAATAAGCGAAGAATGTGAAGCAAATGCGCTTTGGCGTATTTGCGCCCGGATTTTTACCCGCCCCCAAAAAACAAAAAGCGTTTTTCGGGGACCCCAGGGAGATAGCGTTTATGGGATACCTCCTCTAAAAAATCTGCGGCATCTGCCGGAGTCTTAACTTCACTAATTAGAGGTCTGATGAATGAAGTTAATCGGCGATATTTAAAGCATGTTCACAAAAGATCGATGGAAGTGGTATAATGATTATGAGTATGACGGGCTATGGCCGTCAATCGACGGAAACGGAGTCATTTTCGATTACCGTCGAACTGAGATCGGTTAATCATCGTTTTGCGGAGATCTCCGTATATGTTCCGCGGCCTTTTATGATCTATGAGGATAAGGTGAAACGGTTATTAGGACAATACATAAGCCGCGGCAAGGTTGACGTTTATATTTCCATCGAAGGGGAAGGCCTGTATAACAGGGAATTGGATGTCGATTGGAACCTGTTGAAACAGTATATTGAAACAATGGAGGAGGCGGCGGAGCGATTCTCGGTTTCGAAAGGAATTACCGCCGGTGAGTTGCTGAAGGTTTCCGAGGCCTTTGCGGTAGTGGAGAAAGGCAGCGAAACCGGCAAGGTTGAGGAAGTTCTGCTGCAAACAGCAAACGGTGCACTTGAACAATTGCTCGACATGAGAAGAAACGAAGGCCGTCATCTCCTTAAAGATTTTCAACAACGTTTGGATCAAATAGAAATTTCTCTGGGGAAACTAAGAGAATATGCGCCAAAGGTTGCGGAAGCTTACAGGCTGCGATTGTTGGAAAGAATAAAAGGGTTTCTTGAAGGCAAGGTTGAGATTGACGAGACACGGCTGATGAATGAAGTCGCGGTGTTCAGCGACAAGGTTAATATTGATGAAGAGTTGACGCGGTTGCAAAGCCATGTTCGACAGTTTCGCAAATATTTGGAGGATGGCGGTGCAATTGGGAAGAAACTGAATTTCCTGCAGCAAGAGATGAACCGGGAAACGAATACCATCGGTGCGAAAGCCAACGACCTTGATATCAGCTTACAGGTTGTTGAAATGAAAAGCGAACTTGAAAAAATCAAAGAGCAGATACAAAATATCGAATAGCAGCATCCGAAAGGCATTCGAATTTGTCCATGCCGGGTGTTCAGCCAATGGCAGGGGAGAATAAGGGTAGGAGGACAACTATGGGGCAATTGAAATTAGTCAATATTGGATTCGGGAATATCGCTTCGGCGAATCGCATCGTTTCGGTGACCAGTCCCGATTCGCAGCCCGTCAAACGGTTGA
>DASTWO010000031.1:0-22053 GCA_035776675.1 Caryophanales bacterium
CACTCCTGGGAGAGTAAGGTGAACGTTGAACTTGAGGTAGGCGGCTTGAAAGATTCGGACGTACTGGTTGATGACGAAGGTCGCCAGGTTGCAATGCAGGCTGTTCAATCCAGGGCAACAGCAGGCGGAAGGTTCAGGCTAAGTTTCATCGCCGAATTACCTTCGTTTGGCTACAAGGTTTATAAACTATTGAAAAACGAACAAAAGCAGACCTTCCGATCGATCAAAGCCACGGATCATACTCTGGAAAACAATCAATATCGAGTGGAGATAGACCCAGAAACCGGTTTTGTCGCGAGTTTGTATGATAAAGTGGAAAATCTCGAATTACTGGATGGTCCCGCTGCGAGACCTGTAGTTCTTGACGACCATAGTGATACATGGTCCCACAATGTTTTGCGCTATCAGGATGAGGTTGGACAATTCAAGGCGAAAAGTGTCAATCGGGTTGAACACGGACCTGTCAAATCCGTCATCCGTGTGAAAAGCAAATACGGCAAATCGACACTCGTTCAGGATTTCACAATGTACCGAGAGCTGAATCAGATTGATGTTCAAGTTACGGTAAACTGGCAGGAATCTTTTAAAACCTTAAAGCTGAAATTTCCGGTCAATCTTGTGTTTCGGAAAGGGACTTATGAGATTCCTTATGGCCATATCGTTCGCGAGTGCAATGGAGAGGAAGAACCGGGCCAAAGCTGGGTAGATATTTCCGGAACCCATCCTCCGACGGGCGAAATGTATGGTCTCAGTTTGTTGAATGATGGCAAATACAGCTTTGATATGCACAACAAAGAGATGTCTATAACGGTACTGAGAAGCCCGATCTACGCCCATCATGATCCGCTCGTACCGGATCCAGAAGGACATTATACTTTTATCGATCAAGGGATCCAACGGTTTACCTACACTTTGTTGCCCCATAAGGGAAATTGGGAGACATCTGAAACTGTAAGGAAGGCCGCTGAACTGAATCAGAAGCCGGAAACTTTAATTGAAACCTACCATAATGGGACGTTGCCGCAAAAGGCTAGTTTCTTATCAGTAGATTCAGCAAATGTAGTGGTGAGTGCTTTGAAAAAGGCGGAGGATAGCGACGATCTCATTCTACGGTGCCACGAAACTACGAATCATGCTGCTGTGGCAACCATTCGTTTCCCTCATTGGGAACGGACTATTGAGGCAAGATTTGGGCCATCAGAAATCAAAACGTTCCGTATACCCAAGGAAGCCGGTAAACCTGTTGTGGAAACGAATTTGTTGGAATGGAGCGAGTAACCGTCACGACTTAATGAAGGGTTGGCGGCTGGTTAACAGAGGAAAAGAAGGGATCGTTTAATGACACATTCAAAACCCAATATAGTAATGATCATGGCGGATCAAATGGCTTTCGATGTAATCGGCGCCTTAGGTCATCCTGTCGTCCAAACTCCAAATATAGATCGATTGGTGAGAAACGGCGTAACGTTTGAAAACGCTTATTGTAACTCACCTATTTGCGCTCCTTCAAGAGCTTCCTTCGTGTCCGGAAAACTTATCAGTGAGATTGGGGTCTATGATAACGGTTCCGAGTTGTCTGCCGATTGTCCAACTTTCTTGCATCACTTAAGAAGAGCAGGATATGAGACGGTATTGTCGGGAAAAATGCATTTTGTCGGACCGGACCAATTACACGGGTTTGAGCATCGGTTGACTAAAGACATTCATACAGCCAGTTTCGATTTAACACCTGATTGGACACAAGGAGTTTACCATAATCACGGGACCGGGGTGAAAAGACTGAAAAACCCGGGGGTAAATGAGCTCAATAACAATTTAGATTATGACGAAAAGGTGTTGAATCGGACGCTGGAACAAATCAGGACTTTTAAAAGAAACCGGCAAGAAAGACCGTTCTTTCTTTGTTCATCTTTCTTTCATCCGCATGATCCCTTCCATATTACGGCTGAATATTGGAACCGGTACGATAATGCGGATATCCCGATGCCTGAGGTTTCCGGTGAAGAAATGGCTGAGAGACATCCCTTTAATCAATGGATCCAAAAGCACCATGAACTGGACGTATGTGAATTGACGGATGAGGAGATCCTTGAGAATCGTCGAGCTTATTATGGCATGGTGAGCTATTTTGACGACAAGGTGGGCCGAATCATTGATGAACTTGAAAGGTTAAATATGATGGAAGATACTATCATTATGGTAACCAGTGACCATGGTGAAATGCTTGGTGAACACGGAATGTGGTTCAAAAGGACTTTCTATGACGGCGCCGCGAAGATTCCGTTAATCATCGCGTATCCTGATCAATTTCCAGCTGGCAAAAGGGTGAGTGAAGTCGTTTCTCTTGTCGATCTGGCCGCTACCATCATGAAACTTGCCGATGTGCCGGATTGTGAGACCTGGATTTCCGAAATGGCCGGGGATAGCTTTGAGAAACTATTAACTGGTGGCGAGGATAATAGTTGGAAAGACGAGGCCTATTGTGAGTATTATGGAGAGGGACCGATCCAACCGATGGTGATGTTGCGAAAAGGGCAGTACAAGTATGTTTATGTCCATGAACATAAACCGCTGCTTTTTGATTTATTGGCCGATCCTGAGGAAATTCACAATTTGGCTCAGAATACGGAGTTTAAACCGCTTTTACAAGAGTTTCAGCAAAGAATCGCCAGCGAAATCGACATAACGTCCATTCGGAAGGATATTATCCAAAGCCAACAGGAACGATTGTTACTGACGGAATCATTGAATGCGGGAAAGAAGACTTCCTGGGACCATAAACCCGTTTGATTTCTTAAGCGGTAGGTGGCCACAGATTTTTCGCTAATCCGGCATTAGATTCTGAAGGTTGCAGCGGAAAAAGGAGGGATTCAAATGATAGTCGTCCATCGACGCAATAAAATCAAAGAAAGGCTGCTTGAGCTTAAAAGTGTAAAAGTGGCGGATCTTGTCAAGGAATTTCAGGTTTCAGAAGAAACGATTCGACGTGATTTAAATGAACTGGCAAGAGAAGGGTTGGTTGAGAAAAATTACGGCGGCGCCATTCTGACTGAGGAATTGCAACGGATGGAAAATGTCATACCACCCGTCCAACAGAGGCAATTTCAATTATTTGACGAGAAAAATCTTATAGGGGCAAGGGCTGCCCAGCTTGTTCAAGATGAACAAATCGTTGTGTTGGACGCGGGATCGACAACCTGGTTTGTGGCCAAGTATATGAATGAATTAAGAGATTTAACGGTGATTTCAAACGGAATCAACATCATTGAAGAATGCAGTAAAAACGAGAGTTCATCGATCTATATGCTTGGCGGCCAACTGAAGAGAAATTCAATGAGCTTATATGGGCCGCAAGCCGAGTTGGAGTTGCAAAATTACAATGCCGATATGGTGTTTTTGGGAACATCCGGTGTGTCGCTCAGGCACGGATTCATGAGTGCGGATTTATACGAAGCTGAAGTGAAGAAAATGATGGTTTCGGTTGGACAGAAGAAAGTTGTATTGGCCGACCATACAAAATTGCAAAAACCGGGATTAATCTCATTTTGCGCTTTTACAGATGTAGACATTCTCGTGACAAGCGATCTGGCTGATCAAGAAATATTGAATGAAATTGAACAGTTTGGCGTTGAGATTATTAAATGCTCGACGGAGTCTCTGAATACTCAAAAATCATAAACAGAAAGAATGTGAGAATATGTTGAGGGTTGGATTAATCGGAGCTGGCGGAATTGCACAGGGCGCGCATATTCCAAACTACTTGAAATGCGGAGATAAAGTCAAAATCGCAGCGGTTTCCGATGTGGTGAAAGAAAAAGCGAAAGAATGTGCGGAGAAATACGAAATTCCCAATGTGTTTGCCAATTATGAGGAAATGTTGGAAAAGGTTGAGCTGGATGCGATCAGCGTATGTACACCAAACAAATTTCATGCGGCTGCGGCGATTGCTGCGTTAAGAGCAGGATGCCATGTATTGTGTGAGAAACCACCGGCCATGACGGCTGAAGAAGCGGCTGAGATGGAAGCCGTTGCTGAACAGGAAGGCAAAATTTTGACTTATGGATTTCATTTCCGCCATTCTCCGGAAGTTTCTACGCTGAAAAGATTTATAGATGCAGGTGAATTAGGCGAAATCTATGCGGCCAATGTAAATGCAACCCGTCGAAGAGGGATTCCGGGCTGGGGTGTCTTCACGAACAAAGAACTGCAAGGTGGAGGACCATTAATTGATATCGGGGTTCATATGCTTGATTCCGCTCTGTACCTGATGGATTATCCTGAGCCGGATACGGTGTTCGGGGTAACTTATCAGAAGATAGGGAACCGAAAAGGTGTCGGAGTGATGGGAGATTGGGACTGGCAGAACTTTTCTGTTGAGGATTTGGCCCGCGGGATGATTACCTTCAAGAACGGTGCCTCCCTATTGTTGGAAACGGCTTTCGCTGCCAATATTGAAAAGATTGATGAGATGAATGTCAAGCTCATGGGAGATCAAGGAGGCGCCGATGTCTTTCCGCTGAAAATTTATCAGGAGAAGTACGATACGCTTGTGGACCTGACTCCTGCTCACTTGCCGAAATGGGAGTTTCATGAACGGGAACTTGCCCATTTTGTTGATGCCTGCTTAACCGGTACTGAGCCGCTTTGCACACCAAGACAGGGAACTATTTTACAACAAATCATCAACGCTCTTTATCAATCAGCTGAAAATGGAGAAGCCGTAAAGATTGGTAAAACGGACGTACGTGTAAATTAAATAGTGAAGTTGAAAATCTTTGTAGATGGCGGTTTTTCGGAACCGCTGTCTTTGTAGGATTTGGACTCTTTAGAATATTATTTAAAGGTGCTGAGCAATAGATGTTTTTCACGAACCAAAAGGTCAGGAAGCATGTCGATGAAATTCGTTCACTAATCTATCGGGAGGTTCAAGAAATCCCTGAATTCAAATACTTGGAAGAAGAATGTGAAGAAGCTTATCTTCCCGGGTTTGATGATACGGGTTGGCGAGATTTTCACGTTGGAGAGGATTGGGGTGGTTACGACAAGGTTGCCTGGTTCAGGACCAACGTTAAGATCCCGTCTGATTGGAAGGACCGGAAGCTTGTTTTGCGCTTTTTGGTGGGGCCGAGGGACGGGGGGAATTCCACAGCGGAAACATTGTTATATGTCAATGGCAGGCCGCTGCAGGCGATAGATATCTGGCATGAAGAAGCCTGGGTTCCACCGGAATTGATTGATACTGGTGAAATTCACATTGCCTTGAAAGCGTGGAGCGGGGTGCTGGGTGTTCCGGACCAGAGGCGTTTCAAAGTCGCGCAACTGGCTTGTGTCGATGAGGCGAGCGAACAATACTATTATTTAGCGGATACTCTTTTGAAAGCGATTGAAGAACTTGATGAAAATGACTTGCGACGGACAGAGATGCTGCGGGCGTTAAATGAATCGATCAAGAAGGTGGACTTTCTGAAACCCGGGTCTGACATTTATTATGATTCCGTGCGGAAAGCCGCTGATGATCTTCAGGGGAAACTTAGTGAAATGTCTGAAGTAGAGGAAATCAAACCGAAGGTCGTAGCTCTGGGGCATTCTCATATTGATATGGCCTGGCTTTGGCGATTAAGTCACACAAGAGAGAAGGCTTCACGGACGTTTTCAACCGTGCTGCATTTAATGCGGCAATATCCGGATTACCGCTATCTTCATTCGTCACCGCAATTATATCAATTTATGAAAGCGGATTATCCGGAAATCTATGAAAACGTGAAAAAGAAAATTGAATCCGGTGAATGGGAAATCACCGGAGGAATGTGGGTGGAGCCCGATACGAACTTGCCTTCAGGAGAGTCATTAATTCGGCAGCTCTTGTTCGGTAAACGATTTATGAAAGAAGAATTTGGCGTCGAGTCGAAGGTGGTTTGGCTGCCGGATGTTTTCGGCTTCACATGGTCGTTACCGCAAATCATGAAGAAAAGCGGGATTGATTCCTTTATGACGACCAAAATAAGCTGGAATCAGTTCAATCGCTTTCCGTACGATACTTTCAATTGGCGAGGCATTGATGGAACGGAAATTCTATCTCATTTTATCACGACACCTGAATTTGGGAGCCCGCCTTATACATATAACGGTGAAATTGATCCGAAAAGCGTCAAAGGCATTTGGGATCTTTACAGGCAAAAAGAGGTCAATCATGAATTACTTCTCGCCTATGGCTGGGGAGACGGAGGAGGCGGCCCGACGAAAGAAATGTTGGAAGCCCGCAGGGTCATGAAGAACTTGCCGGGTTTTCCGAAACTGGAAACCGGGAAAGCGGAGCCTTACTTCGAACGACTCGAAAAACGGCTTGCAGACAAGGAGTTGCCGGTTTGGGACGGCGAATTGTATTTGGAATTCCATCGTGGAACGTATACTTCTCAAGCGTCATTAAAACGGGCAAACCGCAAGGCTGAGGTGATTTATCACCAGGCTGAGTGGTTAAGCGTCATAGCATCGTTGTTAAGAGGCGGTACAAACCATTCCAATGAAAAATTAAGAGAAGGCTGGGAAAGATTGTTGCTTAATCAGTTTCATGATGTCCTACCCGGTTCTTCCATTCGACAGGTCAATGAAGATGCCAGGGCTGACTACATATGGGTTCAGCAACTAGGGCAAGAAGTTCTGGACGAGGCGAATCAATCGATTTTCGATGCTATTCGTACCGATTCCAATGGTGTGGTGGTATTTAACTCCCTGGCATTTAATCGAAATGATTTGATAGAGCTTCCGCATTCTGATCAATTCCTGAAGAACCAATCAGTCTTTGATGAGCAAGGAAGGTCATCTCCTGTTCAGGTGATTGATGACGGAAATGATAAGAAAGTGCTTCTGAAAGCTGAGAATGTGCCGCCATTAGGTTATAAAACCTTCCGTTTTGCCGAGGCGAATCATGATATAGAACCTTCGATTGTGGTTCATCAAGATTATCTGGAAAATCAATTTTATAAGATTCGTCTAAATGACAAAGGGCAATTCATGTCCATTTATGATAAAAGGACTCAACGTGAGGTGTTGGAGGAAGGAGCCTCAGGCAATGTATTTCAGGCTTTTGAAGATAAGCCGATGGATTTTGATGCCTGGGACATTGATCTTTACTATCAGGAGAAAATGCGCGAGATTACGAAATTGGTAGATGTGTGTGTATTAGAGGAAGGTCCTTTGCGCGGAACACTGCGTCTTAAGTGGTTATTTTACGATTCTGAAATTCGTCAGGACCTTACAATCTACAGTGATTCGCCGAGAATTGATTTCAAGACTAGGGTTGATTGGCAGGAACGACAGACATTATTGAAAGTCGCTTTCCCTGTGGATATTCGCTCTACAAAAGCCAATTACGATATCCAATTTGGAAACATTGAACGGCCGACGCATTGGAATACAAGTTGGGATTATGCCCGTTTTGAAGCGGTTGGGCAGAAATGGGTCGATCTTTCGGAGGGGAATTATGGGGTCAGTCTTTTGAATGATTGTAAGTACGGCCACGACGTCAAGGACAATGTCATGCGGTTGACGTTGATTAAATCAGCAATAGAACCCGATGAAACGGCAGATCGAGGTACGCATCTTTTTACGTACAGCCTGCTTCCCCACAAAGGGGATTGGAGAAATGGCGGTGTTGTTGAGGAAGCATACAATTTGAATCAGCCGTTACTTGCCCGGGAAATCAGCTCTTGCAAGGATGGTTCCCTTCCATCGGAATATCAGTTTGTGGAGGTCGATGCAGATCACGTGATGATTGAAACTGTCAAGAAAGCTGAAGAAGACGATGCAGTGGTCGTTCGTTTATATGAAAACAAACAATATCGTAATCAGGAGGTGAATCTATCGTTCAGTCAGCCAATTGTGAAGGCGGTAGAATGTAATTTAATAGAGGAGGAGGCTATAGAGGCGGACTATGACAGAAAGAATCTATCTTTTGCCATAACACCGTATGAAATCAAGACGTTCAAAATTTGGTT
The DNA here is from genome assembly GCA_035776675.1 of Caryophanales bacterium. Classification (GTDB taxonomy): domain Bacteria; phylum Bacillota; class Bacilli; order Bacillales; family DASSOY01; genus DASSOY01. Next base: position 7,995 of record DASTWO010000031.1, read on the forward strand.
TGAGTAATGGAAACAAGACTCCTTGGGAATTAGCTGATTACAGTTTGAATCCGAGTTCAAGTCGCATGCAGAGTTACACTCAAGAAGAAGATTTCTCTTACTGGAGAATAAGTGAAAGGTGACGAAAGCTATGAATGTTGTCGTCATATTGATGGATACATTGCGTAGAGATCATCTAAGCTGTTATGGGACGGAAAGGGCGTCGTCTTACTTGAAAAACCCGATCCAAACCCCGAATCTTGACTGTTTTGCGGAACAAGCAACCATTTTCGAACAGGCCTATCTCGGAAGCTTTCCCTGTATGCCCGCAAGGAGGGATTTTTGGACCGGCCGTTATGAGTTTCCCTGGCGTAGTTGGGGACCGTTGGAAGACGATGATCTTGATTTTGTGAATTTGTTAAGGTCCAGCGGCTGGATCAATATGCTAATCAGTGATCATTACCATCTTCTTGAAAGAGATGCGGGGAATTATCATTTCGGTTTCAACGGCTGGGATATGATCAGGGGACAGGAGCATGATCCGTATGTCACCGAGCCTCTTGAAAACTTTACTAAAGAAAGATTGGATCACGGTACAAGCGGTGCCTGGTATCTCCATCAAAAAAATAAACGAGGCGAACACAAAGCCGAAGAAGATTTGTATGCCCCGCAAGTTTTCCGGCGTGTGTCCTCATGGCTGGAAAGGAACGCGACACCCGAAATTCGTCGTGATAAGCCGTTCTTTTTAATGGTGGAATGTTTCGACCCGCATGAACCGTGGGATCCGCCTGAACATTATGTGGATCCCTTTGATCCCGGTTATCGTGGACAACGTCCTCACAGTCCTGTTTACGGCTCTGCAGACCGTTTCAGCGAAGAGGAACTCCGCCAGATGAGAGCGTTATACGCCGGGGAATTGACAATGGTGGATCACTGGTTTGGTCGTTTTCTGGAGAAGGCTGATCAACTGGATTTATGGAAAGACACGTTGATCGTTGTGACCACCGATCATGGCTTTTTCCTTGGGGAGCATGGTCTTGTAGGTAAGCCGGAGTTGGTGCCGTTGTATTCGGAGATGTCACATATTCCGTTAATGCTGTATCATCCCGAAGGTCGTGCCGGTCAGCGATCCGGTAAATTGGTCCAGCTCGTGGATCTTTTTCCGACTGTAATGGAATCTTTGGGACTTTCATTGCCGGAAACAACAACCGGCAAAATGATTCCCGGAAAGGGGCACCGGAAAGCATGGGAAGGCATTCGTGAAGATTGTCTTCACCTTCATGGGAAAAGCCTAATGCCGTTGATTCGTGGAGAAAAGGGTTCAACACGTGAAATTGCTGTGACCGGAAAGTTCGGTGACGTGATCAGAATATGCGACGGGCAATGGTCTCTTTATTTGACGCCAAAAGAGGATGAGCCGCTTTATTGGTATGGATGTCGTGAACCAGGCAGGACGTTTGCGGGCCGGCGCGGAAAATTTGATTCTGAAAAAGAACGCTACCCGATGGAATACCCATCGACGAAATATAAGAAGGCTCTCTATGATCTGGTAGCGGATGCTGTCGAGTCCAAGAACGTCATTTACGAACAAAGTAAACATCGTGAAAGGCTGGAAGAGTTGTTTGCGGACTGGTTAAAGGAGATCGAAGCACCGATTGAAGTCGCCGATCGTTACGGGGTGAGTACCGGGTGACTACCTTTGTTAGATGGCTATACGACGGGCGGACTTATGAACTGAATGAGCAACAAACGTTGCTTCATGGCCTTTTGGAGAATGGTGGAGATCCTGCATTTCTATGTCAGTTTGGCCATTGCGGGACTTGTATGGTGCGTTTGGTCGAAGGTGAGGTTGATCATGATCAAGTTCCTGGTCTTTCAGAAGATGACCGGAAAGAGGGTTGTATTTTATTGTGTTGCAGCAGACCGAAAAGCAAGCAGTTGGTATTGGACTTCATTCGGCCGCGGAATAGGAACGATTATGTGTGAATGACCATCCCAATATTGTATTGATAACTACCGATCAACAACGATTCGATAGCGTCGGGATCAATGGAAGTTCATTTATGGACACTCCCAGAATAGATCGTCTGGGTCATGAGGGGGCAGTATTCAGACGGGCTTATTGTCCAAATACGGTTTGTACCCCATCGCGTGCTTCCATGATGACCGGTCTTCATTTGTCGAGACACGGGGCATACAACATTGGCACTTCAGCGGTGGATCACGGCTTGTTTTTGAGTCATATATTGCGGGGGCACGGCTACCAGAATCATCATATTGGAAAGGCCCACTGGTTTCCATGGGGAACCGAGAATGCCGAAACAGCAAAAGTTGATCAGAAAGGAACCCCTTTTAATGATTTTGCAGGGTTTGAGACTGCAGAATTGTCCATCGGGCATGCCACTTGGGGAATGACCGGGCATTACAGGAAGTGGTTAGAGCGAAAAGGCGCAAGTCCTAAGGATTTCAATGACCACCTGGTGTTGACGAACGATCCCAATGCAACGGCGGATTGGGATCTCCCGGTGGAATTGCATTCAGGGACTTGGGTCGCCGAAAGAGCTATAGATTTTTTGAAGAATCGAGATCGGACGCGGCCGTTTTTTTTGAATCTGGGTTTTCAGGATCCTCATCATCCGCACGTGGTTCCGAGCGATTTTCACAACCGTGTTGATCCGGAAATCGTCCCACTTCAAGGGAAATCGGGTCAGTGCGAAGAATTTTCACCGGAGCATATCCGTCATTTTCACGATGGGACGTGGGAGGACAGCCAATTCCGGGGGCCATTTCCGATTGCCGGCAACGAAAGCGTTGCCTGGTATCCGTATTTCCAAGATGAACAAAAGGCACGGACAACAAAAGCCTATTATTATTCAATGGTTCAATTAATTGACGAGCAGTTGGGCACCATTCTCGACGCGTTGGATGAACTTGAATTGGCCGATGACACTCTGGTGATTTATACAACGGATCATGGTGAAATGCTAGGAGACCACGGAATTGGACAAAAAGGACCGCTGATTTATGAAGGTGTTACTCACATTCCGCTTTTCATGCGCTATCCGAAAGGATTCGGCTCATGTGATGTCGAGGAAACTGTGTCCCTTGTGGATTTGGTCCCGACCATACTTGATTTTGCCGGGGTTGATGATGGTGTGAGAAGAGATGGGATTTCATTGAAGGCTCGCATCCAGGAAGGCCGGCCGATTGAGCGAAACGGTGTCCGAATTGAATACAAGGAAGAGGCTGATCGAATTCGTTATAAGGGCTGGGTGACGCCGGAATGGAAACTTGCCGTTTATATGGGTGAAGAATTTGGCGAACTTTATGATTTGAAAGGGGATCCGGGAGAAAATCACAATCTATTTCACGACCCTGACTACCTGGATATCAAAATGAGATTGTTGATTGAGATGCTTCATGATATGGAAAGAAGTGAACCTTTAAGTGAAAGGCTGAGCCGGGTTTAAGGGAGTTTTGAGCCCATTTTATTATTTTATAAGGAGGAGAATAAGATGATGTTTTCTGATAAAGATGTCGCTTTTTACAAGGACAATGGGTATTTGCTTGTGAAGGGGGTTTTCTCAGCTGAAGAGGTAGCCCAAATGCGAGAGGCCGTGGGAAAAACGATTGAAAAAGCTTCCCTAGCGTCAGTTGAGCAAAATCATACGTGGGAAGGGGATTACTTGCCTGAGGAAGAGCGGAAAAAACTGGTCTTGAAAGGCTTTCACAATCTGGAATATCATGATTCATCTTTTTTAAGGGCGATCTCGCACCCGAACATGGTGGCGGTTCTTTCAAAATTAATAGGGCCAAACGTCCAGCTTCATCATTCAAAGATGCTTGTGAAGCCTCCAGAAAAAGGCGCTGCATTTCCGATGCACCAGGATTACCCGTATTTCCCTCATGAGAATCATTCGATGCTGGCAGCCAGCGTTCATCTTGATGACGCCGATGATCAAAACGGTTGCCTTCATGTCGTTCCTGAATCACATAAGAATGGGCAATTGTCCCATTTGGGCCATTATCGTCTGGACCATCAGGAATATCCGATTGAAATGGGAACGCCTTGTCCTGCCGAAGCGGGTGATGTTCTGTTCTTCAACTATTTGACCATTCACGGGTCAAAGCCGAACCGGAGCGAACGGACGAGAAGAAACATTTTGTTCCAGTATCGTGATCCAGCTGATCCTCCTAAGGAAAAGGTCCATGTCGACTGGGGCCAGGGGCTGATGGTTTGTGGAGAGAGCGCGTCTTTCAAGGACTATGACCCGAAAAGCATGATTGAACAAAAGGTATAAAAAATTCCTGGAGGATATTCATAAGTGCACAGACTCTGTGGACGTATTGTCGAAAAAATCAATGCTGCCTGGAAGACTGATCTGCTTGAACGAAAGCAAAATCATATGCAAGTGAACGATGACGGATCTTTGACAGTGAGCGTTTCCGCTTGGGGACTTCAGACGGTAATTATGATTTTCGGAGAGGGGAATGGAAAATGAGCCAAATTCGAGTTGGCATGATCGGAACGGGTGGCATTTCACATTGGCACGCCAAGCAGTTGGGACAATTGGATGAAGTAGAAGTGGTGGGGATTGCTGATCCAGTTAAGGAGAATAGAGAATTTGTCATAAACAAATATGACTTCGGTTCCGCCAAACAATTTGAGGATTACAAACAAATGCTCGATCAAGCGGAACCAGATGCAGTTGTGATTTGTACGCCGCATACGCTCCATGCTACCCATGTCATCGATGCCTTAAATCGTGATTGCCATGTACTTGTTGAGAAGCCGATGGCCTGTTCATTAGAGGAAGCGGAACGGATGATGGAAACAGCCAAACAAAACAATAAGGTGCTGCAAGTTTCCTACCAACGCCATTTTGAACCTGAATTTCTTTACATCAAAAAGGCGATTGACGAAGGGGCTATTGGAAAATTAACTACGGTAACGGCTTCGCTTTATCAAGAGTGGAAACAATTGTCTGCAGGGACGTGGCGGCAAGATCCTAAATTATCGGGTGGCGGCATGTTAATGGATTCCGGCAGCCACATTATTGACGTATTGCTTTGGACGGTTGGGGCAACGCCGGTTGAAGCCGATGCCAAGATCCAAATGCAAGGAGCTCCGGTTGAAATTGATTCTTTCACCTCCATCAGATTTTCCAATGATGTTGTAGCCGGATTGAATATCGTCGGCTATGCACCCGGATGGCATGAAACTTACGTTTTCTGTGGTGAAGATGGCGGGATATTCTATGAAAACGGAAAAATCACGATTCGCCGTCTGGGGGAAGAACCGATCACCCCGGAACTGCCTGAACAAACAACGAATCAGGATAAGAGTTTCGTAGACGCCATTCTTGGACGCCATGAGGTAAAAGTCCCCGGAGACTTTGCCCGCGAAGTGGTGAAGTTGACGGAAATGATTTATCAATCTGCTGGCTATCGGCCTATGGCAGCGAGGTGAGGTAATTGGGTTTTCAGATCGGTATGAGAATTCCCCCAAGAATAGGAAAAGAAGGTTTAGAAAAAATCGCAGAGTGGGCGGGGGCGTCAGGGTTGGATGTACTGGACGTACCCAAGCTCACCCCTGACGTGAAACAAACTTGTGAAGAAAATGGATTGAATATCGGTACAGTGGACGCCGTGAAAATGGGAGAGTTGTTAAGCACTGATGATGCGCGGCGTTCTGCAGCTGTTGTAGAAGTGAAAAAGCAAATGAGGGAAATGGCAGAATTGAATGTTCGCACAATGTTCATGTGCCTTGTGCCGGAGGAAATAACACAATCAAGAGAAGAAAGTTTCGCCATTTGGAAAGAAACCTTTCCGGATCTTATTGATTTTGCGGAGAAAGAAGGCGTTTTTGTGGCGATTGAAGGATGGCCGGGTCCGGCTCCGCATTATCCGACGATCGGCTGTACACCCGAAATGTGGAGGGCGATGTTTGAAGTTGTTCCTTCCAAGTATTTCGGGCTGAATTATGATCCATCTCATTTGGTTCGGCTCGGCATCGATCATTTGAGAGCCTTAGAGGAATTTGGCAACCGTATTGTTTATTGCCACGGGAAAGACACAGAACTTTTACAAGAAGAGCTTTACGAATTCGGTACGTTGCCGCCGACCTTTAAGCCTCATTACGGGTTTTCCGAAGGCGCCTGGCGGTATACCATCCCGGGTGAGGGTGAAATTAAATGGGAAAAGATAGCTGCCAGATTGGAACGTTTCGGTTATGATGGTCCTGTGAGTATTGAACTTGAAGATGGCCGTCACTGGGGCTCGATAAAAGCGGAACGGCGAGGCATTGTCAAAGCCGCCGCACATCTTCGGGCATGTTTCAATTAAGGAGGAACTGGAAGATGATTGAATACGAAGGCATACATCACGTTAGTCTAGTTGTGAAAGACTTGCAAAAGACCGAGCAATTCTATAGGGAAGTGCTCGGACTGGAGAAATTGAACCGCCCGGATTTTGGATTTCCGGGCGCCTGGTTGGGAATCGGTTCTCAACAACTTCATTTGATCGTATACGACGAAGCGCAAACCGTTCGTGAAAACAAAACAATCGAAAGCCGGGATGGACACTTTGCGATAAGAGTCAAAAGCTTTGATAAAACCATCGAGCATTTGAAAAGTCATGGTGTAGCCTATAAAGCTAAACCGAACAGCACCGCAGGCTTTGCACAAATCTTTTGTTGTGATCCGGATGGGAATCTTGTTGAATTCAACACAGAGATTAATTAACGGGATGCCAGAACAGTGGAGGAGGGTTTGGTGTGGAACCGTTTGCGATTACAAACGTTAGAATAGCGTCAGAAAATGAAATTATCCCTGATGGAACGGTGTTTATAAAGGAAGGAAAGATTGTTTCCGTTGAAAATCACAGTTATGACCATTTGGGAGATTGGAAGGTTATTGATGGACACGGACAATTGTTAATCCCGGGCATGATTGATGTACATATTCACGGAGCCAATGGTTATGATATGATGGATGGCTCGTCAAGAAGTATTGAAGAAGTATCACGTGTGTGCGCACAAATAGGTTGCACCTCGTTTCTGGCTACTTCAGTAACTTCAAATATAGAAGATTTGCTTGGGATGATTCAAAGCATTAAGCAGGTAGAGGGAAACGAGCCGGGAGCCCATATTGTCGGAATTCATCTGGAAGGCCCCTATTTGAACCATAAGAAAAAAGGCATGCAGAATGAACGTTACTTACGACACCCGGACATAGAAGAAATGAAGGCTGTACTGGATGAAGCAGATTCATTGGTTCAAATGGTCACTCTTGCGCCGGAGCTTCCGGGCGGGATGGAGATGATTGAATTCCTGAAGGAGAAAGGGATTATCGTCTCCATAGCACACTCTGATATTACTTATGAACAGGCAAAGAAGGCTTTCTCCTTAGGTGCCAGTCATGTGACTCATTGCTTCAATGCCATGAGCCCGATTCATCATCGTAACCCCGGTTTGGTTGTAGCCGCGTTTGAGGAGCAGAAAGTGAGCCTGCAAGCCATTGTCGATCATGTGCATCTTCACCCTGCTATCGTACGTATGATGTATAGAATGGTTGGGTTCAAGCGTATGGTTTTAATAACAGATGCCCTGCAGGCTATGGGTCTGGGGGATGGGGAATACCGATTTGGCGGGCATGACGTTCAAGTTGTAGGCGGTGTTGCTAAATTGAAAGATGGAACGTTGGCTTCCAGCACAGTGACAATGAATGAAGCTATGCGCAAAACAGTAGAATGTGGGGTTCCGTTGTGGGAAGCGGTCATGATGGCGACTCAAGTGCCTGCTGATGTTCTGAATCTTCCGGAGAAAGGTAGAATTTCGCCGGGGGCTGATGCTGATTTGGTTCTGTTGGATGAAAATTTCGATGTGAAATTTACTATGGTGGACGGTAGCTTTTTATAAGAAAGGATTTTATAAAAATGAAAGGCTTCTGCCGTTGCGTTTAACAGGAGGACGAATTTCAATATGGACATTTCAGAAAAAACGGCATTGGTCACAGGAAGCAGCCGGGGAATCGGAAAAGGGATTGCCGTGGCGTTGGCCGCGAATGGCTACAATATAGGGTTATGCCATTGGAAGGATCACGAAAATGCTGAACAGGTTGCTCGGGTCATTAGAGATAAATATAGCCGAAAGTGCGCAGTTTTTCATATGAATCTTGAGGAAGAGAAGACTCCTGTGAAATTGGTTGAGGATGCCGTGCAAGCGCTGGGAGAAATTCATACCGTCGTCAATAATGCCGGAGTCACTCTTTTTGGTGAACTCCTGAGTATGAATACAGAAGAAATTAACCAGTTAACCAATCTGAATTTCCGAGCGCCGTTATTGATGATGAAAGCCGCCGGCCAACATATGAAGGAACGCGAAATCAAAGGCAGCATAATCAATATTACTTCCACACGTAGTGAGCGGGCGTACCCGGGTGATGCCGTATATGGAGGTGTCAAGTCTGCTCTAGCGCGAGCTACTGAAACCATTGCACTAGAATTTTCGGCTTATGGGATCCGGGTCAACTGTATAGCTCCTGGAGCAATAGAGACTACCCATGATAAAGAAAATTTCTATCAGGCATTTGGAAAGAAAATTCCGCTTGGCCGGACGGGAACACCCGAAGATATCGCAGAAGCGGTTGTATGGTTAGCATCAAAGCACGCCTCCTATGTAACAGGTACGACTATTCGTGTGGATGGCGGATTAATTTTACCGGGAATGCCGGAAACGGAAGATGAACAAACGGGTTGGAAAGATGTTTAGTGAACGGGGAATTATGATATGTCTTAATATAAAAGGGACTTTGTTATGGCTCATCAACTGAAAGTATTGCCTCCAAAAATACCAGAAGACCTAAGGCCGATCAAGTTGGCTGATGAAATGAAAGATGAGCGTTTTTTTCACATGGGCAGCATTATTGATAGTGAAGTGTCTGATGCCTGTATTGAAAAAATTTGCTTTGACAAAGTCATCTTCAAGAATGTTTCTTTTCAAAATGTGTCCTTCCCTTTTATTGAGTTAACAGACGTAGTATTTGATCACTGTGACTTGTCAAACGTGGATTTCAGCAACGCGATCATTCATAGGGTCGAAATGAAAGAATGCAAAATGCTTGGGATCAATCTGTCCGAATCTACCCTGCGGAATGTTGTATTTGATCAATGTTTTGCTGATTATGCCTCTTTCGGGTATTCCAATGAGAAACAGATTGAATTTCAAGCTTGTTCGCTTCGCAATGCTGATTTCTTCGAATCGAAATTTAAAAAGCTCACATTTGATCAATGTAACCTTGACAGGGCGAACTTTTCAGGTGTGACTCTAAAGGGAATCGATTTAAGCAATTGTTCTTTTGAAGGGTTGGTCGTGTCATTGGAAGAATTAGAGGGTTGCATCGTTTCCCAGGAACAAGCTGTTGGATTCGCAAGGTTGCTCGGTTTGGTTGTGAAGGAGCCTGGACTTGATGAATGAAAAGACGAGCAGCAAAAACTTTGCTCGCCTAACGATGTTTATCATATACGTTTGCTTTGGAAAGACTCCGAAGCGATTCCATTTCGTTTTGGGTTAGTTGAGTGTCGGTCGTATTGATATTTTCAATGAGTTGTTCGATTCGGCTTGCGCCGGGAATGGCTGTTGCCACCGCCGGATGACTGAGAGAGTATTTTAGTGCGATTTGAGCGGCGATGCGGTCTTCATTCGCCATTTTCCGGACTTTTTCCGCTACTTTAAGCACTTCATCCTTTGTGTGATCGAGAAAGCCTTTTTCAGGAGTTTTTTCCTCAGCGTTTTCGGACAACATGCCTTTGGCAACCGGGCCGCGGGCAATGACGCTAATCTCATTCTCCTCCAAGTGCGAAAGCATGGCCTCCTCCGGACGGCGATCCAGCAAACTGTACTGCATCATCACACTGGCGATGTTCGAGCGCTTCGTATATTCGCGAATGACATTCGGCCGAATCGACGAAATTCCGTACTCACGGATCCATCCTTCTTGTTTCAATTCTTCGAAGGCTTCAATCGTTTCGTCTATCGGGTCGTCGATTGTTCCGCCATGCAGTTGAAACAGATCGATGTAGTCAGTGCCAAGCCGTTTCAGGCTGTTTTTTGCGGCTTCTTTTATATACTGTTTCGAGGGGTCCCAGTACCAACCTTCTTTTCCGGATTCCCAGTGATTGCCGGCTTTCGTTGCCAGTATCACGTCTTCCCGTTTGCCATTCAATGCTTTTCCAACAGTTTCTTCGATTTTCCCAAATCCGTACAGATCCGCTGTATCAATGAAATTTACCCCGCGGTCAATGGCTTCATGAATCATTCGAATGTCTTGATCCTCATTGTTCCCAAGCGACATCGACCCGAAGCCGATTTCACTCACGTACAATTCCGATTTGCCTAATTGATTTTTCTTCATCCGTACATCCCTCCAAGGCTAGTCTATCACCTGGAGCGCTTATTTTGAAGCGACGGAACGGGTCCATTTTTCAATCGTGTCGAAATGTTTGCTGTAATGTCTTAAGGCACTCCGAATCTGCCATGCCTTGCCGACGATCGTCACACCGTTTTCTTTCACATATATTTTCATAATCGTCCCTCCATGCTTAGCTTGTCCGATATGATAGACTGTATGTGTAAAAGGTAGAGCTTAGAACAGGGAAGTGAAATGAATGGCCGATTATACTGAAAAAACCATCTCCTCTGAGGAGATTTTCAAAGGAAAGATCATTGATGTGCGGCTCGATCAGGTTGAATTGCCTAATAGTAAAACGGGATCGCGCGAATTGGTGTATCATCCCGGAGCTGTTGCGGTTCTTGCTGTTACGCCTGAAGGACGATTGTTGATGGTCAAGCAATACCGAAAGCCGCTGGAACGGTCGCTTGTGGAAATTCCCGCAGGGAAGTTGGAAGAAGGGGAAGATCCGGAGCTTTGCGCACGGCGTGAATTAGAGGAAGAAACCGGATATCGAAGTGACAGCTTGCGGTATGTAACGTCTTTCTACACATCACCTGGCTTTTCAGATGAAATTGTCCATCTGTATTTTTCCGATCAGTTAGTAAAGGGCGAGCCAAAACCGGATGAGGATGAATTTGTTGAGTTGATGGAGGTTACACTGGAAGAAGCGCTTGATTTCATGGAGAACAAAGAAATCTATGACGCGAAAACGGCGTATGCCGTGCAGTATTTACAGCTTAAGAAAAACTTACGGGATGGTTAAAATGAATCGTTATTATGCGGATTTACATATTCATATCGGCCGGACTACGAGTGGTCGGCCGGTCAAAATCACAGGTGCGAAATCGTTGACATTGGAGAATATTATTCGTGAGGCTGCGGAAATCAAGGGACTCAATCTGATTGGGATTATCGATTGTCATGTGCCTGAGGTGATCAGTGAGTTTGAAACATTGATTGAGGAAGGAACAGTGACGCCTCAGGAGGGTGGCGGCTTGCGATTTAAGGATGTCGCTGTTCTTCCCGGCTCGGAAATCGAAATTTATGATGAGCATTGTCGCGGTGCTTTCCATGTCATCGTGTTTTTCCCGGATCTGGATAGAATGAAGACGTTCAGTGCATGGTTATCCGGCCATATGAAGAATATCACCCTTAGTTCGCAGCGGTATTACGGAACCGGAAAAGCTCTTCAGGAAAAGGTGAAGGAACTGAGCGGATTATTCATTGTCGCTCATGCGTTTACGCCCCATAAGGGGCTTTATGGCAGCGGTGTGAAACAGCATTTAACGGAAGTTCTGGATCCGGATATGATTGATGCGTTTGAATTGGGATTGAGCGCCAACACCGGAATGGCCGATCAGATTCCAGAATTGCATCGGTATCCTTATTTGTCCAATTCAGACGCTCATTCGTTGCCGAAAATGGCGCGGGAATACCAGACCATTGAAATGGAAGAACCGACATTTCATGAATTTGAAATGGCGTTGCGAAGTGAGGAGGGCAGGCGGGTCACTGCGAATTATGGCCTGGATCCGCGGCTTGGAAAATACCACCGGACGATGTGCGAGGAATGTTATCAGGTGATTGAAGACGGCGAGGCACGTGTGTGCCCTCACTGCGGAAATAAGAGGATCACTAAAGGTGTTTACGATCGGCTTCAGGAATTACGAGCGGAAAATCGAGATTTCCCCGAACGGCCAGCCTATATTCATCAGGTGCCGCTTGAATTTATCCCAAAGCTCGGTCCCAAGACATTGGATAAGCTCCGGAATTATTTCGGAACCGACATGGCTATTCTTCACGAAGTTCCGGAAGCGGAGCTGAGATCCGTTGTATCCGGTCAAATCGCGGATTATATCATGCAAGCCCGCCACGGTGAACTTTCAATACGGATTGGCGGAGCGGGCAGGTACGGCAAGGTGAAATAAAGCATCATGATCTTTGGTTGATCATTTTGTGACCGATTCTATTTTTTTCTCATAGATTCTCCTTTCCTTCATAGAATGAAGTAGACGGATTCGGGAGGGGAAGAATCGATGCAGAATTTCAGGAACATGGTTCAGACACATATTCGAGATAACAGCTCGGTTTATACATTTACTATGGTTCTTCTGGTTATGGGGGTAATCTTCGGAGCGGTTATTGTGAATAGCCTGGCAGTGTCGGAGAAGCAAGATTTGTTTATTTATTTAAAGCAGTTTTTCGGAGAGGTTTCGAGCGGCCATTTCGCGTCTCCACACGCTATGTTTAATGAAAGTCTGACCCATTATTTGAAATATATTGGTTTCATGTGGATTCTTGGTGTTTCTATCATCGGATTGCCGATCATATTGATTCTACTGTTCTTGAAAGGCGTTGTTGTCGGGTTTACTGTCGGTTTTCTTGTCAATCAGATGGGCTGGCACGGGCTGATGTTGGCTTTCGTATCGGTCTTGCCGCAAAATTTGATTCTCGTTCCAGCTTTTATTATTGTCAGTACGGCATCTGTAGCTTTTTCATTAAAGATGATCCGCCAGCAATTCATACGGAAGAATTCGACGCCGATTTTGCCTCAATTGTTTCGGTATTCTCTTTTGGTAACTGTGGTCTGCGCGATTCTGGCTATCGTCTCTTTGTTCGAAGCTTACATTTCACCGGTGCTAATCAAGGCTGTTGTTGGGTAAAAATAATTATCACATAATAATTTTTATAAAATACTGATTGTAATGATTACAATTTGACACCTCTTCTCGGCTGTGATTATAATAGGGTGGGAATGGCACGAGGGAGGATGGAACATGGAGAACCGTATTGACCGGATCAAGAAGCAGCTGCATTCACAGAGTTATAAACTGACGCCGCAACGGGAAGCCACGGTGCGCGTTTTGCTGGAAAATGAAGAAGATCATCTAAGCGCGGAAGATGTATACCTCCTCGTTAAAGACAAAGCACCTGAGATCGGGTTGGCCACTGTTTATCGAACACTTGAATTATTAACAGAACTGAAAGTTGTAGACAAAATTAACTTTGGTGACGGAGTATCCCGTTATGATTTGCGGAAAGAGGGCGCGGATCACTTTCATCACCATTTGGTATGTATGGAATGTGGAGCTGTCGATGAAATTCAGGATGATCTGTTAGGCGATGTAGAGAAAGTCGTCGAAAGAGATTGGCATTTTCAAATCAAGGATCATCGTTTGACGTTTCACGGCATTTGTTATCGTTGCGTGGAAAAAAAGGAGAAAGAAAGCGGAGATCAGTGAACCTTTTCCATCGGAAGAGGTTTTTTATTTTGTTGGCTGATACGAGATTCATAGACTCTCAGCCTTTTTGCATTTACAAAATGAGTCTTATTGTTTAATTTTATAAGTAGGCAGTGCTTATTTAGAGTATAAAACCCGAAAAACCTGGCATATCTTGTACTAGAGGTTTGAAAAAGCCGAAGTTGAATCTGGGGTCCATCTTTTTTGTGAGATTTGTGTACCGCCATTCATCGGCTATTAATTCCGGAAAGGCAGGGTACTTGATATGATGTCATGGCTGAGGGTTTTTTGGGACACGTTAAAGGTGTTTGTGCTTTTTGTCGGATGTACGGTTTTATTCTACTACGGGTTAATGTGGATTGATCATGAATATGAGAGTTATCATAA
>DASTWO010000032.1:0-47983 GCA_035776675.1 Caryophanales bacterium
CGATCCCTGCTTTCGCCTCCGCAAAAATGTCAGACATCCCGATATTGAAATTGCCTGCCGCAACTTCACTAAGACCGGTACCGCTTCCGCCGCCTTGAATTTGGATTTGAACACCTTGATGTTCCTTCATAAATTTCTTTGCGGTAGCCGCAGCCAACGGTTGCAAGGCACTGGACCCGCCGACAATGATTTTGCCTGACATTTGTCCATTCGATCCTGCCGTACTACCCTCTTCCTGGCCACCGGAATTATCCGATCCGCCGGAATTCCCGCTGTTTCCACATGCTGTTGCAAAAACCATTAAGACCGCCAATACGACTAAGAACATCATTTTTTTTGCCTTCACAATGATCCCCCTCATGAAATGCAATTTTATCTTGCACTTTGCATTTTAATAGGTCTTTATTAATCCGGTATAAAGGCATTGTTAAGATTTTGTAAAGACAAAAAAAGAACCGCCTTATCAGCGGTTCCTCAAAAGGTATAGTCAGGTTCAAATCCATAGACTTAGCAGCCAGAGTGCAAGCAAACACCAAATCAGGACAAAGCCAATACCAGCGATCCAATTTTTTCGCATCCTGCTGTCAGCCCGATTTTCGGCTGTCTCCCGGCATTCTTCCAGTACCTCATCAGGTAACATTTTGATCGCCGCTACGATTCCAAGGGGAAGCAGAATCACATCATCAAGATAGCCCAGAATCGGAATGAAATCAGGAATGAAATCAATAGGACTTAAAGCGTAGGCTACAACAGTTAAAGTAAAGGCCTTCGCGTACCAGGGCGTATCCGGATGCTTGTATGCCAAATACAAGACATACAGATCTTTTTTCAGATTTCGGGCCCACCTCTTCCATTCTCCTATTTTCCTCCCCATGTCAACCCCCGTACAAAAGAAATGAAATGTCCTGGCGAAAAGCCCATCATCAAGCCTCACTCCTCTTCCGGAATACAAAGAACTTCATGAAAAAGAAGCTGGAAGTGGCCGACAAAAACATGGAAGCCCCTTTTGACGCATTATATTCAATCCATGAGGGCAGGGAAAACCAATGAAAAAGATCAATAGCAAGAACGAAACTCACATCGCTGATAATCAAGCTCACGCCCGCTTGAGCCACGAAAATCAATTTTTGCCGATAACCTCTCTCTTTTCCTTCCCTAAAGGTATACTTGGCGTTCCAAATATAACTGTTCAATACAGCCAAACTGTAGGCGATTGTGTTAAAAAGCGTCAGAAATACCGGATCTTCTGTCGGAAACAGAAACAAAAGCAAGTTCAAACTGCCAAGGTCGAGAATACCGGATGTGACGCCGATTATACTGAATTGACCATACTGAAACAGCCCTTTGCGAAAACGTTCTTTCAAGGACACGATCATGACACCACCTAAATGGGCGAAAAAAGCATTCCGATAAACAACTTTCATTTCCTGTAAACTGCTTTAATCGTCTACCTCTTCTTGCACCGCATAAACCCAGCCCTGCTTCCGGCCACGCAAGACTTTCCTGTAGAAATCGAGCAACTGTCTGGACTGACCGCTCCACCCCAATCCGGAACTTGCCTTACGTGCCTGTTCAGACACACCGTCCCGAAAAGACGAATGATTCAAAGCCAGCACTTTGTCTACAAAATCCTTTCGATCTTCAGGGTTGTACAACATTCCGGTGACACCGTCCTCAACCTGTTCTTTCGTCGGTCCGCTCTCCGCGGCCACAACAGGCAAACCGGAAGCCATCGCCTCTAGAAGGACCAAACCTAATGTCTCCGTAGTAGAAGGAAAAACAAAGATATCCGAAGAAGCATAAGCAGATGCCAATTCTTCTCCGTGCAGAAGCCCGGTAAACACCGTATTCGTTCCTTGAAAATATTTCTCCAACACCGATCGGTGCGGGCCGTCCCCCACTATAGCAAGACAAACATCCGAAGACTGATCCAGTACCTCACGGATCTTTTCAATTTCTTTTTCAGCAGCGAGACGCCCGACGAACAGCAACAAAGTTTTCGATTGCTCACCGCCGGTTAACCACTCTCTCATACCTTCATTGTAATGACCGGGATGAAAACGATCTGTGTCAACTCCACGCTTCCATACCTTTACATTTTGAAACCTTTGATCCTCTAATTCTGAATGCACGGATTGAGAGGTACATAAATTCACATCAGCCCGATTATGAAGCAACCGAAAATACCACCAGAACAGCGGCTTCAAAAAAGAAACATGGTAATGATCGGCATATTTCGGTAGATGTGTATGGTAGGAAGCCACCAGCGGCCAATTCCCTCGTCGGGCATAATAAATTCCAGCCACTCCGAGGAATACCGGATTCACGACGTGGACAACATCAGGTTCAAAATCTTGCAGATAGCGCCTTACCTTTCGATGAGGAAAAGCAAATTTCTTATCACGGTAGAAAAAGAAAGAACGGGGCGGAACTCCCTTCACTTCCGCCCCTTCAAATGCCGTTGTCCCCAAATCCGGAGCAATCACAAGTACCTCATGGCCTTCATTCAATAACCATCTGATAGAGGCGCACAGCCTTGTAACAATGCCATCTGTACTTGGTAAAAATGTTTCTGTGATGATTGCGATTTTCATAGTGCAGCTCGCTTTCCTCACCAGGTGATTTTCGGCAAGACATTATTTTGAATAACGCGATCCTTGTGATTCACGACCGTTTTAAGAATTTGCCGCAACACTTCATCCTCCAACAGATGAGGTTCAAGTCCCAAATCAATCAATTTCGTATGTACCGCGTGGTAATGATGCTTTTCTTTCTCAACCCGGGGATTTTCGATATGCGAAATCTTTGCGCTTATCCCTTCCCCTTCGGCAACACGCTGTACCTTCTCAGCAAGATCCAATACGGAGAACTCTTCAGTGAATTGGTTGAAAACGCGAAATTCTCCTTTATCCGCAGGCTGCTCAGCGGCAATTTCAATACAACGAACCGTGTCCATGATATTTAACAAACCACGCGTCTGCCCACCGGATCCATACACAGTCAAATCGTGGCCAATCGCAGCTTGAATCAAGAACCGATTTAATGCGGTCCCAAATACGGCGTCATAATCTAACCGATTCACAAGTAGTGGATCCATTAACGTTTCATCTGTGTGTAATCCGTAAACAATACCCTGATTCAAATCTGTCACACGCATGCCCCACGTTTGGCAAGCAAACCGTAAGTTATGGCTGTCGTGTACTTTTGAAAGATGATACATGGAGCCCGGTTGCTTCGGATAAGGAAGAACATCTTCCCGCCCGTTATGCTCAATTCGAATAAATCCTTCTTCTATATCAATATTCGGTGTTCCGTACTCTCCCATTGTTCCCAATTTAATGAGATGGCAGTCAGGGACAACCTCCCTAATAGCGTAAATCACATTAAGAGTGCCGACAACATTATTGACCTGTGTAAATACAGCGTGTTCCCTATCTATCATCGAATAAGGAGCTGATCGTTGTTCGGCAAAATGGACAAAAGCATCGGGTTTCGTCTGAATCATAACTTCACGCAAGAAGTCGTAATGATTAAGATCCCCTTTGTAAATCTTAATATCATGGCCTGTGAGTTCCTTCCAACGCTCCACTCTCTGCTCCAGTGAGGCAATCGGCGTTAACGAATTGGACTTTAATTCCTCGTCCCATTGTCTCCGGATCTCACTGTCCAATATAACGACTTCATGGCCCCTCTTAGACAAGTAAAGAGCAGTGGGCCAACCGCAAAATCCATCTCCACCCGCAACAAGTATTTTCATTGTCATTTTCCTCCTGAACATCATTCGGTTTTTATTAAGCCTGGTTAATCCATTCATCTTGATCCTGACGACGGATCTTCCCCAAGGATGCAACAATTTACCCATCCGTACGCAAGTATACCCTTTAACCCCTACTTCTTGCAAAAAAAGCTGTCATAGATTCTTCTTTAAGCCCCTGGCAAAATCCGATACAATCGAAGGAGAATCAGGCTTGTGTGTACTTTCAGGATAAAATAGACTAGAACCTATATGAATGTCAACTGTTAAACAGGTTCAATCCAGAAAGGAATTTAACCATGTCAGTTTCTTATAAACGCCGCTTGTTTTTGGCAGTTTTTATTGTTCTAGCCGTTCTTTTCACTCTATTGTCACTAAATTATCACCGGACAGCCTTGTTGAACTTCGGCCACATCGTTCAAGCCTCCATTTATGACATTGGGGGTGAAGTCGGCGAAACCCTGTTCATGATTCTAAGCTATTTAGGTTCCGGATATTTGGCATTCCCTCTTACCGGATTATTGGCCCTCTATCTTTATAATAGGCAAGCCCGTTGGACAGCCTCTCTGCTTGTCTATAATTTAGTTGGCGTTCGTTTGCTAAATTGGGGGTTGAAAACCATTTTCGCAAGACCTCGTCCGGACCTTGAACACTTGATTCAGGCAAATTACTACAGCTTCCCAAGTGGGCACGCTATGAACTCAACGGCCTTCTTTGGTTTCTTGGCTTATTTACTGCACCGCCGCCTGAAACGGAAGGGAAAGCCAACAGCTTGGGTCTGGGCAGCAGCGTGTGTGTTGATTTTTTTGATTGGGTTGAGTCGCGTGTACTTGGGGGTCCACTTTCCATTGGATGTTTTCGGAGGCTTCTTAGCGGGAGGATCCTGGTTGTTTCTTACACTTTTTCTTAATACATTTATCTCCTGCCAAGACCGCGCCAAGAAAACAACCGAATAAAAAAAGGCCCAAACCTTTCGGGTTTGAGTCTTTTCCATATGCTCTCCTAAGATTCCACGATTTCGATAACATTTCTAACAGATTGAGCGGATTTCTCAAGCTGTTGCTTCTCATCATCCGTCAAATCAAGTTCAATGATTTGCTCAAGGCCGTTTCCACCAAGCACCGTCGGAACGCCCAAGAATAAGTTGTCATAGCCGTATTCTCCCTCAAGCAAACCAATCGCCGGCAAAACGCGGCGTTTGTCTTTGACAATGGCTTCAACCATCTGGACAAGGGATGCGGCCGGTGCGTAATAAGCGCTACCGTTGCCGAGCAACTCTACAATTTCACCGCCACCTTTACGTGTCCGCTGAACAATCTCATCAAGGCGATCCTTGGAAATCAGCTTTTCTAACGGAATGCCGCCAGCATAGGAATAACGGACGAGCGGGACCATGTCGTCTCCATGGCCACCGAGAACAAATCCGGTAATATCCTCTACAGACAGATTCAGTTCTTCTGCGATAAAGGTGCGGAAACGCGTTGTATCGAGCACACCCGCCTGACCAATGACTCTATTCTTTGGGAAACCTGACTCTTTGTGAACCGTATAAGTCATGGCGTCCACCGGATTGGACAGAACCACAATCGTACACTCCGGCGAATGTTTCACAATCTCTTTCGTGACACTCTTCATAATTCCAGCGTTAGTGTTCACGAGATCATCTCGGCTCATACCCGGCTTGCGAGGAATGCCAGCGGTTATGACCACAACATCCGAACCTGCGGTGTCGTTATAATCAGCAGTCCCCACAATGTTGGCATCGACTCCCTGAACAGGAGTAGACTCCTTCATATCAAGCGCCTTCCCTTTAGTCGACTGTTCCTTGTCGGGAATATCAACAAGTACAATATCACCAAGTTCTTTTTGCGCAAGCATAAATGCAGTAGTGGCACCGGTAAATCCTGCTCCGATCACCGAGATTTTCTTTCGTTGGATGGCCATATCTCTTCAACCTCTCCTTAAATTATGATTAGTTGAAGGCCTGAATCATTTCTGATTCAGGCCTGGTTTTCTTTAGTCTCTGATTTAGTTTACAAGTTCTTGATCAGGGCATCAGCGAATTCTGAGGTTTTCACCTTCGTGGCGCCTTCCATTTGGCGGGCGAAATCATAAGTGACCACTTTTTCACCGATCGTTTTGTCCATCGACTTCATAATCATATCGGCTGCTTCACGCCAACCTAAATGTTCTAGCATCAACACGCCCGACAAGAGCAATGATGACGGGTTAACTTTGTCCTGTCCAGCATACTTCGGCGCGGTTCCGTGAGTTGCCTCGAAAATAGCGTGGCCAGTTTCATAGTTGATGTTCGCACCAGGCGCGATGCCAATTCCGCCAACCTGGGCGGCCAGAGCATCGGAAATATAATCGCCGTTCAGATTCATCGTCGCTACGACATCAAATTCTTCCGGACGGGTCAGAATTTGTTGCAAGAAAATGTCTGCGATAGCGTCCTTGACAATGATCTTACCGGCTTCTTCAGCTTCCGCCTGGGCTTTGTTGGCCGCATCCTTTCCATCTTTCTCAACGATACGGTCGTATTCATCCCAAGTAAAGGTCTTGTCGCCGAATTCCTCTTCCGCCAATTCATAACCCCAGCTTTTGAAAGCTCCTTCAGTGAATTTCATGATATTGCCTTTGTGTACAAGTGTCACACTCTTACGGCCTTCATTAAGCGCAAATTCGATCGCTGCACGAATAAGACGTTTTGAACCTTCTTCAGAAACAGGTTTCACACCAATTCCGGAAGTCTCCGGGAAGCGAATGTTTGTTGCTCCCATTTCGTTTTGTAGGAAATCAACCACTTTTTTCACTTCATCTGTGCCTTTTTGGAATTCAATCCCGGCATAGATATCTTCTGTGTTTTCGCGGAAAATTGCCATGTCGACACGTTCCGGATGTTTAACCGGCGAAGGGACACCTGTGAAATGACGAACCGGGCGCAAGCAGGTGAACAAATCGAGCTTCTGCCGAAGCGCCACGTTTAAAGAACGAATGCCGCCTCCTACAGGTGTTGTCAAAGGTCCCTTTATCGCAATTATGTACTCGCGAATTGTATCAAGCGTCTCCTGTGGGAGCCATTCGCCTGTTTGGTCATATGCCTTTTGTCCTGCGAGTACCTCTTTCCAAACAATCGATTTCTCTCCGTTGTATGCTTTATCAACGGCAGCTTCCAAAACACGATGAGCTCCTGCCCAGATGTCGGGTCCTGTTCCATCCCCTTCAATAAACGGGATAATCGGGGTATTCGGTACGTTCATATTCCCATTATTTACAGTAATCTTCTCTCCGTTTGCCATGCTTAAATCCTCCTTATAATTCTATATCAACCTGATCGGCGGGAGAGGGAATCTCCCTTACCAATAGATCGAATGTACTCTAGCGTATTTGTAGCCTCTTCGGAATTCATGAAAAACGCCTTTTGCTACTGGTGTTGCCCAAACAAAATGTATAAGTCTATCTTCAGTCATCAAGCCACCTGAGGTGTAAATGACTGCTGAAAAATATAAATTAATCGCGTTCTTCGATAGAAAGGTATTGCTGTTCTTTCGGTCCAGTGTATTCGGCACGTGGACGAATCAAGCGATTGTTGCTGTATTGTTCCAGAATATGTGCCAACCAGCCGGAAACGCGGCTTGTCGCAAAGATCGGCGTGAAGATATCATGTTCAATGCCGAGGCTATGGTATACCGAAGCCGAATAGAAATCAACGTTGGCGGGAAGTCCCTTTTCCTTCGTAATGATGTCTTCCATCTTCAAGGACATCTCATACCAGGTTGAATCTCCTGTAACCTCTGTCAACTGTTTTGACATTTCGCGAAGATGCTTCGCTCTAGGATCGCCTTCTTGATAAACGCGATGGCCGAATCCCATGATTTTCTCTTTATTCGCAAACGCTTTTTCAAGATAGGATTCAACATTGTCGATGTCCTTAATTTCCTGAGTCAACATACGAATAACCCGTTCATTGGCACCACCGTGCAAAGGACCTTTCAATGCGCTGATCGCCGCAGTCACACCGGAGTAGACATCAGAAAGTGTTGCAACACATACACGCGCCGTAAAAGTCGAAGCATTTAATTCATGGTCGGCGTGTAGAACAAGTGCTTTGTTAAAGGCTTTTTCAGAAATTTCATCCGGTTCTTGTCCATTTAACATGTATAAGAAGTTCGCTGCAAAACCTAAGCCTTTCTTAGGAGAAACGGGTTCTTTGCCTTTGCGAATACGGGCAAACCCCGTTACGATAGCAGGAATTTTGGCTTGTAGACGAACAGCCTTTCGATAGTTGGCTTCTTCGTTCATTTCATCGGACTCTTCGTCGAACAATCCAAGTGTGGAAACCGCGGTTCGCAATGCGGCCATTGGATTTGCCTTATCAACCTGATATGATTTCATCTGCTCAAAGATAGCTTGAGGGACCTCAGCCTCTTCATCTAATTGTTTCTTGAACTCATTTAATTCATTCTGATTCGGCAATTTGCCGTTCCATAACAAATAGATGACCTCTTCGAAACTGGAATTTTCCGCTAAGTCATCAATGTGATAACCCCTGTACCTTAGTACATCATCAATTATGGAACTAATACCGGATGTAGTGGCTACAACACCCTCGAGTCCTCGTGTTTGTGTCATTTCCGATCTCCCCTTTGCGATTAAATACAAACTGAACGCCCTTTATAACAATAAAGGGATGAGAAGTCGCCGTCCTCAATATCCTTATAGACTTTCACATAATAATGTGATACGATTCAGAAACGAATGTTCCTATCCATGCGTACCGCACTATGTGTTGCAAGGAATTGGATATTCTTTGCCGTCGGCACCCAACCTTCATTATAAACAAAAAATGGGCGTTTGTGAATCAAGAGAAATTCCAGGGCTGTTTTGTCTCTTTCTATCCATCACTTCTATTTCACGTTATAGGATTTACTTCGCTGGTTGAAGCTGATAGAAAAACCAGGTAAGATAAAGCCAACCCTTACATATATTGAAACAATCAGTTTTAACAGAAGCGGAATCGGGAACCGAAACCTATGATTCAGATCTCGAAGCCTTCCGCATTAGTACCACCGGGATAACAGGACAATCTTTTTCCTGCATATTGCTCCCGGGAAAGGAGGAATATCCATTTGAACTGGAATTACTTATACATTACCCTTAGAGCACTGTTTGTATTACTGATCATAGCTGCGAGCTGTCTAGCGCTTTATTATGTGTCCCAGGTAACGGTTCCATTTATTATTGCTATCATCATCGCGTTCTTGATGAATCCGCTCGTCAATTTGCTAAATCGTAAATTCCGAGTACCAAGAGGGCTTTCCGTATTGATCGCATTGATTATTATTTTCGGAATCATCGCTGGACTGGTTACCTTGCTGATTGTCGAGATGATCGCCGGCTTTACATACCTGACGGAAGTCGTTCCTGAGAAAATTAACTGGTTCGTCAACTTCTTTGAGAACTTTTTCGCGACCACCATATTACCGATGTACCATCAACTAATGGATATCTTTAATAATCTGGGGGCCGATCAGCAGAACACTATTACACAAAGCATTCAAAAAATCGGCACAAACCTGACTGGTGTATTGAAAGATCTTGGAGAAGCCATAGTCAACGGCCTGTCCAGTTTCATCCTGGCTCTGCCGAACTTTGTAACGGTTCTCGTCTTTGCGTTGTTGGGCACTTTCTTTATCAGCAAAGATTGGTATAAATTTGGAAGACGATTCAAGCAAACCATTCCCGATCGTGTCTCCGAAGGAATCGGAAGTGTATACTCTGATTTGAAGAAAGCCCTTCTCGGCTTCCTTAAGGCTCAGCTGACCTTAATCTCTATCACAGCTGTCATTTCCTTGATTGGCCTTTTAATTTTACGTGTAGATTATGCGTTTACAATCGCAGTAGTCACCGGCATTGTTGATCTTATGCCATACTTGGGAACCGGTGCGGTGTTTGTACCCTGGATTATCTACATGTTTTTCACTGGAAACTATTATCTAACGATCGGCCTTTCAATACTGTATGGCATTATTATTATCCAGAGGCAGGTTATGGAACCGAAAATTATCTCTTCAAGTATCGGCCTGGATCCGCTTGCGACATTAGTCGCCTTGTTTGTCGGATTTCAACTGTTTGGCTTTCTCGGTTTAATTATCGGTCCGGTTGTATTGGTGATTCTCAAAACATTACATGAAGCCAATGTATTTCGGGACTTATGGAAATACATTCTTGGAAAGCCGGTGTAATCATCGAATTGAAAATAAGGGCTCTCATGAATAAAGCAGGTTTCCTTAAGCTCTAAGGGACCTGCCTTTTGACTATTTCCATGTAAAAAAAGTAATGGAACCGCGGCTGATTAAACGCCGCAAAGCCTTCCGAATCCACACTTTGATTAATACACGCGTTTGCGGAATCAACAACAGAAAACCGCATGTATCCGAGAGAAACCCGGGTGTGAGCAATAACACTCCTCCTACAAGAACACAAACACCATCAAGAATAGCCTCGCTGGGAATATCACCATTACGGAGCTGCACTTGCGCAAGTCTTAGCACTTCCGCTCCTTGCTTTTTTGAAAGCCAGGCCCCAAGAAGGCCGGTCAAAATAATAAGACCAACCGTCGGCCAAACACCGATCAGATTTCCCGCCAAAACCAATAGTCCAATTTCCAAGGCTGAGACCACAATGAACAAGAGGAGGAGATAGCGCATCTTAATCTTCCTTTGCCAAATGATTGATCGTATCGTGAAGCGATTTCCATTGCTTTTTCAAAGAAACAGGTTTCATATCCTTCGTTGTCCAGCAATGCTTGGTTTCACCTTCCACAAGTAGTACATTATCGGTTTTTCGGCGCACTTCATAATGGAAATTCAAACGCAAACCGTTGTATTGAGAAACGTGAGTGACAATCTGCACAACATCTTCATATTTTGCCGGAATTTTATAATGAAGATTCACTTCAATAACAGGGAGAAGAAAACCTTTCTGTTCGATCTCACCGTAAGATATGCCAAAATCCCGGATACAATTCGTACGGCCGACCTCGAACCAATTAATGTAAGTACTGTGATGAATAACTCCCATTTGATCGGTTTCACTATATCGAGCTGTAAGTTCCGTCACCGCCATACATTCTACCCCCTTAATCAACAAACATTGGTCTACAAAACACTTGCATGACCGTCGTATATGTCTCCGCGTTCTGGATCAACTGTAATTTCCTGCCCGCTCTCAAATATACGAGTCGCATCCTTTACCCCGACTACAACAGGGATACCTAGATTCAGACCGACAATAGCTGCGTGGCTTGTCAAGCCCCCTCTTTCAACAATAATGGCAGCGGCTTTTTCTATGGCCGGAATCATGTCACGATCTGTACCATAGGTTACAAGGATCGCTTTGTTCGACATGTTTTCAATAGCTTCTTCTGCAGTCTTTGCAACGACGACCTTACCGGAAACAGACTTGTTACCGATCCCCTGGCCCTTTGCCAGAACATCCCCGACAACATGAACTTTCATCAAATTCGTTGTGCCGGTTTCTCCGACGGGAACTCCCGCTGAGATCACCACAAGGTCTCCATGTTTTACAACATTGGAACGAATGGATTCTTCGACAGCGATATCGAGCATTTCGTCTGTTGAAGAAGCGGTCTTCCCTAATTGCGGCACTACTCCCCAGACAAGCATCAGTTTCCTGCACACCTTCTTCTTGTTGGTCACAGCGACTATTGGGGCTTCTGGACGGTATCTGGCAATCATTCTGGCCGTATGGCCGCTCTCTGTTGCCGTAATTATAGCGGAAACTCCTAATTGCAGGGCAGTGTGCGCCACCGATTGACTGATGGCATCAGTGATCGTCGTCTTGCTTTCTTTCCTGGTTTTCTCAAACAAGTCATTGTAGGCAAGCGCGGTTTCCGCTTTGCAAGCAATTTTGTGCATGGTTGCAACTGCTTCGACAGGATAGTCACCCGCAGCTGTTTCACCCGACAGCATAACGGCGTCAGATCCGTCGAAAATCGCATTAGCTACATCACTGGCTTCTGCCCTTGTAGGACGCGGATTCCGTTCCATGGAATCGAGCATTTGCGTGGCCGTAATAACCGGTTTGCCCAGTGCATTGCATTTCTGGATCAAATCTTTTTGCACCAATGGCACTTCTTCTGTAGGAATTTCCACACCAAGATCTCCGCGAGCCACCATCAAACCATCCGAAACATCAAGGATTTCTTTAATATTGTCGACACCTTCGCGGTTTTCAATTTTCGGAATAATATCGATATCTTCAGCATTTTGCTCCTCAAGAAGTTCCCGAATGTCGAGTACATCCGAAGCACGGCGGACAAATGATGCCGCGATGAAATCTATCCCTTGTTCAATGCCGAACTTAATGTCGCTTGCATCCTTATCGGTGATGCCGGGCAAATCAACACTGACATTGGGGACATTAACCCCTTTTTTGCTTTTCAGTGTACCGCTGTTCAATATCCGCGTCACAATTTCTTCGTCCCGGATCTCTTTCACTTCAAGTTCAATCAATCCGTCATCAAGCAAGATAAATGACCCTGTATGAACGTCGTTTACCAGGCCGCTGTATGAAACTGATATTTTCTTTTCATTTCCAACAACCTTATTCATAGAAAGAATGAGTTCTTCCCCTTCAAGAAGCTCAATTGACTCCTTTTCCAATTCACCCGTCCGAATTTCTGGGCCTTTCGTATCCAACAGGATGGCAACCGTTTTGCCGGTTGTCTCCGCCGCCTCCCGGATATTTTGAATTCGCGCTTTATGTTCGTCATGATCCCCATGGGAAAAATTCAATCGTGCCACATTCATTCCAGACTGAATTAACTGGACCAACTGCTCAACCGTTTCACTGGCTGGCCCGATTGTGCAGACAATTTTCGTCTTTTGCATGATTCCGCTCCCTTCTAAATCGATAATTCCTGTGATAACTTGTACATATCTTCGTCAATCATATGTTTTTGTTGCAACGCTTGCTTAAGATCGGCATCATTCAATTGATTGTTTTGCACGCCAACCATTCTCCCGCCCTTGCCATCCAGCAGGAGTTCCACAGCTTTCGCTCCAAGTCGACTTGCCAATACCCGATCAAATCCTGTTGGAGACCCGCCTCTTTGAATATGGCCAAGCACTGTCACACGGGTTTCCAGATTCGTTTCTTCTTTAATCTTCCGGCCAATATCAACACCGCTGCCAACACCTTCAGCAACAATAATAATGCTGTGTTTCTTGCCACGTACGTGTCCTCGTTTCAATCGACCGACGATTTGTTCCATGTCATACGAGGCTTCCGGTATCAATATCGACTCAGCTCCGTCGGCGAGTCCCGACCACAAAGCCAAATCACCAGCATCTCGTCCCATAACCTCAACCACATATGTACGTTCATGTGATGTGGCAGTGTCACGAATCTTATCTATAGCATCAATAACGGTATTTAAGGCCGTATCAAATCCAATTGTAAAATCCGTTCCGGCAATATCATTATCGATAGTTCCCGGAATACCGATTGCAGGAAATCCTCGTTCCACCAGCTTCTCCGCTCCTCGAAACGACCCGTCTCCACCTATAACAACCAGGCCTTCAATGCCGAATCGATTTAGCTGTTCGACTGCCTTTTCTTGTCCCTCGTCGGTTTTAAACTCTTCGCAACGGGCTGTATAGAGCATTGTACCGCCTCGATGGATAATATCTCCTACCGATCCGATTTCAAGCTGTTGAATGTTGCCGGAAATCAAACCGGCGTATCCATAATAAATGCCAAAGACTTCAAGCTCATGATAAATGGCCTTTCGAACCACCGCACGAATCGCCGCGTTCATACCGGGCGAATCTCCTCCACTCGTTAACACTCCTATCCGTTTCAAAAAGCTCACCTCAATTTTTCTTTTTACGATACCACTTCGGATGGACGAAAACAATGAAAGTCTCGCTTTATACGCATGATCTCCTTCTATCGGAAATAATCACTTCACATCATCCAGATGGAGATCCATGCAAAAAATGTGCTTCGATGGAAGCACATTTTATTCTGCTGCTTTGGAAGCGTTTTCGTTCACGTACTGCCCCATATTTTTATATTTTTCAAGGCGTTGTTCGACAAGCTGTTCCTTCGATAATCGAGAAAGTTCCTCCAAAGAGTTTTCCAAGACCTTGTC
Source organism: Caryophanales bacterium (assembly GCA_035776675.1). Lineage (GTDB taxonomy): Bacteria > Bacillota > Bacilli > Bacillales > DASSOY01 > DASSOY01. Next base: position 13,938 of record DASTWO010000032.1, read on the forward strand.
AATCTCCCTGGCCTGCTCCTCGGGATCATGGTGGGCCCCGCCTTTGATCTCTGAAATCATTTCATCAATAATGCCGAGTTGTTTCAAATCGGGCGCTGTGATCTTCATCGTCTCCGCTGCTCTCTTGGCTTGCCCGGAATCTTTCCAAAGTAAAGCTGCCGCTCCTTCAGGCGAAATGACCGAGTAAGTTGAATTCTCCAACATGTGTACCCTGTCTCCGATGCCAATTCCGAGAGCGCCGCCGCTGCCGCCTTCTCCGATAACAATACAGACAATCGGAACAGTTAATCCGGCCATTTCAAACAGATTTCTGGCAACGGCTTCACTTTGCCCTCTTTCTTCCGCGGCCATTCCCGGGTAAGCGCCTTTTGTATCGATAAAGCTCACAATGGGACGATTAAATTTCTCCGCCTGTTTCATAATTCGAAGGGCTTTCCGGTATCCTTCCGGATGAGGCATTCCGAAATTACGGCGAAGATTCTCTTTCGTGTCCTTCCCGCGTTGATGGCCGATCACAGTAATCGGGTTCCCATGATATTTGGCGATGCCCGTAACAATCGCTTCATCATCTCCGTAATAACGATCGCCATGACACTCGAAAAAATCGCTGAAAAGAAAGGACACATAATCGAGTGTGGTCGGCCGTTCCGGATGGCGGGCAACTTGTACGCGATCCCACGGCTTCATATTCTCATATATATCTGCCTCTAATGTTGCCAGCCGCTCCTCCAACCGTTCCACCTCACCTGATAGATCAAGATCTTTATCTTGCATAAATGACTTTAATTCAGCGATCTTTGCTTTTAACTCCGTAACCGGTTTTTCAAACTCCAGTTCCGTCATGTCGTTTCCCCTCCTGCCATATGAATCGACAACACAGTTGCCAAAGAGTTCTTCATTTCATTGCGGGGAATCACGCGGTCCAACTGTCCGTGATCAAACAGGAATTCTGCTGTCTGAAAATCATCGGGCAATTCCTGGCGGATGGTTTGTTCAATAATCCTTCTACCGGCAAATCCAATTAATGCGCCGGGTTCGGCAAAGTTATAATCACCAAGAGAAGCAAAGCTTGCCGACACGCCACCCGTAGTTGGATGTGTCATAACCGAAATAAACAACCCGCCTTCATTGCTAAACTTCTGAAGGGCAGCACTCGTTTTCGCCATTTGCATAAGGCTTAGGGCACCTTCTTGCATTCGGGCTCCGCCTGAAGCGGTGAAAATCAGAAAAGGTACACCTCTTTCGCCTGCCTTTTCAATGGCGCGTGTAATCTTTTCGCCGACAACAGAGCCCATGCTTCCCATGCGAAAACGTGAGTCCATTACGGCTACGACAGCCGGCCATCCATCAATTGTCCCTTCACCGGTGACAATCGCTTCCTGTAAATCGGTCTTTTTCTTATCTTTTTCAAGTTTTCCCTCGTAATCGGGAAAATCGAGTGGATTAGCCGACGTAATGAACCGGTCGAATTCAGAAAAAGTTCCGGTATCAAAAAGGCTTTCCATTCTTTCATACGCTGTCATTTGATGATGATAGCCGCATGACACACAGATTTTCAGATTTTTATTCAGTTCTTTCGTATACATGATCGTTTTACAAGCCGGACACTTCGTCATAAGGCCTTCAGGAACGTCCTGCCTTACCTTTTCCGAAGGAACGGTTGCGTATTTCTTTTTCTTGGCAAATAAATCTTTTAACAAAATAACACCTTCTTCGGCCGGTTTATTTGTGATCCGACCAGAAATGAGGGTCAAGCAATCAATTAAATTTACAACTAGTCTTCGTCAATAATCGTTAGTCTCCGGGTTTTCTCGGCAACCTGCTCAGGATCAACCTGTTTCCTGGCCACTCCGGTTTCCATTGCCGTTTTCGCAACACTTGCCGCAACGGCCGGAGCTACCCGAGGGTCAAACGGAGCGGGAATAACATAATCATCTTTCAGTTCACTTTCTTTAATCAATTCGGCAATAGCATGGACTGCGGCTACTTTCATTTCTTCATTGATATGGGTTGCTCTTGCATCTAAAGCACCGCGGAAAATCCCCGGAAAAGCCAACACATTGTTAACCTGATTCGGAAAATCTGAACGGCCAGTACCTATGACTTTCGCCCCGGCCGCTTTCGCCACATCCGGCATAATTTCTGGAACAGGATTGGCCATCGCGAAAATAATCGGATCTGCATTCATGCTTTCAACCATTTCCTTGGAAAGCACACCTTCAACGGAAACTCCGATGAATACATCCATTCCCTTAATAACCTCAGCAAGAGAACCTTGTTTCTGATCACGGTTCGTTTTCTTGGCGACTTCGTTCTTCACATCACTCATGCCCTCAGCGCGGCCTTCATATATTGCGCCTTTCGAATCACACATGATCATGTCCTTGACACCGAAACGGTCAAGCAACTTGATAATTGCAATTCCTGCCGCGCCAGCTCCGTTTACCGCCACTTTAATGTTCGACATTGATTTCCCTGTAACCTTCAGAGCATTTACCAGCCCAGCAAGTGTCACAATCGCTGTCCCATGTTGATCATCATGAAAGATTGGAATATTGGTTTCCTTCTTCAATCGCTCCTCAATTTCAAAACATCTTGGGCCGGCAATATCCTCAAGGTTAACGCCGCCGAAATTGGGCTGCAATAGTTTCACCGTCTCTACGATTTGATCAATGTCATTCGTATTAAGACATATTGGGAACGCATCGACACCGGCAAAACTCTTAAACAAAACCGCTTTGCCTTCCATGACCGGAAGGGCCGCCTCCGGGCCTATGTTGCCAAGACCCAAAACTGCAGAACCATCCGTGACAACTGCCACTGTATTCCCCTTCATTGTGTACTCAAACACATTGTTCGGATCATCATAAATCTCTTTACATGGTTCCGCCACCCCGGGAGAATAAGCGAGACTCAAATCCTTCGCATTCCGAACGGGAACTTTTGATTTGGACTCTAATTTCCCCTGGTTGACTCTGTGTATATGTAAAGCTTCTTCACGAGTCGTTGCCAATCGCTTCACGCTCCTTTACAATCCATATCTGACACAACCATATTTGTATCGAATCCTTATGAGAGAAAGATTCCCTTCTTCCCGGACAATCCTAAATTTCATTATAACAAAACAAGCCTTCCATTAAAACGAATGTTTATTTTCTCAAAACGACATTATTCGCGCCCAGTCTCTCCCGCAACTGACCAAGACATTCTTGCGAGGGGGCCACACTGAAAGATTCCGGCAAACGAACAGACTTGTTTTCATCCGAATAATATAATATAACTTCAACATTGCCGTGGAATTTCTGAAGCAGTTCTTTCACATCTGCCATCGTACCATGTTGCCGGTGGCGCTTCTCCACCTTCAGAAACAGCGTTTGTTTCGACGGCTTTTCCTTTTTCTTGCTGCCAATCTGATCTAACGGCATCACCTTTTCAGCTATCAATTTCAGTGAAGACTCTTCCTTCTGAACGGTTCCTTCAAGTAAAAGAAACTGTTCCTCCTCAAAGTAAAGGGGGTTCCGGTTATAGAGCTTCGGAAATACAACAACCTCCACATCGGCGGTATCATCACTTAAAGTGATAAAGGCCATTGGATCACCTTTCTTAGTGCGAATGAACCTCGCCTTCGAAACCATTCCCGCTGTTCGAGCCGATTGCGACTCCCGAAAGCCTTCCAATTCGTTAACCTTTGAATGTTCAACATTCTTCAATACTGAGTCGTATTGTTCAAGCGGGTGGGCGGACAGATAGAAGCCGAGAGCCTCCTTTTCAAACTTCAGCCTTTCATTCACCGCTAACGGTGGGACTTGCTCATAATCCGGCTTCTCTTTCCCGCCTTCGAACCATTGGATTTGTCCACCGTCTACTTTCTCCTGGACGGTTTCTCCATATTCAACCGCCGCCGACAATGAAGTGATAAGCCTCGCCCGGTCAATTCCGAATTCATCCATGCCTCCGGCAAAGATCAGTGATTCAATAGTTCTTCGATTGACTGTCTTTAAAGACACACGTGCGCACATATCGAACAAATCTTTATACGGATGGTCTTTCCGTCTGGAAATTAACTCCTTCACCGCCTTTGAGCCGACGTTTTTCACCGCCAGCAACCCAAAGCGGATTCCTTCACCTTCCGCAATGAAGACAATACCGCTTTTGTTGATGGACGGCGGGTAAAGAGGAATGCCTCTTGTCTTTAATTCCCGAATATATTGTGCAAGCTTATCATGGTCACCGGTAACGCCGGAAAGTAAAGCCGCCATGAAATAATTTGGATAATTGGCTTTTAAATAAGCGAGTTGATAAGCAATGACACCATAGGCGGCTGCATGAGCACGCGGAAAACCGTAGTTAGCGAATCTCATAATTAAATCATACACAGTTTCCGCCGTGTCTGTTTGGTAGCCATTAACTTCGCAGCCTTTGATGAAATGCTCTCTCTCGGTGTCCAGAATTTCTTTTTTCTTTTTACTGACAGCCCTTCGCAGCAAATCGGCTTCCCCAAGCGAAAAACCAGCCATTCTCGAGGCGATCTGCATGATTTGTTCCTGATAAACAATGACGCCATAAGTTCTTTCAAGAATGGGTTTCAAATCATCATGAATGTACGTAACCTTACGCTTGCCGTGTTTCCCGGCAATAAATGTCGGGATATTATCCATAGGGCCCGGGCGGTACAAAGCATTGACGGCGATAATGTCCTCAAAATGAGTGGGACGCAATCTTTTCAAAACCTGTCGCATGCCATCCGATTCGAGTTGGAAGACACCAGTTGTATCGCCGGCTGCAAGTAATTCAAATGTTTTCCGATCATCAAAGGGAATTTCCTTTAAATTAACGTGCCGCCCCGTCCCTTTCTCAATCAACCACAAGATATTTTCGATCAGAGATAAATTGCGAAGACCGAGAAAATCCATCTTCAACAACCCAAGCTCTTCAAGAATATCCATCGAGTACTGCGTCAAGGCGATACCTTCTTGTCCTTCCTGAAGGGGAACGACATCTGTTAACGGGTCCTTGCTGATCACGATTCCGGCAGCGTGAGTCGATGAATGACGGGGAAAACCTTCAATCGTTTCCGCGATTTCGAACAGCTTGACAGCTTCTTGAGATTCTTGCAACAGTTTCTTCAAAGGCGCGGATTCTTGCTTCGCCTTCTCTAACGTCATTCCGGGTCGTGAAGGAATCTTCTTGGCGACAGAATCGACGAGTTTCGAGGGTGCATCCAAAACACGCCCGACGTCCCTAACGGCCGCCCGAGCCGCAAGCGTCCCAAATGTAATAATTTGAGCCACATGCCCGTGTCCGTATTTCCCGGCAACATAACGAATCATTTCATCGCGTCTTAGATCAGAGAAGTCAATATCAATATCCGGCATCGTCACCCTTTCGGGATTCAGGAATCGTTCAAAAAGAAGGTCGTGTTTAACAGGGTCCACGTCAGTAATTTCAAGTACATAAGCAACAAGTGAGCCGGCGGACGAACCTCGTCCAGGCCCGGTCATAATCCCTTGCTCATGAGCAAACTTCATAAAATCCCATACGATCAGGAAATAATCGCAATACTGCATGTCTTCAATGACACCCAGCTCATAATCGAGCCGATTATGAATTTCCTCTGATGCATCGCCATACCGCTCGGACAGCCCTTTTTCACATTGTTCACGCAAATACTGTGCGGCATTTGTCCCTTCAGGCAATGGATAAGCCGGGAGAACTGAACGGTCAAAGTCAATGGTCAGGTTGCATTGCTCAGCGATTCGTTTGGTATTCTCAACAGCTTCCGGCATATGGGAAAACAAAACTTCCATTTCATCAGACGATTTGAAATCATATTCACGAGAAGGGAGTTTTTCCCGATCTTCGTCATTTAACTTTTCCCCGTTCTTAATGCAAACTAAGCAATCAAAGGCGACGGCATCTTTTTTCTCAATGTAATGCACATCATTCGAAGCGGCGACCGGGATTCCCGATTGTTTAGCCAATTCAATGATCTCAAGATTTAACCGCCTTTCATCTGCAACACCGTGATCCTGAATATCCAGATAAAAATCATCACCGAATGTTTCAGTATAAAACCCGGCAGCTTTCTTGGCATTCTCCCGTTCACCTTTCAGTAGATATTGCTCGACTTCCCCTCCGAAGCCTGACGACAACGCGATCAAACCTTCACTGCATGCCGACAAATCTTCTTTCTGCAGGCTTGGATACGTACTAAAACGCCCGGACTGAGCCTGACTGCTCAGTTTAAGCAAATTCCGATATCCGACTTCCGATTTTGCCAATAACACGAGCGAAGCCGCTTTGCGGTTTCGAGGCAATGGTTGTTCGCCGGCGTCAGTTAAATCTATGTAAATTTCCATTCCGATAATCGGCTTAACACCGTGCTTAAGACAAGCCTTATAAAAAGGCACGGCCCCGTACATGACAGCTTTATCCGTAAGGGCAACCGCATCAAAGCCATGTTCTGCGGCTCTCTCCGCAAGCGCCTCGACCCGGCACGCACCTTCAAGTAAACTATATTCACTGTGGACATGAAGATGGACAAATCCCATCGCGCAACTCTCCTCGCCTTTCATTATACTGCATAAGGCTTCCACATTGTATTTCCGGCCTTTATCATCCCATAGACCCGGATTCTGTTCAACATCATATAATGCCATTATTATAACACAAGAGGGAACGTAGGTTCCATATAAATAATTTTATATAACGACCGCACTACAAGAAAAAGATAGAAAAACACACTGCCAATTGTCCCTTCGATCTACCTATTAAGAATGGCATACTTTCGGACCTTGTCCCATACATTTTAGAAATAAGAAGTCTGAGTGAGAGATTGGAAAACATACACATCCGCAGTGACGATTGACTTGACCCTGAATCAAAAGAATCAGTCTATATCCAACCTCTTCTCAAACGAAAGGATGAATGAGATGGAACCGGTGCCTTTCCGGGATTTTCTTCAAAGTATCATATTGGACTTTTTCGTGGCCTTCGGAGTGATTATAGGCGGTGCAATTATCGGCGGAATCGGGGCTTTTTTCGTAAGCAAACCTCCATTGACAGCTATGATGACGTTGGCAAACAACCTAAAAATCTGGGCAGTTGTGGCCGCAATCGGGGGGACATTCGATACCATCACGAACCTTGAAAAAGGCTTTATGCTGGGGTCACCGAGCGAGGTTTTCAAGCAAATTTTCGTCCTGCTTTCAGCGATGACCGGAGCTTACACAGGGGCGGGAATCATTCAGTGGTTGACTCAACAGGATATGAGTTAAAATGCGGATCCCGCAACACTATCATTCCCCCGGTTGGCAGCGTTTCATTGTCGGGTTCCTCCTTGGCGCGGTGATCGGATGGGTTTTCTTCATCACTTTATATGGCCAGGCTCAAGAAGACCAAATTAATCTGATCAACAAACAAAAGGACAAAATCGCCGAATTGCAGGATGAAAAGGATATCTGGCTGGATGATGTCAAAGAAGAAAACGAGAAATTGGAAAAAAAATTGACGGTTCAAGACATTCAGGTGAAATTTGTAAACAAGAAAGAAAGCGAGCTCGGAGACACTGCCCTCTCTACCTTAAACAGAGACGTAGAGAAACAATTATCCTCGTTATTGACTAAAGACCTGGAAACAGTCGGAGGCAACAGTGAAATCTTGATTCAATCCATAGAGAACAAAACCTTTGAGATTGAGGATAACAAGTACCACCTTGAAGTCCAAACGCTTATCATCACTTCCGTTATCAAAGTCGGAGTCAAAATTGAAAAGATCAAGTAATGTCGAAAAAAATCATTCTGGCCAACACGATGTGGGTCACTCAGACGTTGCCGCAGGACGCGGCGTTCTTAGTCCGAGATTCCTCTTATTCGGCAGAATTCTAAGGCTTCTGCCGAATAAAGTAACAGTTCTGTGACATCGGGGCAAAACCGTCGCAATAATCCTCCTTTTTCTATAAAATAGATCATGTGAGAGGCAGGAAATGTCTTTTCAAAGGACAGCCGTGTCTTTCCCAAAGGAGGTAAATCGAATGATTATGAATCGCAAGAAACTCGCAAAAGCGAAAGTACAGCGAATCCAGGACGGTTACTCTGCCTTTGCCGAATCGAATGAATTGACTCGTTTAATCAAGAGAGAATTATCAAAGCTGAACATGGACGTCTTCATAGAAGAAACGACAATCGGTTCATGGTTTATCCCAAAGAAGTTTGTCTAGGAAAAGCTTGCGCTCCCTGCGTAAGCTTTTTTTGATCCGCAAGAACGCTTTACGCTTTACAGGCTTCTTCCAAATCCTTAAGCACCTGATCAGCTTCTTCCCACTGATAGATTGTCGCACCTGCTGCCATCGGGTGTCCGCCGCCGCCATACCTTTTCGCAATTTCGTTAACAATCGGGCCTTTTGAGCGAAGACGAACGCGAATTTGATCCGGTTCCTCAATGAAAAACACCCATGCCTTAATCCCCTCCACATCCGAAATGGCATTCACAAGCTGGGAAGCATCACTTGCTGAAACCTGAAACTTCTTCAAGATTTCTCCGTGCAACTGAATATGCCCCGCTCCATTCGAAGACATTTCAAAGGATTGTAATACGTGGCCGTTCAGCCTCATGACATTCATCCGAACTTGATACAATTCCGCATACAGATCTCCGATCGAAAATTCATACTCACGTAACATACCGGCAGTACGAAAGGTCTTCTTCGTCGTATTGTTAAACAGAAATCTGCCCGTATCGCCAACAATACCCGCATAAAGCAGCCTGGCCGCCTGGTCAGTAAGATCCAGCCCGCGATCCTTGCCGTATTCATAGAATTCATAGATCATTTCACTGACGGAACTGGCTGTCGGATCCACCCAAATCAAGTCCCCATATGGGTCTTCATTCGGATGATGGTCGATTTTGATTAGAAAATCGCCCTTTTCGTAACGTTCATCACTGATTCGCGGCGCATTGGCCGTATCACATACAATAATCAACGCTCCTTCAAATATCTCGTCTTTAATCTCATCCATTTGATTCAGGAACATCAACGTTTTTTCTTCCTCACCGACAGTGTAAATTTTTTTATCGGGAAAAGCCGTTTTCAACAACTCCGCAAGTCCGCCCTGCGAACCTAAAGCATCCGGATCGGGCCGGACATGCCTGTGAATGATAATGGTTTCGTATTGCTCGATGGTATTCAGGATTTGTTCCTTCATAGAGCTTCTCCTTCTGGATGGATTTTTCCCCGCTATCAAGGTTACAATAGAATCGGCTGTTTCGGACAGGCTGGCATGCTTTTCTCCAGTACCTATTGTCTGAAGAGCCATATCTTACTTCATTTGGGGGAACATCCATGCCGATTCTGGTCATTCTTACTATCCTAAGTTTTGTAATGTACATCTTCTACAAAGCTAAATCTTTACGAATGAAAAAACGCCCGAACGAAAGGCGTTGGGTTGGAGCGAAAGCATCGATTGCTCTCGGACTGTTGTTAATCTTCTTCGGGATGAACGAGCTGTATTTGCGACAATCGACAATTGTTATTGTCATGAGCATCGTATTCTTTTTGATCGGTGGATTCTACGTCTATCAAAATGTTAAGCTGTATCGCTACCTCCTACCATATGCGGCAGAAGAAGCCCGCCGCAACCGTACTAATGACGATCGATAAGTTGGGCGGTCATCATCGCTTTCCCGACCACGGCGCCTTCGTGGAACACCTCGACATCAAGTTTTCCATATCGGCGACTGATTTCAAGAACTTTCGGGCGGATCTCAATGACGCTTTCTATTTGTACCGGTTTTAAAAAGTAAAGCGTCAGATTCTCAATGACGAGATCGCCCTTTTTATATTTGCGGAGAGCTCTGCTTCCCGCCTCACCGACAAGTGTTGTAATAGCTCCGTAGGAAATCGAGCCTAAATAATTTGTCATTTGCGGTGTAACTTCACAACGATAAATAATATTCTGGCCATCAGAAGCATCTGTGATTTGGCCGGTAATCAGATCATCGATGGTTTGTCCAACCTGTGGTTGCCGTTGGATCATTTGCAAGGCTTTAAGAACATCCTGACGTGAGATCAATCCTTGCAATTTCTGATAGGCGTTGACTACGGGAAGTAATTCAATACCTTCCCATATCATCATATGCGCTGCTGTCGCAAGCGACGTATTCTCGCTTACGGTTAGCGGATTCTTGGTCATCACCTTCCCGATCAACATATCGGCTGGATGATTGATAAGATCTTTTGCCGTAACAATCCCCAGGATTCTCATATTGGAATCGACAACCGGATACCGGCTATGCCCCGTTTCCTTATTGAGAATATGCCACTTTCCGACTGTGTCTGTCGTTAACAAGAAATGCGCCTCATCAATCGAGATCAAAATGTCCTGAACCAGGACAATTTCCTTCTTGATCAACCTGTCATAAATAGCACGATTGATCATCGCAGCCACAGTGAAAGTATCATAGCTTGTAGAAATAATCGGTAATTCAAGCTCGTCCGCCAAAGCAACGCTTTCATCATCAGCCATGAAACCACCAGTAATCAATACCGCCGCTCCCGCCTTCAGCGCGTTTTTCTGCGCCTGATCCCGGTTCCCGACAATGACCAGATTCCCCGCATCCACATAACGCATCATCGCTTCCAGCTTCATAGCGCCAATGACAAATTTATTTAATGATTTATGTAACCCCCGACGCCCTCCGAGAACCAGGCCGTCGACAATATTCACCACTTCGGCGTAAGTCAATTTCTCAATATTTTCTTTCTGTTTTCTTTCAATCCGGATCGTGCCTACCCTTTCAATCGTGCTGACAAATCCTAGATTTTCGGCGTCCTTAATCGCGCGATAGGCCGTCCCTTCACTGAGATTCAATTCTTTCGCAATCCCGCGAACGGATATTTTGCTGCCAACCTTTAAACCTTCGATATGCTGTAAGATTTGTTCATGTTTTGTGGCCACGTTTTCACCAATCTTTTCTGTAGGAACCGACATTTTCTTCACTTGTATCAATTATACAAAGGATTCCCCCCAACATCAAATGCCGGTTCCGCGTTCACGCCTCCGCCCGAGCAGTGGTTTGGTTTCTTTCCTACCTTGTTTACGGTTCTTAGTCTTAGGTTCATACAACAAACTGGCCAAGTTTCCCCCAAGAGCAATCAGGCAAAATCCGAGCCAAATCCAGGAAAACCAGGCTCCCAGTGAACTGCCGTGTAATTCCAGTCGCGGCAGAGCGAAATAAGCAAGAGCCGCAATCGATAACAACGATAGAATGAGTCTTTGTTTCTTCATGTGGATCAACCTCCTTACCGCCATTATATGAAGAACAGGTCAAAAAAGAAGCACCTCATGCGACCGCTCAAACAAAAAAAAGCACCAAATGGATCACAACGCCCATTTGGTGCTTAGTCTTTATAAGTCTATGGATTCTCCGGATTTTAACGCTTTTCCGTTTCCTTTCAATCTGCTTACGAATTCATCCGGATCTTGCTCAATAAACGGAAACGTGTTGTAGTGAATGGGGACTACCGTTTTCGCCTGTAACCATTCAGCGGCAACCGTGGCATCCTCCGGCCCCATTGTAAGTGCATCTCCAATCGGCAGAAACGCCAGGTCAATTGCATTCCGTTCTCCAATTAATTTCATATCGGAAAACAATCCTGTATCACCAGCATGGAAAAGGGTTTTGCCCTCTGCTGTCAACAAAATCCCCGCCGGCATGCCCGTATAGATAATATTCTTATTATCCTCTTCTGTAAAGCTGGCACTATGAAAGGCCTGAGTTAATTTCACGGTTCCGAAATCGAAATCAAATGAACCGCCAAGGTTCATCGGCTGTACATTCAATCCTTGCCACCCAAGGTAGGTCGCCAGTTCAAAGGTCGCGACAACCAAAGAATCATTCTTCTTTGCAATTTCAACTGTGTCCCCGACATGATCGTTATGGCCGTGTGTCAGTAGAATGACGTCTGGAGCCACATCATCTGGGGTGATGTCGCATTGGCCGTTTCCTGTAATGAAAGGATCAATCAAGATTTTCTTGCCGCCCGTTTCAACCATCACAACCGAATGTCCATGATATGTAACTTTCATTTCTATACATCGCTCCTTTTGATTTGAGACATTAATTCTCTTCCCTTTTATGGAATTCGCCAAACCCTTTCTTCATTTCGTTTCTACCGGGTTTTCTGAATATGAGCTCCAGTCACTCCAACTGCCGACATAAAGACGTGCCTCTTTTCCGATTGCCTTCAAAGCAAGCACATTGGCATTCGCGGTTACACCTGATCCGCAATATACGATCAAATCCTTATCATCAAACGGCTTCAGCTCTTCTTTCAATTCATCCGGCGTTTTCCATTTGCCGTCATCTCCAACATTTTCTTTCCAGAACCGGTTAATGGCGCCAGGTATGTGTCCGGCTTTCGGATCTATCGGTTCCGTTTCCCCCAGGTACCGTTCCGGCGCCCGCGAGTCGATGAGCATAACTTCATCTTTATCCTTCTCCTGCTTCACTTTCTCAATATCCACTACCATTTCCGAGCGAACGTGCGGAACAAATTCACATTCTTCCGGGTGTGGCGGTTCACTTGAAACCGAATAACCTGCTTCCAGCCATTTTGAATAACTGATGTCCAGCACCGAAACATTATCATGTCCTAAATAGGCCAGCATCCACCATAATCTCGCCGCAAACGAGCCGTTTTGATCATCATAAACGACAACCTGTTTCGATTGATCGATACCGGAATCGCCAACCTTCTTCGCAAAAGCATCGATATCGGGAAGTGGATGACGTCCGCCATGTTCCCCTGCCGGACCAGACAAATCCTCTTCAAGGTCGAAATATACGGCACCGGGAATGTGGCTTTGTTCATACTGCCGCCGTCCCGCCTTTGCATCTTTCAGTTCAAATCGGCAGTCAGCCACAACTACGTTGTCATTCCTCAAACGCTGGACCAACCACTCGGCATCCACCAATTGCCTTGCCATTTGTCTCATCTCCTTCTACGATTCCTTTAAATACATATCCCACATTCCAATATCATGAAACCCAAGCCGCTTATATATATTTCCTGCCTCAGGATTATCATAAAACAGACAAAGCGTTTTCTCCTCCTCTAAAACTTCTCTGCACAATGCCGACATACATATGCTGGCATAACCTTTTCTACGGCAACCCGGCTTTGTCATAACACCAACAACCATAGCCGAATAGGTATTTTCCGCCGTTGTTGAAGCTGAGGCTACAATTTCCCCTCTTTCTTCGATAATCACCGTTCGTCCGGATTTTGATTCCATCTTATGTACCAGTCTTTCCCGATCAGGCGGTATTGCCGAGAATTCTTCAATTTGATTGTGAAGCTTCAACAAGCCATCAACGTCTTCAACTCGAGCTTTCTTGACCTTGTTCGAATCATCCGATCCATCTAATCGATCAGACTTTTTCAATTCAGCAAAATACATCGATCGTTTTCCCATAAGCGGAAAACCGGCAAATTCATGAAACCTGAACCGATCCATAACGTCAGCTTTTCCCTGCACCACTTTCAGATCCGTTCGGTCCTTGATCAACCGGGTAAACGATGATGTGTCAAATTCCCCTTTTGCATAGGGAAGATAAGAATCATAGTATCTCAACAAGACAGCTCTCATGTCACCCGCTTTATCAAAATCCGCCCAAATATCCTGAAAATCGCTGCCATATCCGAAATTTTCAATATCTCCAATGGTGAACAAATTAAATGCTGCCTCATCTGATAAAAAAGCCATTACTCTTTCGTTGTCCTTTTCCGTAAGTTGGCGAATCAAACCTACTCCCTCCCCTTAAAACCTTGTTGCCAGCATCCTTACCTCTTCAAGCATTCGTTCATGTTCTTTAGCAGTCGCCAACACCGCATTTCCAAAATACAGATGGCCGACTGTTTCCAATCCACAGAAGTCAAACAGGCCATCTTCGAGCATTTGTTTCAAGCTGTCCGCCATTCCTGTTCCTTCATAAATCTTCTCTGGTGTTCCACTCGTAAAAATCGTCGCGGCTTTTTTCCCGTTTAATAATGGAATCGGTTTTTCCCCGTCCAATTCGTAACCGAAGCCATACGTGAACACTCGATCCAGATAACCTTTTCCGAGAGCCGGCAATCCAGCCCACCAAACAGGATAAATCAAGGTAACGGCGTCGGCCCACTCGATATAGGCCTGTTCTCCTTTGACATCATCAGCATAAGCACCTTGAAATTGTTCCTGGTACTCTTCCCAGGATAATATTGGATCAAATCCGAGACGATATAAATCGCGCACCTCAACGTTATGTCCCTGTCCTTTCAAAGCTTCTCTGTATGTATCAAGAATCGCCCCGTTAAAACTGTCCGCCTTTGGATGGGCAAACAGAATAAAGTGATTCAAACAGCGACACCTCCCTCTTTTCCTTTTGTATTCGATAAATCATGCGAAAACCCTTCCCCACAGCGATACGGAAATTTAGTTTCATTGATATACATCTTTGCGGAATTTGGCTTGTCGTGCCCAGAGCGAACAAAAGACTCCGCTTATTTCTCGCGAAGCCTCAATTCTTGCTATTTATCCGCCATTGTCGCTCTTAACATCCAGGCGTGCTTTTCAAGAGCACCTTCTATCTGTATCATCAAATCCGCGGAAGGCTCGTCCTCGTACTCGGCAGCCAGATCTTCCCCTTCTTTCAATTCTGCGGCGATTTGCGCCAAATCCGCATGCAATACTGAAAGCATTTCCGATTCCTTGTCGTCAGCCTCCGCTTCCTTCAGCGTTGTTTCATCCAAATACTTCGTCATTGTCGCCAGCGGTTTTCCACCAATCGCCAACACACGCTCAGCCAACTCATCCATATATCCGGCAGCCTCTTCGTACAATTCTTCGAATTTCTTGTGAAGTGTGAAGAAATGCCTTCCCTGAATAAACCAGTGGTAACGATGAAGCTTAACGTATAAAACAGCGAAATTTGAAACTTCCTGATTCAAGAAATTGATCAGCCGTTGATTTTCCTGCATGGTACCGGCCTCCTTTCTAAAGAGGTTAGAATTGGCGTTCTTTCGCTTATTTTCTACCGGATAGATGTTTTTATTCGCGAATGAAAACCGGGTGATTGTATCAAAATATCTTCTGTACCACATCACCCCTCAGGAGGTTCAACCATGCATAAGCCTTACGGAGCCCATGAAATGATGGAAATTCACGAAGTGTTGACGGACACGATAGACGGGATTAATCAATTTCAGCTTTACGCTGCTTATTGCCAAGATCCACAGCTGCAAAATATATTACAAAATCAAATTCGTTTCATGACCGATGAATACAATCAAATGTTGCAAACTGTGAAGAACCACTCAGAAATGAGAAGCGATTATCGCATGATGCAAAATACCACTCCGGCTTACGGCATGAACAATGCAGGAGCTGGAACCGCCGAAATGCCGAACACTTCAACTCAACAAATGAATGATCATGACATTTCCTCAGGCATGCTTGGCTGTGCCAAAGCTTCAGCTACTTTAAGAATGCATGCTGCCCTGGAATGTGGCGATCCGGAAATCCGTGACATGATGGTTCAAGGCGCTGCAAACTGTGCCGATCAAGCATACGAAACATGGACTTATATGAATAATAACGGTTATTACCAGGTCCCGACGCTTCCGGAACAAGCCGAACGAACCATAATGAATGGTTATCAACCGGCCAGCAATCTCAACAATGGACAATTGCAGCAGTAAAATGAAAGAACCCGGGGTTCAATGAACTGCTCCCTGTCTACTTGACAGGGAGCATACCACAAGCCTCGGGCTCTTTCCGGTATTACATTCTTCGCTTGCCCTCTTTACAGCTTCTTGACAATAAATTGATCCTCCAGAACAAGCCAATTTTGCGGAAATGGAAAACTCAGCACCCAATAACTCACTCCACGAAGTTGATACTCTTTGACCAACTCATATTTGGCCAGCGCGGTTCGAGCATCTTCATACCATACCTCATGCCAACCGGTTTCCTGATCATAATAGCGGAAATGCGGCGCATGAGCATCGGAATCATATTGAATAGCCACATTATGTTCCGCTGCCAAATTGACCGCTGTCTGTTCGCTGACAGAAGTGGCTATCGTTTCACCGGCTACAAAGGGCAACGGCCAATCACGACCATACGTTGAAAAGCCCATCAATATTTTATCACGAGGAATGACTGTTACCGCATAATCGAGAACCCGACGCATTTCAGGAATTGGGGAAATCGCACGCGGCGGGCCGCCTGCCCATCCCCACTCATATGTCATTAATACGACAAAATCAGTAAGATCCCCGTGGGTGGCATAATCATGCGCAGCATAAAGTAAGCCTTGCATTTCATCGTTTATTTTCGGAGCCAAAGCTGTCGATACGAAATATCCTTCCGAGTGTAGGCGGTCTACCACACGCCTTAGAAACTCATTATAATTTTCCCGATCACGTGGAAACACATATTCAAAGTCTATGTTCAAGCCTTCATAGCCTTTTTGCCCCATAATCTGAAGAATATTGGTGATCAATTCTTCTTGAAGCGCGGAATCTCCAAGAATTGTGTTGGCCAGTTCGGAACTGAAACCTTCCGCTCCGAAGTTTGTGATCACCATCATGGGCGTAGCGTTTTCCTCGCGGGCTGCCGCTAATACTGCTTCATCGTTTAGAGGTATAAGCGTGCCGTCGGATCGAACTTTATAACTGAATGGACTTAAATACGTTAAATGTTCTCCGACGTTTCTTACAATCTCTGCGCCTTGTTCACTCATATTGACGGTGTATCCGTTCGTTTCAATTACCGGTTTCGAACCTTGTGGTATGACCAAGGTTTGACCGGGATAAATCACATTGAGATTTTGAATTTGATTTGCCTGAGCCAGGGCTTGAATACTTGTTCCGTGTGCCTGGGCGATCGTCCAAAGGGTATCTCCGGTCTGGACAGTATAATTTTGATTCAATTCAGGTATGACAAGCTCTTGACCCGGATAAATCAAACCCGGATTTTCAATTTGATTCGTTCTGATAATGGCTTCAATACTTGTTCCGAATCGCCGGGCGATTTGCCATAAAGTATCTCCCGGGTTCACTGTATAGTAGCTATTTTCCGTTGGAACAACAAGCGCCTGCCCCACAACCAACCTGTCGGGATTTGGGATATCATTCGCCTCAACAATGCTTTCAACACTGACCCCATAACGTTGAGCAAGCGCCCACAATGTTTCTCCTCCCTGAATGACTTCTATAACCATATATTTGCCTCCCAAAAACAGAAAT
Source organism: Caryophanales bacterium (assembly GCA_035776675.1). GTDB lineage: Bacteria > Bacillota > Bacilli > Bacillales > DASSOY01 > DASSOY01. Next base: position 31,228 of record DASTWO010000032.1, read on the forward strand.
CAGAGCCCAGCTGTTCATCATCAAAAAAGACGGTGTCGCGGAAGCCGGAATGATCATCTTCTTCGAACCTTCTTTGGGCTGTAGTGGCTGGGGGCCAGACGCCAGATGCTAGTAAATTCGATGACGGAAAACCCAGACGGGGTTCAAACTTTATTGTGACTTGACCCATCACATTTTCCACTCCGGCTACTGGCTTTTGACCACTGCTTTTGGTATTGTATGCGGCAAGAGCCCGGCATGTTTTGGGCAGTTGTCTTAAATATGGGCATGAACTGTTATTCAAACATAAAGAAAGTGGTACCTAATCTGTTAATAACAGAATCCAGGCACCACAAAAGGCCAAAGCTGATTTCGTTTCATTTTCTCCGATTTGACCAGTGTTTTCCGATGATCCGCTACAGAACAAACGTCACCGCGCCATACAACACCGCGGAAATGCCCGCCGCAATCAAAGCCGGCTTCAGTTTAAAACGAGCGTACTTAATTACTGTCAAATCCAATATCTTTCCAATCGTATTCGTATTGTCACTTAGAGGAGAAGCAAAAGCTCCGAACGCTCCGCTTGCAAACACCGCGCCAATCACAAGAGCAAGCGGTGCTCCTGAAACTACACCCAACGAAACACCAAGAGGCATAAGAATCCCCCACGTTCCCCATGAAGAGCCCACGAAATAAGAAATGATTGAACCGAGGATAAACAATGCCGGTGGTACAAACATCGTTGGAATCCAATTCACATTCGAGGTGACAAACTCCGAAAATCCAAGATCCTGAGCGGAAGCGGTCAATCCCCAAACAACCGCCAGCAACAGAATCACGGACATCAACTCGTTTCCACCTTCCACAAATCGGGCGATCAAATCGACAAGCTTATTTTTCTGAATCATAAAAATCACTGCTGAAACCAATATCGTAACAATCAGAGCAATCACCATTGCAGTTAGGACATCCGCATTGATGAAGGCTTCGAAAAACCCAAACCCTTTCGAGTGGCCGTCCCACCATGTTAAGAACAAGGTCAAACCGATCACAAGAATCAAGGGAATGATCAGGTTCCATGGTCTTGCCGGTAAATCCTTCGACACCGCCGGGTGACAATTGTGCCAGTCCTCTTCTTTTTCAACATCTTCTTTCCCTTCGGCATCAGTCGCAGATTTCTTACTGCGGTGAAAGAAACTTAAATACACGCCGAGCAAGATGATCACAATTGAGAAAAAATTAAACGGGATGCTGCGAATAAACAAAGGATATGCCTCTTCATTGATCCCTTGGTGCTGTAAGGAAGTTTCGATCAGAGAGACCATGTAACCGACCGAGGCCGTCGCAATCGGAACGAGCGCTATTAGAGGAGCCGATGTGGTTTCAATTACAAATGCCAACTCCTGCTTGGACATTTTGATTTTATCCAACAAAGCCTTCATGATTGGAGCTACCGTAACAATACGGAAATTGGGTGCACTGAATGTACCGACTGTCGATAACCACGTTAGAATGATCGCTTCTTTTTTCGTTTGAACCTTCTCTGAAGAAATTTCAACAAACCCGCGAATGCCCCCGGCATTCTTGATCATGCCGACAAGCCCGGAAAAGGCATACAAAAAAATAAGCACCTTTATATTGCTTTCCGTAACAAGGCTTTGCACAATATACGCAATGGTTTGCTGGATTCCGCCAATTACGCTTGGCTCAACCAGGTACGAACCGACGATCAGGCCGACGATCAGACCTGGAAGCACCTGTTTTGTCCAAATCGCAAGCGGAATCACGACCAGAAACGGAATAATCGAAAGCCATTCCATGCCATCTCCCCCTTTATGATGAACGAATGATACTAATCATTAGCTTGCAAAAAATCAAAGAAATTATCCCGTTCAAAGCGTATTCTGTTATAATAACCGAATACGAGATTTGGCATTCAATGTTGAAAATTTGGATCTTGATGGATCGCGAGAGGTGCAGAGACCGAATGAGGAAACGACCCGCTAGACAACTGACCGGAAACCGAAAATGGCATTTAAACCCCCCGCAAATTCTTGCCCTGGGTTTCATAGCCGTCATCCTGATCGGCGCGATCCTTTTAAAGCTGCCCATTGCAACGAAAACGCCGATTTCATGGCTGAACGCCTTCTTTACGGCAACTTCCGCTGTTACAGTCACATGTTCAATGGTCGTTGATCCTTTACAAACTTTTACCCGATTCGGGCAAATCATCATATTGACCTTAATCCAAATCGGCGGACTTGGCATAATGACCTTTGCTATATTCGTGTTCCTGATCATGGGAAAAAGAATCAGCTTTAAACAACGGCTTCTCGTGCAAAACGCCTTGAATCAAACGACGTTTGGCGGTATCATCAGAATGGTCAAGAACCTGTTGATTGTCGCCCTTTCGTTTGAGGCCGCAGCTGCCTTTTTGCTGACGCTGTATTGGGGACCGACAATGGGATGGGGAAAAGCCGTTTATTACAGTATCTTTTATTCGATTTCGGCTTTTAACGATGCCGGTTTTTCACTTTGGTCCGACAGTCTTGCCCGATGGGTGGGCGATCCGGTCGTCAACATCCTGATCAGTGTATTGGTGATTATCGGCGGACTCGGATTCACAGTCCTCATAAACCTTTGGGATTCCCGTCATCTTAAGGATCTGACTTTACATACGAAATTTATGTTGATCGGTACATTGGCTCTTAACGTGTTTGCCTTTATCATGATTTTTCTGTTGGAATTCCAGAATCCCGCAACGCTTGGAAACCTGCCGTTCGGCACTAAACTTTGGGCCGCCTTTTTTCAGGCGATTTCAGCAAGGACTGCCGGATTCAGTACTATCGATATTAGTGGCATGCACGAAGCAACTTTGTTCTTGATCGTTATCCTTATGTACATAGGAGCCGGAAGTACTTCAGCCGGAGGTGGAATCAAGGTCACAACCTTTATTGTCCTGATCCTGTCGGTTGTGAAAATATTGCGTGGGAAAGAGGACGCCGTCGCCTTTGGCCGAACCATTAAAGACTCCATTTTCATGAGAGCCTTTGCCGTCGTTGTGGTCAGTTTAACGTTTATTTTCATTGGGGTCTTTATCCTTAGCCTAACCGAGCAGGCCTCGTTTTTCGAAGTGGTCTTTGAGGTTGTGGCTTCCTTTTCGACCACCGGGTTTTCTCTGGGATTGGCGCAAAACTTGTCCGTTACAGGACGGATTGTCGTAATGTGTCTGATGTTCATCGGGAAACTTGGGCCCCTCACACTTGTGTTTTCACTCGCAAAACCGGAAGTGAAGAAAATTCGTTATCCCGAGGGGAAAATATTTATTGGCTGACCAACTGGGCCAAACAGGATGATTTCTCGACAGCTGTCCTGCTTGATACATGAATTTCTTATCATATGAAAAAATAGAGGTATTGAAGAAAGACCGCGCTGAATGAAGGGGCGGTATAAGGTTCTGTTTAAACAAAAAGCAATTTTTACGCCGCAAATTTAAGGGAGTGAACACGGTGACGGCTCGATCTGTACATGAAATTCCGGGAACTCAGAAAAAACGACTGAATCCGCCGCAAATTCTTGCGATAGGGTTTCTATCCACCATTATTATCGGCGCAATCTTATTGAAACTCCCGTTCGCCACCACCACACCAATTACGTGGTTAGATTCTTTCTTCACAGCCACCTCTGCTACAACCGTCACCGGTTTAATTGTTGTTGATACACCGGGAGCATTCACTCTTTTCGGTGAGATTGTCATTATGGTCCTCATTCAGGTCGGCGGGCTCGGCATCATGACATTTGCCATTCTCGCTTTTTTGATTATGGGAAAGAAGATCAGCTTCAAACAACGGCTCGTTATGCAAAGCGCGCTCAACCAAACCACAAGCGGAGGCATCGTCAAACTTGTAAAAAAAGTATTGATTCTCGCTCTTTCGGTTGAGACCAGTATCGCTTTCCTATTAGCCTTGTACTGGAGCTCGGAAATGGGTTGGCAAAAGGCGATTTACTACAGTATCTTTCATACGATATCCGCTTTTAATAACGCCGGATTCTCGTTATGGTCTGACAATCTATCCCGTTGGGTCGGCGACCCGATCGTCAACATTCTGATCAGCTCGTTAATCATTATCGGCGGCCTTGGTTTTACTGTGCTCGTCAACCTTTGGGAAGCACGCCATCTTCGTGACCTCACACTGCACACGAAGTTTATGCTTGTCGGAACTTTGATCATTAACGCCTTTGCATTCGTGATGATTTTCTCCCTTGAGTTTCACAACCCTGAAACATTAGGGAATTTGTCCTTCGGGGGAAAAATGTGGGGCGCCTATTTCCAGGCCATTACAACCAGAACCGCGGGTTTTAACAGTGTTGCAGTCGGCGGCCTGCGTGACGCAACTTTGTTTTTAATGATTCTGCTAATGTATGTTGGAGCAGGAAGCACATCCGTAGGTGGCGGAATTAAACTTACCACATTTATCACCTTACTGCTGTCTGTGGAGAAGATTCTACGCGGAAAGAAAGAAGCTGTCGCCTTTGGACGGACGATCAAGGATTCGATCTTTATGAAGGCGTTCGCGATTGTGGTCACAAGCTTGACGTTTATTTTTATAGCGATTTTCATTCTCAGTCTGACCGAAAAGGCTCCTTTCATTGATGTTGCCTTTGAGGTCGTTTCGGCTTTCGCCACAGTAGGTTTATCAACCGGTTTGACCGGACATCTTTCAGTTGTCGGACAAATTGTCATCATGTCGATGATGTTCATCGGCAAACTTGGGCCGTTGTCTCTGGTATTTTTGTTGGCCACACCGGAAGTAAAGAAAGTACGCTATCCGGAAGGAAAAATATTTATCGGTTAAATCAATACCCCTGGCGTAGTTGCGCCATGATTTCTACCCCACACAAAAACAAAGAGCCTTTTCTTGGCCCGCGAGGAAGCTTAAAAGGCATCCTTCGGAGGCTCAACTGGACAAAGTAAAAACGGACGCTTCGGCGTCCGTTTTGTTTTGTCAATTATTCATTATGCTGTTGCTTGACCGGCTTCTGCATTCGGATTTCCACCCGTTTTCCGATCATCCACAAGATGACAACTACTACGGCGATCCCTAGCAATACAAACGGTTTTTGGATAATATCAAGCCAGTCATAGCCTACATAAGAAATCATGAACACCATGACCGCTTTCCCAAGCATTACCGCAATGAGAAAAGAACGAAAGCTTACATCGGAAAGGCCGGAGGCTACGTTAACCAAGGATGATGGGGTAAACGGAATGCAATACAATAAAAACAGGGGACCGAAACCGTGACGTTCCACCCATTGCAAAGTTCCACGAACCTTTCGGCTTTTTTCCAACCAACGCTTCAAGCGCCCTCTCGCCAATTTACGAAACAACAGAAAAACAATCACCGCACCCAGACATGTCCCGATCCAAGAAAAGAAAGCCCCCAGCCAAAACCCGTAAACCGCCCCGTTGGCGGCAACAAACAAAAGAAGAGGCAAAATCGGCAAGAAGGCTTCCAGCAACGGCAAGGAAACGCCGAGAATCGGGCCGAAAGAACGGTAATGCTCCAGTATATCGCGCACATTTTCAATAGTAAAAGATGATTCAAAAAACGATAAATCCATCAACGGTTTCTCCTATCTTCCTGGCAATCCATTCTATTATAACATTTCACAGCGAAAAAAAATCATCCAAAGGGAAAAAAGACTGCTTGGAAAGCAGTCTCACCACATTGTTATTGTTCACCATAAAGATTATGAACATTCCCTGTCTGCGAGAAAACATATTACCTGATGAAATCCGGTTTCTTCTGAGAGACTGAACCTTCTTTTGTCATTATGGGTTCTCCGGTGTCGAGATCAAGAAATGGCGCCGCTTCACTGAACCAACTGTCCGGTGCCGGATGGCCCCAGTAAGTGGCCCGCCTCGGATCATTCAAGTCCCAACGAATTGGCTGAAAATCCGGATCACTCGTTAAATAATCTCCTGTATACAACTCGATTCGGTTTCCGGAAGGATCGCGCAAATACAGAAAGAAAGCATTGGACAACCCGTGACGACCTGGTCCCCTTTCAATCGCATGACTGTACCCAGACGAAGCAAGAACATCGCAGGCATGCAGGACACTTTGCGAATCACTAAGTGTGAAACCGACATGATGAAGACGCGGACCTTGACCATTCATAAAGGCGACATCATGAACGGTTGGTTTACGATGAAGCCAGGAAGCCCATATCTGGCCCTGCGCTTCAGTATATTCCGAACAGCCAAAACCAAAATGATTCAGATAAAAGTCGTGAGCCTGCTGCACATTCGGAACCATACAATTAAAATGATCAATCCGCTGCATTCTAGCACCCTTGTACTCATGATAGTGTTGTAAAAGCCGCTCCACGGTTTCCATTTCCGCGAAAAATTCAAGGGGAATGCCGGTGGCGGGGTCATGGACGCGCAAAGCGCGTCCCACCGCCCGTTGACTTCCTTTTTCCAACCAATGAGTTTGAATCCCTTTTGATTCAAAGAAACCTGCAAGCGCTTCCAAATCAGCTTCTGACCAAACCTTGTAACCCAGAACATGAACACCGGGTGTAGCCGATTTCCTCAACACATAGCAATGATGATTGTGTTCCTCCAACCCACGCAGATACAGGTGTTGACCATCCGATTCTGTTTCAACAAAACCAAGGGCGTTCACGTAAAAGTCCCTTGCTTCATTCAAATCCGTAACATTGACAACAGCCCGGGCGGCCCGAATGATATTGAAATTCATAAAGACCCGCTCCTTACGCCTTCACGAAATTGGGTTTATTGGATTTCGTATTGGCCAGAAAGTCATTAACCATAGCCTTGTAGGGCTCCTTGTCATATTGCTCGAAATAAGCCATATGCATTTTGACCGGATCACCAAAGAAATAATATTCGTAGTGAGTTTGGCGCCCTCCGAATGCGCTCAGGGTCAAATCCCAGGCGAGGCGGAACAACTGCACTCTTTCATAGCCTTCGAGATTCTTTCCTTGTGTCGCGCGATGAAGCATCGCTCCAATTTCTTCGTTGTTGAAATCGGCTTCCGACGGAATCCCCATCAAACCGGACGCGCCAAGAATCCGCAAAATTTCCGTGAAACGGGGATAGACCTGCGGGAACCAGTTTCTCGCCGCGTTCAGCGGAGCGAAATCCGGTGTCATGTTCCCCCATTTATCAAGTTTTGCATTGTGCTCGGAGCGATACAAATGGGACTTCATCGTTTCAAGCGCCAGCATGATTTCAGTACCTTTGTCCTGAACATGCTGAAACTTATCAATGCCGATGGCGTCCATTAAACTGAGCACAACACCAAGCACAAATTCTGTTTTCACCACATTTTTCGCAATAACCTGGTGCGACATATGAACAACTGAGTTGGTTTCCGCGAAAGTCCGATTACAAATCGACGAATCTTCACAAACGAATACACGCTCCCATGGTACGAAAACATGATCGAACAAGACAATGGAGTCGCCTTCCTCGAAACGGGACGCAAGAGGATGATCCCATTGATTCTTCTCGTAATCAAATGACTCACGGCCGACAAACTTCAAGCCGGGGGTGTTATTCGGAATGGCAAAGGCAATCGAATACGGATCGTCTTTCTCGCCGGATTTTTTCACCGTCGATGGGAACACGATAAGCTCATCCGTAATGCCGCCTTGTGTCGCCAACAATCGAACACCGTCAACCACGATGCCATCCTTCTTTTTTTCCTCAATATGAAGTGCAACATTGGCGTCCTTTTGTTCGTGTTGCATTTTTGCCCGATTCACCTGTGGATGGATCAATGTATGGGTTAAGGCAACATCATTTTCACGGCAATACTCATAATAGTTTCTCGCGTTTTCAGCAAACATCGGATCAGCTTCAGCAAAGAATTCTTGAGCCGTTCCGAACGCCATCACATTGGCATTCAGATAATCCGGCGAGCGTCCCATCATACCGCCCGAGTAACGCGCCCATTCGGAAATCATTTCCCTGCGGGCGATGAGATCTTCAATCGTCTTCGGAGCTTTGAACGACATCCCTACCTGATCCCCAGAGGTCGGAGACTTGTACAACATCTTTTCCGGTTTCTCGTGTTGCAAGTCAAACAAATCCGCCATGGAACGGACGACATTTCGATAAGATGGATGCTCTGTAACGTCATCCACTCTTTGTCCGTTAATGTAAACGTTGTTGTTCGCCTTTTTCAAACCGTCAATATATTGCTGCCCTGTTCTTGCCGGCATAACGATCCCTCCCAATCTATTTTATTGCTTCTTGCCGAATTGCGGAATGCGGTGATCCCCTAGCGCCACATGAATGACTTGCGTTTCTGTGTAAAATTCAAATGCGTAATGCCCGCCTTCGCGCCCGATCCCGCTGTGCTTTGATCCGCCAAACGGAATCCGTAGATCCCGGACATTTTGCGAATTGATCCAAAGCATTCCTGAATCAACAGCCTGTGCAACTCTGTGTCCACGCTGAATATCCTTCGTCCACACATACCCAGCCAAGCCGTATTTCACATCGTTAGCAAGTTTGATCACTTCGTCTTCTTCGCGGAACGTCATCACGTCAAGGACAGGGCCAAATACTTCTTCTTGTGCCACTCTCATGTCGTTCGTAACATTCAACAACAATGTCGGCGGAACGTAATTGCCCTTATGAAGATCTTGTGGAACCTCAGCGCTGACCACCTGTGCCCCTTCTTCCTCTGCAATTTTCAAATAAGAATTGACCCGGTCATAATGAACCCGATTAATCAGCGGGCCGACCTGTGTTTTCTCATCCAACGGATCGCCGAGGACAATGTTATGAATCCGTTCCTTCAACGCAACCGTAAATCTATCAGCGATAGACTCATGAACAAACAATCTTGAATTAGCTGTACAGCGCTCTCCATTGAAAGAAAAGATTCCCCAGACAGTTGCGTCCAGAGCTCTTTCGAAATCCGCATCGTCGAAAACGATAATCGGAGATTTACCGCCAAGCTCCATCGAATAACGTTTCAACGTGTCCGCACCGTTTCTCATAATCTCCGATCCGGTCGTGGTTTCCCCTGTAAATGAAATCAACTTCACATCAGGATGTGATACCAACGACGCACCGGCTGTTTCTCCGAAACCATGGACTACGTTAAAAACACCTTCCGGAAGACCCGCCTCATCAACAATCTCCGCGAGTCGATCGGCCGTCAGCGGGGACCATTCTGCCGGCTTCAACACTACCGTGTTTCCGGTTGCTAGAGCCGGAGCAATCTTCCACGTCTCCAGCATGAATGGAGCGTTCCACGGAGTAATAAGCCCGGCTACACCAACCGGTTTATGAATCGAATAATTCAGAAATTCATCATCAACCTGGTAGGCTTCACCAACCATCCGGCTGGACACCATTTCCGCATAAAAGCGAAAATTCTTCGAAGCCCGGGACGCCTGCTTGATCGTTTGACTGATCGGCAATCCCGTATCTATTGCCTCCAATCGGGCAATTTCTTCGACATGTTCATCGATGATATCCGCAATTTTCCGGACATAACCGAGTCGCTCCTCAACTTTCATTTTCCCCCATGGACCGCGAAATGCTTCATCTGCCGCTTTTACAGCTTTATCAATGTCGGCTTGGTCTCCTTCGGAAATCTCATTGATCTTGTCATTTGAAAACGGGTTGATATTTTCAAAGGTTTTGCCACTTTCCGCGTCTGTAAATTTCCCATTAATGTAGAGTTGAATATCCTTCAAATTCTCCCCTCCAATGTAAAAAGCAAATTCGGAGTTTCGCGCAATAAAGTTCCGTTTTGGTGCAATTATTTCATTTTCGGTGCAATTAGTCCTCATTTCAGATCGATTTCGAACTAAATTGGATCAATCATCCGAGAATTTCTGGCCGATCGAAATCAATTATTCCGTTCGGCCGTCGACAATCTCGTTTTCCAACGCCCCTATCCCATCAATTTCAAGGCGAACCTTATCACCCGGATATACATGGGATATGCCTTTCGGTGTCCCTGTCAAAATCACATCGTTCGGTGAAAGAGTCATGAACGAGCTGATGAATTCAATTAATTCCGGGATATCACGAATCAAGTCTTTCGTGTTTCCATGCTGTTTCAATTCATCGTTCACATAGGAACGCAATTCAAGATTTTTCACATTCGGCATGTCTTCCTTGTCAACAAGATAAGGTCCCAACGGTCCAAATGAATCATGACCTTTAGCGCGCACCGGCGGCCTATAATAGTTATTTACAAAATCCCTGACCGTCACATCGTTAGCTATTGTATAACCGCTAACATAATCGAAAGCTTCATTTGCTTTAATGTTTCTCCCATGCCGGCCGATCACGACAGCCAATTCATTTTCATAATGCATGTAGGTTGCGCCATTTGGATAGAAAATCGGTGCCTTATGACCGACAAGTGAAGAATTCGGTTTCACGAAAAGTACCGGTTCGGGCGGTTTGTCCAATCCCAGTTCATCAGCATGATCCGCATAGTTCAAAGCCAAACCGATCATCGTTTTCGGTTGGATCGGCGGCAGCCAGACCTCTACTTCTTCCAAACGGTATTCTCTCCCCGAAGCCGCTGTAACAATCGGTTCATTGACGATTCCCGTTTGCTCTCGGCCTTCGATGATAAACCTTGCGTGTTTCAAAAACATCAACTCCTTCTAAAATGAATAGTGGTTAGCTTGATTGTCCACCATGACCTCTTTGTTAACTCGAAACGGTTGTGTAATTCTTCAACACCGCCCGAATTTCTTCCTGAAGCGCTTCCGTAGGCAAATCCATCGGGAGACGAAGCTTCGGGTGGATCCGTCCAATCATTCCAAGCGCAGCTTTCAATGGAGCCGGATTTGTATCTTTAAACAAGACATCGTTCAACGGCATCAATTCATAATGTAAGTCCTGTGCCCCCTTAACATCCCCTTCACGCCACCGGTTATACAAATCAGCCACTTTGTCCGGAACGACGTTCGCTGTGGCACTTATGTAACCGGCTCCGCCAATCGCCAACATTGGGTAACAAAGCAACTCGATTCCTGAAAACAAGAGAAAGTCCCTGCCGCAGTTGAGCAAAACGCGATTGACATGCTCGAAATCCTTGTTTGATTCCTTCACCCCGATAATATTCGGACAATCTTCATTCAGCCGGGCAAGAGTCTGAACCTCAAGATTTACGGCAGTACGGCCCGGAATATTGTAAATGATAATAGGAATGTCAACGGCATCCGCCACCGTTTTATAATGCCTGTAAAGTGCATGTTGGGACGGTTTATTATAATACGGGACGATAACAAGCGCCGCGTCTGCACCCATTTCCTGCGATAGCTTCGTAAGATGCATCGTTTCATCATGATTGGTCGATCCTGTCCCAGGTACGACCGGAACTCTCCCGTTCGCTTTTCGAATCGCGACCTCCATGACCTTCTCCCTTTCCGCAATTGAAAGAGAACTGGGTTCCCCTGTCGTTCCAGTTACAGAAACTCCGTGACTGCCGCTTTCAATATGCCAATCCACCAGATCCGCCAGTGTTTCCTGATCCACACTACCATCCTCACGAAACGGGGTTACAATTGGAGCGACTGAACCTCTTATTCTTTCCTTAGCTTCAGCAATACCCGCCAACAAAATCATCTCCTCCTATCAAAATCGTGAAATCGTTGTCAAATCGGCCGTCAAATGAAGCATTTACTCCCTTCAGCCCGGAATGTAAGCCCTTACAAATAACTCAACACACAAAAAGGAGCCACTCTTTTGGGCCGATGCCGGGAAAAGTCGGCCCTTGTTCCTTGCTTTAAAGGACACTGCTTTTATTCAATTGTTCTTTACCATATTTCCCTTCGAAGAAAACCAACGGATTGGCGTTCTTCATTCCAAGATCAATTACTTCTCCGATATATAACGTGTGGTCTCCAACCTTGTAAGCATCGTAAACATTGCACACGATGTTTGCGAGAGCATTCTTAATCACAGGGACACCGTTAAACCATTCAAATTCAATGTCTTCTTTTTCCTTTTGCTTAGCGAAGTGCATCGATGTTTCCAATTGATCTTCCGACAGGATGCTGACGGCAAACCTTGAAGCCTTCTTCATTTTTTCATGCATATGGGCCTTTTCGTCCACCGACACGGAAATCAATTTCGGATCAATCGAAACCGACATAAATGCATTTGCCGTCATCCCGTGAATCCCATCATCCAAAGCGGTTGTAATCACGGTAACACCGGTAGCGAACTTGCCCATAGCATCCCTGAAGGTCCGGTCGTCCAAGGCTAACACCTCCCTCATACAGTTCACCTCTCCCACTTTTCCAAATGGGTCAAACCCGATTAAGATTATTTTATCTTCTGTTTGTCGAATTCGTTCTCCATGTTGGCGTCCATTTGCCGCAAAACCCGCTTTAACATCTCCAAATCTTCGCTTGAAATTCCGTCAAGAACAGCGGAAAAGGTTTCTTCCACCACCGGCTGCAACTCATCCAGCAGAATTCTGCCCTCCATTGTCAAGCGAATCAAAAATGAGCGTCGATCCCCGCTATTCGAATGCCGGCGTATCCATCCCTTACGATCCATGATGTTCAAGATTCTTGTTACAGTGGGCTGATCTTTCCCTGATGCTTCAGACAATTCCTTTTGGGTAATACCGTCCCGCTCGCCAAGAAATCGTAATATGGTCCATTGTTCAGGCGTAATGTCATAGAAACGAAGATTCAAATAAAGCAGGTGAACGATTTTCCGGCCCGTCAGGACCGTAGGATAGCCAACAGCCCTGTCAAACGTATCAACCATAGCGGGCGGCTCCTTCCTATTTTATAATACTTGTTATAACAAGTATATGCACGACAAGTATATTTGTCAAACAAATTCATCAATTCGAAATAAACAAAGTACAGCAAAAACCTATAGCTGCCGGCCGGAAAAAATTTAAATTTTTTTGATCTGAACGATGATGTTCAGTCCAGTTTTGAGGATTTAAACGAAATGGTGGTGCTCCGATGATCCAAGCCTTTAATTTCCTTAGGACATCATCTGGTAGGTCGTTGTCTATACACAAAAATAACGAATTGCATAATCTGCTTGTAACCCAAGATCAGGAGGAAGAAATTTTATGGATCCACGATTGGCGGAACAGCTTCAATTGACCAGTTTGTATGGAACATTGGCCACGTTTTATGAACACACTGATCCCGAAAAACACATCTATTTCTACAAAAAGCACTTCATGCATGAAAAGCAATTGGTGAATCTGTATTGGTCCTTACACCGCCAAGGAATGGAAACTCCCATGCGTGAATTCTACCCAATGTAAATTGACCTGGAGCGGGAAGCAGAAATCCCTTCCCGCCCTCTTTTAAACTATAGTCTTATTGAAAAAAGACTGCCAATCATGACAGCCCTTTTATCCGGTAATTTGATATTTGGTTGATGCTTTTTTCGGTGCTTTTGGTGAGATGGGAAGTAGAATTTCAGCTGTGGTTCCTTCATTTTCGCCGCTTTTGAATTGGAGATTCCCTCCGTGCTCCTTAATAATCTTGGAACTGATCATCAAGCCAAGCCCTGTTCCCTGTTCTTTGGTCGTATAGAAAGGTTCTCCAAGTTTCGGAAGATTGTCCTCCGGAATACCGCAACCTTGATCAATGACGAAAATCTTCACGTGCTCGTCATCCGGATTGTCTGCCTCCATCCGGATCTCGCCGCCTTCCGGCATCGCCTCAATAGCATTCTTCAACAAATTGATAAGAACTTGCTTTAACTGGTTCTCCTCACAATAAATGCAGGTCACTTCACATTGATAATCAAGCGAAATTTCAATGTTGCTCATAATCGCCTTTGTGTTGAGCAATGTACATACATGCTCAAGCAAATCCTGCAGGTTTTTCTCTTCGAATTGCACAGTTTGCGGCTTTGCCAACAATAACAACTCGGTCACAATCTGTTCAATTCTTTCTAACTCTGAAAGCATGACGTCGGTATAGGCCTTCTTCTCATTTAAACTTGGCCGCAATAACTGGACAAAACCTTTCAATGAAGTGAGGGGATTTCGAATTTCATGAGCAATTCCGGCAGCCAATTCTCCGACAATATTCAGTTTCTCCGCCTTACTCAGCAATTCCTGAGCCTTATTGTACTCAGTCACATCATTGGCAACCGTGTACATCCCGATAATTTCCCCGTCAACCACAATCGGCATAACCAGCGATTCCAAGTCAACCAAATGACCATCTTTATGATGAAGCTGGATCTGCCCTTTCTGGGTATGACCCTCGAGTGATTTCTCGAAAAACTCACCGGCTTCTTCCCATCGGCTTTCATCAATGAAGTCATAACAGGTCATATTGATGACATCACTCACATCATGGCCCAGGATTTCCTTCACTGCCGGGTTCACACTTGTGATCACACCGTTTTTGTCACTCGAACAAACCAGAGCTGGATTATGGTAAAACAGTGATCTATAATATTGTTCACTTTCTTTGAGCTTACTTTCCGCATTTTTCCTTTGGGTGATATCATTTTGAAGGCAGATATGAAACAGAAGCTTTCCATTCGAATCAAAGATAGGACTGATCGCGAGTTCATTCCAAAAGGTCGTGCCGTCCTTTCGATAATTCAGTATTTCAAGCGTAACCGGCTCCCGCCCTTCCAATACTTCAGTACACTTTTCGATATCTTTGGGATCCGTTTTCTCTCCCTGCAATATGGAACAATTCTTCCCAACCACTTCCTCAAAAGAATAACCGGTTAATTTCGTGAACTCCCGATTGACATATGTAATTGGATGTCCGGGGCGATTTGGGTCGAGAATCGAGACACTAAATTTCAAATGATCGACAACGTCTTCCAGCCGGAATTCCTCCAAAGACTCCTTGGAACGGTCCTCCTTGTTTTCATCGTTTCCAGAGAAATGTTTTATTGAGAAATAGATGGCCGCTCCCGATAAAAAGACAAAAAAGACCCCTTTAATTGGTTCAATCATTTCATAGAGCTTTGGATCGGCAAGAAGGAAATTAAGCCAGACATCGGTCAAAAGAACCCAAATGATTCCAACAAGACCGTATGTAGTTGCAATTTTCATTGGTTTTCTTTTCTCTCTTTGGTCACGCTGTTTCATTAAATCCTCCTGTTAGCCCCAATCTCAACCTTTTGTATAAATATTCAATTCTTCAATATTTGCTCATCTCTATTATTCATTGTACAACCCTGATGAAGAATCTCAAGGAAAATCTTCACAAATTCTCCGCTTATTAAATGCGCTTCATGATTCCGTTATGATGTCATATAAATGAAAATGCCGATTTCACGGCAATTCTATCAGTCTTCTTATTCGCGTTTTTTGTCGTCTCTTGTCCGAAAAAATTTGTAGTCAATGTTGGAGAAATGGTTTGTTGTCGCCAGACTATGAGAATTGTTTTATAATGTGAGCAAAAGGGGGGCGATGCTGTGAGAAGAATCGCACAAGCTATAATAGCCTTCGGATTCATATGGATGATCGCGGGTTGTTCTGATGAGGTTCCAACACCGCAGGAGCAATTCCGGGAATACTTAAGCGCCTGGCAGAAACAAGATTTTGCTGCCATGTATACCCATCTCTCGACGAAGGCGAAAAAGCAAATTTCGAAAGAAAAATTTATCAACCGTTACAAAGAGATCTATGACGACTTCGACATTACAAACCTTGTTGTCAAACCGAATTTCGAAAAACCGAAAGAAGAGAAGAAGATCGACCCTGACGAAAATGGAAAAGTCGCGCTTCCGTTTACAGCGAAAATGGATACAATGGGCGGCCCTGTAAAGTTTACGGAAAAGGCTACAATCGTCAAAGAAGAACGGACAAAGAAGGACGAGAAAAAGACAACGAATTGGTATGTCAATTGGTCGACGAAAATGATCTTTCCGGAACTCTCCGGTCCAAAGATTGAGATTCATGGAAGAACTTTGGACGCACGACGGGGTGAAATCGTAGATCGCAAAGGCCGGCCGCTTGCAGTGAATGTGGAATCGGTAGAAATTGGAATCTGGCCAGGAAAGCTCCAATCCGGCTCAAAAAAGAAATTATCCAAGATTTCGGGCGTTCCTTTAAAAGTGATTGAGAATAAATTGGACGCGGGATGGGTTAAGGAAAATTCATTTGTCCCGATTACAATGGTGGCCATGAGTCAAACCGAGAAGCTGAATAAGCTATCGGAAATCCCCGGTATCAGACGAGGTCAGGGCCACGGACTCAAACGGGTGTATCCATACGGTGAAGCTGCTGGCCATTTGACAGGATATTTAGGCAATATTAGCGGCGAGGAATTAAAGAAGCTGAAAGACAAAGGTTACAATGAAAGCAGCATGATCGGAAGAGCGGGACTTGAAGCGATTTATGAGGATAAGTTACGAGCGAAGGACGGCTATGTTATTTACACAACGGATTCGGAACAGAATAAGTTGGAAACCATAGCTGAGAGGAAACCCGAGAATGGTGAAACCATTCATGTGACTATCGACGCCGAGCTTCAAAAGAAACTCTATGAAAAACTGGCCAAGAACAATGATGCCGGATCAGCCGCAGCTATTGATCCGAAAACGGGAGAAGTCCTTGCTTTAGTCAGCGCTCCGAGTTACGATCCGGATCAGTTCCATCAAAATTACAATCAATTAAAATCCAATCCGAAAAATCCTTTACGGAATCGCTTTACCCAGGCATATGCGCCGGGTTCATCCTTTAAACCCATTGTGGCCGCCATAGGTCTTGAAACGGGAGCAATCGATCCTGACAAGGAA